>CAZKSG010000005.1:0-58802 GCA_964555335.1 uncultured Anaerolinea sp.
ACGTCTCCTTGCCAAGGAGAAGGTCGTGGGTTCGAATCCCATCGCCCGCTCAGTTCTTTAAAATGGCGTCGTGGCCAAGTGGTAAGGCAAGGGTCTGCAAAACCCTTATTCAGGGGTTCGAATCCCCTCGACGCCTCTAATAAACAAACTTCGATGACGCCTTGCGGCGTCTTTTTTTTCATATACCCAAACAGTCACGGGGTAATGCAATAAACCTTCCACTTTGCTTGCAGTTATCTCCCCTGGTTCGCATCCAAATTACAATTCTGACGACGCCATGATTCTGCTTTTTCATTATACTAATATGGTTCGATTCGCACTTTGTTTTATAATGACCTTTGACAACCACAACATCTGAATCTTCGTTACCAAGAACGATATCATCCGATGAAAATCTTATATGTTGAAGATGAAATTGCACATGTAGTGCTTGCACAAAGGACACTGGAGGATAATCTTCACCAGGAGTTCGTATTGCTGCATGCCGAGACAATGAAGGATGCTCTGCGCACCCTGGAATCTGACCCAGAGATCGACCTGATCTTGAGTGATCTCCGTCTACCCGATGGAAGTGGTTTGGAATTGTTGAAGAAAGTTAGGGAAGGGGGGGCAACACCCGCAGTTGTGCTTGTTACAGGACAAGGGGATCAGGAAGTTGCTGTAGCCGCCCTCAAAGCGGGCGCAGCGGATTATCTGGTTAAACAGAGTGATTACCTGCACCGTCTTCCAGTCGTTATAAGCAATGCCGTTGCACAAAACCGATTATTGCGCGAACAGGAAGCACTTCGTCGGGCGGAGGTTAAGTACCAATCCCTTGTAGAACAAATTCCGGCGGTTGTCTTCATCGATGAAGCAAATGAATTCGGAGACACGATTTATATGAGTCCCCGGATTGAGGAACTGACCGGATATCCTCAGAGTGAATGGTATATAAGACAAAAGATTTGGGCCAATTCCATTCACCCGGAAGATCGTGAAAGGATTCTGGATGGAGACAAGAAGTCCAAGCAAGATGGAAGCCGCTTTTCTGAAGAATATCGCTTTATCCGCCGCGATGGCAGGGTGATATGGATCAAAGAAGACACGAATCTAATCCGCGACGCAAACGGGAATCCTCTTTACTGGCATGGCATCCTGATCGACATCACAAAAGAAAAAGAATCAATTGAACAAATTAGAAAGAGCGAGGAGCGGTTTCGACGTATTTTTCATGCGTCTCCTATCGCAACGTGTGTCGTTTCACTGGAAGATGACAGGTTTATCGACGCCAACCAGGCTTTCCTCAAGCTCTTCGGAAAATCTCTGGACCATGTCATCGGTCACACATCCCTGGAGATCGGTCTATGGAATGCCAGCGCCGATCGAGAGTTGTTGGTCAAAACCCTCAAGGATGAGGGGTCGATCCAAGGAATTGAGCATCAATTCACAAACATACCCGGCGATCCACGGGATACAATCGCCTATCATGAATTAATCGAACTGGGTGGGATCATTTGCATCCTATCCATGTATTATGATGTGACCGATGAGAAAAAGGCTCAAAGCGCATTACAGGCAGAACGTGACTTTGCCCTACAGGTGCTCAATAATATGGGTCAGGGACTCACTGTCACGAATAAGGATGGAAAATTTGAGTACGTGAACCCGGCGTATGCCAGTATGCTGGGGCGCACACCAGATGAGATCCTTGGCAAAACACCTGCTGACTTTACAGCAGAATACAGTCAGGAGCTTATCAAGGAGATGAAGTCTCAGCGTGTTCATGGACTCACAACGACATACGAATCGACCCTGATTCACAAGAGCTCACGCGAAGTACCTACATTAATTACAGGTGTCCCACGCTGGAAGGATCATGAGACGAACGGAGCGATCTCTGTTGTCACAGACCTGACTCAACAAAAGGATGCAGAGAAAGCCCTGGAACGTCAGGTTCAGGAACTCACCATCCTTCACTCGGTGGCAATTGCCGAAGCAGAGAGTACATCAGAAGATGAAGTGATCGAGAAAGTCACCGGGATCATCGCCCAGATCTACCCCGAACAATGCGGCTTTTTGCTGCTGGATACCGACGGGACCATGTTAAAGCCGCATCCTTCTTATATGGGGGCTAATCAGGATCGCTGGCAGGAAAGCTATCCCATCACTGAAGGAGTTACAGGCAGGGCTATTTTGCATGGCAGCATTGTCCGTGTGGATGATGTAGCTAGTGAACCCAGTTATATTGAAATGACATCCGGGATGATATCCGAACTGTGTGTGCCCATACGCGCGAACGGGCAACCCATTGGTGTGCTCAATGTGGAAAGCAGTAAGCCATCTGCCTTTGGTCTGAACGATGAACGTTTTCTCAATACGGTCGCAAACAGCCTCGGAACTGCTCTGGAACGTTTGCGTTTTTATGCAGAAGAGCAGAGACGTTCCAGGGAATTGAACGCGCTGTATCAGGCCACGAAAGCACTCGGTCAGAGTCTGGAGCCAAATGTCATTGCTCAAAATCTTATCAACACAATGGATGCTTTCCTGGGATATGAGTATGCATCCGTTTACCTGTTGGATGAAAGTGGGCAATTGCTGATTCCCATGGCACTAAGTAACAAGTCTCAGGAACTAGTCTTTTATGAAGATGGCAAACAGGAACTACGCACGGCCAAGCGTCGTTTGGGACAAGGTATTCTTGGCTGGGTTGCGCAGCATGGGGAGATAATTCGAACCGGTAATGTTCTTCAGGAAGATCGCTATTTATCTGTTATCAAGGGAATTCAGTCGGAATTATGTGTGCCTCTGATGATCAGCGGCAAGGCGATCGGTGTCCTCAATATTGAGACTACAGTGCCGAACGCATACAATGAACGAGATGAGAGGCTTTTGACGGCGCTCGCCAACTCAACTGCAATCGCTTTTGAAAACGCACGGCGCTACAGGTCTGAACTGAAGCGGAGGGAACAGGCAGAAGCGCTTCGGGCTGCAACAGCGGCCCTTTCCAGCGCATCGGATCTCGAATCGCTCTATCAAGTAATCCTTGAAGGAGCAGGAAAATTGGTCGAATATGACAGCGCGTCCATTCAAATGTTCGATAATGGCTGTCTGGAGACCGTTGCACAAATTGGACCATATCAACAACTATCGAACGAAAGGCGATCGAGTTGGAACGCAGAAAGCTGGGGAGACTGGGATACCTTCTGGAGGAAGAATCCCGCTCCGATTGTAGTGTCTGACATACGAACAGATAACCGGTTCCTTCACGACAAGGGGATTGAACACATATCCAGTTGGATCGGGAGTCCGATTCTTGTTGGAGAGCGTGTCTTTGGTATCCTGAATCTCAACGGCCAACTGCCTGATTCTTTTACAGAAGAACAGGGAACCATCATCCAAACTTTTACAGTACAGGCAGGTATTGCCATTGAAAAGGCTCACCTGTTCGAGACGGAAAAACGACATCACAGAGAGGCTGAGCTTTTGCGAGAGGCGACCGCCGCTCTTGCAACCACCCTCGAATTGCCCCCCCTTCTGGATACAATTCTTGATTCGATCTCCAAGTTCGTGCCCTACGACAGTGCATCCATTTTTTTAGAGAACAGACTGGGTGAATTGGTAATTGTCGCCACCCGCGATATTCCCAACCCCGAAAAATTCATCGGAAGGAAAATCTCCAAATCAGAGAAATGGTATGAGCTGGCCAGACAGCATCAATGCCTGATCTTGAGCGACACTTTTGATGACCCAATGTTCGAACTTTGGGAAGGGACCGAGTATATTCGGAGCTGGATGGGGATTCCGATGATCTCGCGCGATAGGGTCGTCGGTTATATCAACCTGGATAGCCGAATAAAGAACCGTTTCACGCAGCAGGATGCTACGATCGCACAAACGTTTGCGAACTCAGCGACAATCGCATTGGGAAACGCCAACCTCTATCAAGATGCTCTGCTTGCTGCCGAACGTCGTGCCGTCCTACACCGGATCAGCCAGGATATCGTCCGTTTTGGAAAGGATCTCGAACAGATCTATTCTGCCATCCACGAGGCAGCGAGTAGACTTATGACTTGTGATGTGTTCCTGATCTTGCTGCGAGATGTCGAAAGAGATACGTACGTCTCTGTCTACACAGTGGAGGAAGGTACACGCTATCCGCCAGAGAGCATGCCGGCAAAATCTGGGCTGGCTTCGTTGGTGATCGATAAAGGCAAGAGCATCATCCTGACCAATCCATCAGAGATCGAGCACAAGGATGTCATTCATTTCGGCTCACCTCAACATGTTCAATCGGTGGTCGCTGTTCCCATGCGAATGGGAACTGAAGTGATTGGCATGATCTCTGCTCAAAGTTACGACCCATACGCATACGGAAACGAAGAACAGACCCTGCTTGAAATGCTTTCCACCCATGCTGCCACAGCAGTAGAAAACGGGCGACTCTTCGAATCTGAACAGAAACGCAGACAGGAAGCAGAAAATTTACGCCACGCCGCCACGGTAATCTCTTCCACGCTGGATCTAAATGACTTGCTGGAAGAAATTCTGAAAGCATTGAAGCAGGTCATCTATTACGACAACGCAAGTGTGTTTTTGCTGGAAGGCGAATGGTTACGTTTGGTCACCTGTCACGGGTTTCCAGACTCAGAAAAGTTGATCAACAAAAAATTCCCGGCCGACGATCTGTTGTTCACGCAACTTTGCGAGAGGATGAGCCCCATTATTATCAGGGACGTGCAGATCGATTCACGCTTCAAAAACTGGGGCGATGTATTTCGAGTTCGAGGCTGGATGGGGGTACCTCTCATCAGTCGCGGACGAGTCACAGGATATATCACCCTGGATAATTACACACCCGGTGCGTACGATGAATCCTTCATTGAAATGGCAATGGCATTTGCCAACCAGGCAGCGACCGGTATTGAAAATGCCCGGCTCTTCCTGGAACAAACGAGGCGTGCACAGATCATTCAGGCATTGGCAGACATTGCCAACGAAATCGCAACCACTCGCGAAGTGATGCCTGTACTCGAGCAGATCACCCAACGTGCCCTGGAAATGTTAAAGGCCAACGACGTAGCCATTTACCTACTCCAGGATGACAATGTTACGTTGAAAACCATGACTGCACATGGCAGATATCAAAACGAACTTCTTTCTCATACCCGTAAAGTCGGCGAGGGGATCACGGGTATGGTTTTCCTAAATGGAAAAGCCGAGATTATCAAAAACACACAAGCAGATCCGCGCAGGGTTACGATCCCAGGAACACCAGAACGGGAGGAAAAGCTTGAAAGCCTGATGTCTGCTCCATTAATTCTACGCGGAAAGCCAATCGGTGTGATCAACGCATGGAGGCAGAAGGAAGACGGGCTATTCAACGAATCGGAATTAAGTTTCCTAGTGGGAATCGCGCATCAGGTATCTATTTGTATCGAGTCCAGCAGACTATTCCAGGAGACCAGTCGCCAGGCGCAGGAAGCAGCGGCAATCGCAGAAGTGGGACGCGATATTTCGTCCACACTTCAATTGGATTTGGTACTGGAACGGATTGCATCTTATGCGATGAATTTGTTGCACAGCGAAACCAGTGCCGTTTATCTGGCTGAAGGAGACTTGTTGCATGCCATTGCAGCTTTTGGCGCAGATGCCGAAGCGATTAAGAATGATCCATTACAAATCGGCGCGGGTATTCTGGGAAATATCGCCAAGCAAAAAGTTGGCGAGATCGTAAATGACACCTACGAAGATCCCCGGGCCATCGTTGTGAAAGGCACGGAGAAAATCCCGTTTGAAAATCTGATGGGCGTGCCGATTCTACTTAAAGACGAACATAAAGGATTACTTGCTGTCTGGCGCTCTGGAATAGGGACGGAGTTCAAAGAACACGATTTGGAATTTCTTACCAGTTTGGCAAGACAGGCGGCAGTTGCAATCGAAAACGCACGACTCTACAATGAGACGCAACAACGGGTGCGTGAATTGGAGATTATCAACCGCGTCTCAACATCCTTGCGAGTTACCCAATCCATTGAAGAGATGCTCCCGATCCTGCTGAACGAGACACTCGAACTGATCGACAGCCCGCATGGATCCATCTGGTTGTATGATCACACGGTCAACAAGTTGATCCAGAGAGCTGCAAGTGGAATCGAAGCCAGCATTCAATACACACAACTCAACCCAACAGATGGCATACTGGGACGTACCTTTGCGTCTGGTAATAAGTACACAACACCAAATCTGCAGAATGACCCGTTGCTCTATCAGCCGAATCGTGAAAGTATTCCTGCGGACCTGGCTGCCATTTTTATCCCCATACAGTCCATGGCAGGTCCCATGGGCGTTTTGGTAGTTGCATTTGAAAACGGACGTGAAATCCGCGAGGAAAGCAACCTATTGACGATCCTCGCCGAGATTACAGGCAATTCGATCCATCGTGTGCAGTTGTATGAGCAGAGTCTGAAACAGGTAAAACGATTAACTACCTTGCGCGACATCGACGCCGCCATTGCATCCTCCTTTGACCTACGATTGACCCTGAACATATTGATGGATCAGACCATCAATCATCTCAACGTGGATGCGGTGGATATTGGGCTATACCACACAGATATCCAACGGCTTACCTACCTGGCAAGTACAGGGTTCCAAACAGCCAACCCCACACGTCCACAGGTGCGCCTAGGAGAAGGACTAGCCGGACAGGTGGTCGTGAGACAATCAATGCTGCATATTACAGACCTGCAAAACGCTCCGGAAGCCCGAAATGAGATGTTGATCCGGCGCGAGGGCTTCGTCACCTATATCGGCATTCCGTTGATCGTCAAAGGGCAGATCAAAGGTGTATTCGAAGTTTTCCAGCGGACTCCCTTTTCACCCGACCGGGATTGGATGGAGTTTCTGCATACACTGGCGGGGCAAGCGGCCATTGCCATTGACAGCTCACAACTCTTCGAAAAACTGCAGCGCTCCAACCAGGAATTGATCCTTGCTTATGACAAGACACTGGAAGGTTGGGCGCGCGCACTTGAGATCAGAGACCGCGAAACCGAAGGGCACACCCGCCGGGTGACCGAGTTGACGATGCGTCTCGCCCAATTTATGGGGATCAATGAACATGAATTGGTGAATATTCATCGCGGTGTTCTGCTGCATGATATTGGCAAAATCGGGGTCCCCGATAATATCTTGAGAAAACCCGGCAAGCTCACTCCAGAAGAATGGAAGGAGATGCGAAAACATCCAGTCTATGCAAAAGATTTGCTTAAAGACATTCGCTTCCTGGAAGGTGCAGTGGATATTCCCTACTGTCATCATGAGCACTGGGACGGCAGTGGCTATCCGCAAGGATTGAAGGGCGAACAGATCCCACTCCCTGCACGTATCTTCTCCGTTGTCGATAATTGGGATGCACTATTGTCAGACCGACCCTATCGAGATGCCTGGCCGCGCGAAAAGGTTGTCCGTTACCTAAAAGACGTTGCCGGAACGATCCTCGATCCAAAGATCGTTGACGTCTTTCTACAGATGATGGAAAACGAGAAAAATCAAACGGGATAGCGATCGCGCTATCCCGTTCTTCTTTACATTTATTTAACCCGCAGGAACTTACGTTTGCCAACTTGCAGCACACCCGGATGCGGGAATATCATATCGCCCCGCTCAATGGTCTCACCATCCAGTCGAACGCCTTTTTGATCGAACAAACGTCGCGCTTCACTCTTGCTGGCTGCCATTTTTGCTTCCAGGATCACATCCAGCACCGTTTGGCCGTCTTTCAACTCGTAATCGGGCATTTCATCGGGCACTTCCTTTTGCTGGAAGGTCTTGATAAATGCGTCTTGCGCCTTCTGGGCATCGGCATCACCATAGAAGATGCTCACGACTTCAAACGACATCTTCATCTTGGCATCGCGCGGATGCACAGCCCCGGAGGCAAGATCTTTTTCAAAGGCATCGATCTCGTGCGGATTCCAGCGGGAGGCAAGGCGCAGATATTTGGTCATCGCAGCATCGGGAATGGACATTAACTTGCCATACATATCTTCCGCGCCGGTGTTGATCGGCACAATATTGCCCGTAGATTTGGACATACGTTGAATACCATCGGTCCCCGGGAGGATGCCAGTGATAATGCCTACCAACGGTTTCTGCCCAAGCGCTTCCTGCAACTTACGTCCTGCGACGATGATGTTAA
This sequence comes from uncultured Anaerolinea sp., assembly GCA_964555335.1. GTDB lineage: Bacteria > Chloroflexota > Anaerolineae > Anaerolineales > Villigracilaceae > Defluviilinea. Next base: position 8,180 of record CAZKSG010000005.1, read on the forward strand.
AGAGTTGGTCACTACCGCCAACCTGAACATCGGTCTTCATGGCAACCGCGTCATAACCCTGCATTAGGGCATAGAAAGTTTCATGCAGGTAGATGGCTTCGCCTTTTTCAAGCCGGTTCGCGAAATTTTCGCGCGCCAGGAATTGCTGCACGGTGAAATTCTGCCCCAAACGGATCAAATCCACCAGTGACAATTTGCTCAACCATTCGCCGTTATATCGGACTTTCGTCTTCTCTTTATCGAGCACACGGAAGGCCTGCTCAGCATACGTCTGCGCGTTGTGAGCCACCTGTTCCTCGGTCAGGATCGGGCGCGCTTTGTTCTTGTCTGAGGGGTCGCCAACCAGCGCAGTGTAGCTTCCAATCAGAAAAGTCACTTCATGTCCCAGATCCTGGAACTGGCGGAGCTTACGCATCGTGATCGTGTGTCCCAGATGCAGGTCGGTGGATGTAGGGTCATACCCACAATACACACGCAACGGTCTTTCCTCTGTTTGAGCATCCATAAGACGCTGGCGCAATTCATTGGTCATCGCCTTTTTCAGGTCCTCGTCGCCGTATTCCGTGCCCTGCATGAGCAGTTCCACTTGTTCTTCAATGTTCATATGAACCTCCTATGGAGTCCGCGCCAACACTCCGAAAAAATTGCAAACAAAAACGCGCCCGCGATGGTGAGGGCGCGTTCTAAACACACCACCGCGTAGCTTACGTGTGGGTGTAATAATAGTAGCTGTTAACAGACTTAAAACCGGACATACATCGATTATACACGCAAAGCAACCCGACGGGCAACATCACTGTCCAAGATTGAAAGTGAACGACCACGGACCCTTGACCGTATAAAACTCGTCACTGTAGACAAGTTGCTCCGCCTCTTCCTGGGACATGGAGTCGGGTTTGCTTACGATCTGCATTGCCTGCGCCCCATTCACATCTGAACAGGCAAGCGTGATGGCAACGCCGCGCTCGTTAAGCGCCTGCTGGATCTTTGGCATATAAATCGAGCAATATTCGTCGGCACGCGGTGAGGCGGCGATCGCGTCCACGGTCACGGTGACATTGGACAGGTCGGCATCGGGAGGGACATTGAAAAAGGAAAGCGTATCGCATCGCAGTCCGTTTTGTCCTTCGACAGGCTCCTGCACACTAAGCATCACCGATTGAAAGTCAGCGATGGCAGCACCTGGGTATTGCAAAGTGGCACCCGCCACTGACCAATCAGAGGCGTCCAGAAGCGTAAAGCACACATCCACATTGACCTGTTTACCATCGCGCCAGGCCCGATCTGCACGTACTTCGATTCCACTATTGAGCTGGCTCATCACAGCGGGTGCAGCCTGCATCGTCGGGTAAGATGGATCAATATAGGCAGTTGGCGACGAATTGTCAGATTGTTGCCCCGCAAACGGAGAACAGGCAACTAAAAGCAATGTGAGTAACAAAATAGTTCGTTTCATTTTTCTCCAGACTTACTTCGAGAATATATTGCCCAACGCATCCTGGATCTGCGGAAATTGGAATGTATATCCCTGGTCGAGGAGGCGGCTGGGTTTGGAATAGCGTCCTTCGGTAAGGAGAACGCTCATCTCGCCGAGTGCCAAATTCAGCAGGAATTTTGGCACATGAAACCAATATGGACGATGCAACACTTTGGCAATTGCCCACATGAAATCAGCGTTGGATGTAGGTGTTGGGGCAATTAAATTGTAGGCACCACGAGCCTCTTCATTTTCAAGCAGGAACTTCATCGCGTGAACTTCATCGGCGAGGTGAATCCATGGCATGGCTTGAGTGCCATCTCCAAGCTTACCACCGAAAAATAAGTGTGCGGGAAGAGCCATTAGAGGAAACAGTCCACCCCTGCCGGCAAGGACGACAGCAGTGCGAGTCACCACGCGGCGAACGCCTAGTTCTTCGACAGGCTTCGTCGCGTCCTCCCATTTGATGGTAAGTTGGGCCAGAAAATCATCGGCAGCGGGTGTGGATTCATCGGCGATCCCTTCGCCGCGTAGTCCATAGCGATTGATACCGGATATTTGCAAGAAAACCTTTGGGCGGCGCGAAGCGTTCTGTATGGCGGAGACCAGTGCACGTCCTGGAAGGACGCGAGAGTCCTCGAACTTTTGTTTCTGACTTCTGGTCCAAGGCCAGTGTTCCAGTCCATATCCCGTCAGATTAACGACCGCGTCCATTTCGCTGACCAGATGTCCCCAACCGTCTGCCGTTTTTCCGTCCCAGTGGATCTGGTTGCGACCGCGAGAACCTCCGCGGGTCAGGATAAAGACTTCATGTGAGTTATGGGCCAACAAGTGACGAAGGGCGGTCCCCAGAAAACCGGACCCACCGGCGATCAGAATCTTCATTTCTTCTCCCAAGACAGTTTCATGACACGTGCATTAGAGGTTTTTCCGAATTGAAAAAATCAGCAGTATAATTTCGCCTGTTGTGGAGGCAGAGAATGCACGAACCCGTGCTTGTACTCAATGCCAATTTTGAACCGATCAATGTTTGTACCACGCGTAGAGCTGTGGGGCTGCTCCTGGCGGGCAAGGCCGACATGGTGGTGAACGGGCGTGGGCACATTAAGACGGTGAAAGAATTGCTGCCACGACCTTCGGTCATTCGGCTGGAGGCCCAGGTTCATCGGCCACGCCCACACGTCAAACTGACCCGTCGCGAGGTCTTCCGCCGCGACAATTATACCTGCCAGTACTGCGGAAAACGCGAAGGCGCTCTGACCGTGGATCATGTGATGCCGCGGCATATGGGTGGACAACACGTTTGGACAAACGTGGTTGCCGCCTGCCCGAACTGCAATCACCGCAAAGGCGGACGTAAAGCAGAAGAAGTGCACATGAAACTCATGCATGTTCCCAAGGAGCCGCCTGCGAACGCCGCTTATATTTTTGGCAGACATTTGGCAGAATATAAGGAATGGGAACCGTATATCAACGGTTGGTAAATTAATGAACATCGCCAGGACTATGTCCTGACGATGTTTTATTTTAAGTGGATTTCTAAATCTCGATCGTCATAAAATCCGTGGCGATCACTACATCGCCCATATAGGTCTTTCCCGCTTCGGCAACAAGATTCCCTTTTGCAAAGCGCCCGGTTGGATAATGGATCAGGTAAAGTCTCCCCACCTCTGCCCGGGTGGCGATCTCACCAGCTTGTTCTGCAGAGGAGTGTCCGAACGTCGCACCGCCTGCTTCGTGGATGAGAATGTCGGCACCGCCTGCCAGCCGCACGGTCTGTTCGCACGGCTCAGTGTCACACGAATAAGCCATGACCTTGCCCGATTTTTTACACTCCACGCGCAGTCCAATCGTTGGAATCATATGATGGACAGGTGATGATAATATCTTGAATTCATCATTGTCCATCACGAATGCCATCTCCGATTCAGGCAGGCGGAAAAATCCCACCGAAAAAAAGTCTGGCCACTCCGCCCAGCCATAGAAGCCCATCAGGTCTTCAAGGCGGTCGAGCGTGTAGTGAAGGCCGTAAATATTGATCGGTTTGGTGCGGCCCATCAACCACATATCCATGAGGAGAAGCGGGATGCCAGAAACATGGTCGGGATGAAAATGAGTGATCACAATGTCTGTCAAGTCATTAAAATCCACGCCCGCCTGTTCGAGCCGCACCACAGGGTTGCTGACACAATCCACAAGGATCGTGCGCTCACGGCCAACAATCACCATGTGAGTATTTTCATGGTCCCGAGTGGGTACTGCATTGGATGAACCAAGGATAATGACTTTGGGCATTGGAGCCTCAACTACAAGTATGGGAAGGCCAATTTAAACAATAAAGGTGTCACATACACTTCGATCACGGCTGCAACTGCCAGTAACGGGAGGACAAGCCCAATAAAGACACGGAGCCAATCCGCCAATGACAGTAAAAGTACTTCTCCAAGACTCTTATCGGTCTGCGGGGTTACAAGCTGCGCACCAACTTTGACCATCGCTGCTGCTGCCAGAAAAACTGCAGAAAGTTCAAAGATACCATGAGGGAGGATGCCGGAGACGAACATCAAAAAGGGCGAATAACCCACCAAGCTTGCCCCGCCAAGCACGCCACCCACTAATCCCATATTCACGAGGAGCAGCGCGATGCCTAATGTGGCAAACGACACCAATCCCAATAACAGGAAGACAACTGTTGTACGGGCATTATGATAGAAAAGCAATGGAGCTGGCAGGTGTTGATCCAGTTGATCGATCTCCGTGATATTTTGCGCGACAAGGGTTCGAATCCTGTCCACTCGTTCGGGGGTCAGGTTCATATGAGTCGGCACATACTCGATCACCCATATATATGTGCCAATCACGGCAAGGACAGAGAGTACGACGACAATCGTCAATGGCTGACGAAGTTGCTGAAGGGTGGAAGGCAATTCAACAGCATACCATTCTTGAATCGATTTTGCGCCACCTACAAATCGGTCTCTGAACTTACGCCCTATCAACTTGAAATTCAGCGTGTCGATCTCACGCCCCAGTAAATATTCGCGTCGGAAGTGAGACAATCCCAGCCGCACAAGCAGCCCTGCCAGCAAGGTCACCGCAACAATGGCATACCAGAGCACATCTTCATTGCCCCAGAAGATCAGCACGGTCTCGCCCTGCAACAGGAACGCCACCGGCACCACTACGAACGACGCCAATAGGTTTGCTGAGCGAATCGTAGTGGCCTGCACGGAGATCACAATCGCAGAACTGACCATCAACACCGCATGGGCAAACGTCAACAGGAAGATCAACGTTAGCATGTACGCGCTGGGAAATGCCACATCGCGTCGCGCAACCAGGATCAGATAGATCCCAATCGATGCATAGCTGAAGACAAGAGGCGTGGTAATGCCGACCAGTAACTTGCCCAAATACATGTGACTGTCTTCCAGAGGCGAACTGAGCAATGGTTCAATCGTGCCGCGCTCCTTCTCACCAACAAACGACTCCAATGCCACAACCAATGTAAACGATAGCGGGAAGAACCCGATCACCAGCACGACGAATGGGATTAAGTTATCGAGGATCAGGTCGCCACCATAGCGGTTCATAAAACCAATCGCCTGCCGCGTCGTATCGTCCGCGATGAACGGGAACAACGACACCAGCAAGACCATCGGAACTACGATACGCCAGTCACGAAACTGGTCTACAAACTCACGCCGTGCCACCATCCAAATAGACGCCAAATTACGCCGCATACGATCCCCCTTGGGCTTCTGCCATGGTCTTGAGATAGACATGCTCCAATCTTCGCGGAACTTCCTGGAAGGATACCAATGGTGCATTCCGTGATGTGAGTGCATTCACGATCGTGGGATTCACGAGTTGCGGCGCATCGATCTGGAATCGCAAACTGTTCCTATCTCGAAAAGCCAATGTCACTCCGTGAGGCAGTTCCAACTCACCTGCATCGAAATCCTGGGCAAACTTTGCTTCGTATTCGGCGGGCCCAAGGACCTGGCGTTTCAATTCATCTAATGTGCCGTTCAGCAAGATCTTTCCGCGATAAATGATCGCGATGGTGTCTGCCAGAGACTCGGCTTCGGCGAGATTGTGAGTGCACAAGATGATCGTCCTCTGCGAAGAGCGCAGGCGTGCGATCTCATCGCGTACCAACCGCGCCGACTCAGGATCCATGGCAGAGGTAGGCTCATCAAGCAGCAACACAGATGGGTCATGCATTAACGCACGCGCCAGAGCAAGCTTCTGTTTCATACCCTTGGAATACTCGCCCGAGCGCCGACGGGCCGCTTCGGCTAGCCCAAAGTATTCAAGCAGATAGGCGCTGCGCGTCTTTCTTGCTTGTGGGTCAAGTCCATACACCTTGCCAAAGAAATCGAGGTACTCGTCACCAGACATGCGCATATAAAGTCCGTGTTGCTCGGTGAGTACGCCTACATTGGCACGCACTTCCTGAGGTCTTTTGACAACATCGTATCCAGCCACGCGCGCCCAGCCACGCGTCGGCATCAGCAGCGATGTCAACATGCGGACCGTGGTCGTCTTCCCTGCACCGTTCTGCCCCAACAGTGCCAGAATCCGCCCCGGCTGAACCGAGAGATTCACCCCATCCACGGCCCAGAATTCATTATTAAATTGTTTGCTTAAATCGTTTGCCTCTATCATCTTTCTTTACCTATCCGCTGAATCCGTTTTCAGCATAGCATAGACATATAACCGGTCAATAAGACAACAGTCCTTGTGAATAAATGAGAATTATGCCGTTTTAGGATTCAAACGATGACGAAGAAACAAGGCCAGTGCTGCGCAGACTGCCACGATCGCCATGAGGGTTTGATTGACGTTAATCCCCCCAACCATCGAAGCATCGAGACGCAAAAAATCGAGAAGGAAACGCCCGATCGGGTAGACGATCAAATAGACCAGGAAGATATCACCCTTCTTAAGCTGGTCGGCAAAGCGACGCGAAATCCAAAGCATAAGGAACATATTACCCAGGTTCCACAGCGATTCGTAGAGGAACAACGGGTGATAGTATGCAACATCGCGAAAACCTTCAAGTCGGTGGTTTTCATCGATAAAAATCTTCCAGGGCAAATTCGTAGGTGCACCGTACAGCTCTTGATTGACAAAATTCCCCCAGCGACCGATCGCCTGCCCCAGAGCAAGCCCGGGTGCGGCAATATCAGCCCATTCGGCAAAGTTAAGCCCCTGTTTGCGAGTATAAAAATACAAAACAATGGCACCGGCGATCACCGCACCTGGGATGCCGAGCCCGCCTTTGCGAATGTTGAGCGCATCCAACGGATGAGTGAAATACCATTCCGCTGTAATACCAGACGATGGAGGCGGAGTGAGAATATGCCAAAGCCGCGCGCCGATGATACCTCCGATCAACAAATAGATCATTAGATCCCAGACGATCTCCGGTTCATGCCCACGATGTTTTGCTTCACGTGTGGCAAGGAATGCCCCGGCTACCGCGCCCAGCATCAGGATAACCCCGTAATAACGAATCTCAAATGTACCGATAAAAAAGCCTTCAGGCATTTTGTTTCTCCAGGTCTTTCATCTTTGCATGGAATTGACTTCGCACATACCAAATGCGTTGAAGAGCAGTGATATTCGCAAAGATGGCGATAATACCAAGACCGATATACAGTTGGTTGAAAACTAATGCTGGAGCAAGCACAAGGTAGCGTTCGACCCGCGTCAGAATTCCTACTTTCGCGCCATACCCCAAACTTTCTGCACGCGCCTTGACGTACGAGACCAACACTGAGCCCGCCGCGGCAACAAAAACAAGAAGCCCACCCAGCGTTTCACCCCTATTCAGGAAATGATAGAGCAAACCACCGTATATGATCAGCTCGGAATAACGGTCACTGACCGAATCGACGAACGCGCCGAAATCGCTGGATTCCCCGCGCAATCGTGCCATCGTTCCATCCAATGCATCGATGGGAGTCATGACCAGAACGAGAATACCGCCCATCAACATATTGCCCATGGCAAGATAGTATGCGCCAATTGCATTCCCAAGTAACCCCAGCATGGTCATCATATTGGGAGTGATACCAAGCCGATTAAAAAATCCACCCAATGGATCCAGCACCCACTTGAACCAAAGTCTCAAATAATCACTGAAAGTTTTGTTAGATGACATGTTTGTGTCAGCTCTCTCCGTCGCCTTTTCAAGGCAACTCGACAATCATAACAGCAAAATAAAGGGGCATTTGGCTGTTCAACTTACGAGTGCCTTACTGTTGAAATGTAGAAATGGGATGTGCTGCGCCGTATCAAACCTTACTTTTTCCCTTCGAGTGTCTCATCTTCATCTAATGGACCCTGTAGAACGTCGCGCTCCTTCCCTCCACCTTGTGAGGGACCTACTACTCCCATCTCTTCCAATTGGTCGAGTAGACGAGCCGCCCGCGGATAGCCAATGCGCAGACGTCTTTGCAGCAACGAAGCAGACGCGCGCTGGCTCTGGCGCACAATGGTAATCGCCTTTTCGATTAATCCTTCGTCTTCGTTTTCCTCAGGTTCGGTCAGCAGTTTTTCCCAGGGCGGCGCATCCTTTGAGATCTCGGCATTCTTCTGCCAGTGTGCAATAATGCGCTCAATCTCCATATCGGTGATCATTACACCCTGGGAACGGGTTGGGTTTCCAACCTCCGGGTTTAGGAACAACATGTCGCCGCGCCCCAGCAAACTCTCAGCACCCGTCGTGTCTAAAATGACACGGCTATCCACGCCGGATGCCACTGCAAACGCCAGGCGCGCCGGGAAGTTCGCCTTAATCAGGCCTGTCACCACATCAGTGGATGGACGTTGCGTCGCCACGATCAGATGAATGCCCGTTGCACGAGCCATCTGGGCGAGACGTACAAGGTTATGTTCCGTCTGGTCGGGAGCAGACATCATCAAGTCTGCCAATTCGTCGATCAGAACGACGATACGCGGCAGGGGTGTCTCTTTCTTACGCGAGAGGCGGCGATTATAGGTTTCCAAATCACGAGCATGCGCGCCCTCAAGCAGGCGGTAACGATGTTCCATTTCGACCACAACCCAACGCAGCACGCCAAGGATGCGTTCGATGTTGGTCTCCACCTTGCCATACAAATGTGCCAGTCCATTGAAACGGATCAGTTCCACCATCTTCGAGTCGATCATCACCATGCGCAAGTCTTCGGGCGAGTTATTCATCGCCAGGCAGGCTGCAATGGCAGTGATGCAAACCGATTTTCCAGAACCCGTTTGCCCTGCGATCAACAAATGTGGCATACGCGCAAGGTCAGCCACCACCGGCTGGCCGGACACATCGCGTCCCAGCGCCATTGCCAATGGTTTACCGATTTTGTGGAACGCCTCTGTTTCCAGGATCGAACGCATGCGAACCACAGATGTGTGTGAATTGGGCACTTCGAGTCCCACATACGGCTTGCCCGGCACAGGCGCTTCGATGCGCAGGCGTTCCGCCGAAAGCGCAAGAGCCAGATCTTTTTGCAGCGAGGCGATCTGTGCCACACGTACCTTGATCTGCTGGGCTTCCTCTTCCGTATTACTGCCACGCTTCATAAAACCTGGCTGCACGGCGAACTGCGTTACTGTTGGACCCACGCGAAAACCAATCACTGTTGCCACGATACCAAACTCAGCAAGTGTCTTTTCGATCATGCCAGCCGTCTGGTTGATCGTTCTTTCATCGGGACGCGTGTTCTGATCCGCCATCAAAATGCTTAGCGCTGGCAGGCGATCATCGCGCTCGCGCGGCGCAGCAGGTTTCTTATCTTCATGTTCTGAAACTTTGAGGGATTTCCGGAACTCAGGCGGAAGCGGGTTCGCTGATTTTTTCTTCGCCGGACGCTCCGGTTCCGTTTTTTCGACAGGCGCTTCCATTGGGACCAGGGGCTGGATCGCCACTTCAGCATCTGCGGCAGCGAAGGGTGTTTCACCCGCCAGTTTTAACAGCCAGCGTTCCAATACCGCCCACAATCCAAACCCGGTCATGACAGACAAAAGCCATAAGAAGAACAGTAAAAGGGTACCACCCATCTTTCCAAGCCGCCAAAATAACGTCACGATTCCCCAACCGATGCGGCCGCCATCCATGCCAGATTCAGCCCTAAGCAAAGAATTATTCCCCATAGCGGCGAACAGGCTCAGGGTCAGGAAGGCGGCGATCTCCAGCACAAAGAGACGCCCCCAACCCACATTCAGCCCATCGCGGCGCAGAACAGCGAATCCCACATATCCGATGGCAAACACGATCAGGTATGCACCCCATCCGAACCAAAGCGAGAGAAATCGCGACCAGGGTATAAGTAGAAGTCCCTGGGTATATCCGCTTAGCGCCAGGATGGTCATCAGCGCAATCGAAATCAATACAACGCCGAGTGTATCCCGGGCAAAACGGCCGAAGTGTTGATTAAAGCGCACAAAACGGTCTAGCCAATCGTCGCGCGATTCCGATTCGTATTTGTGCTGTGTTTTAGATCGATTCGGCATTAATGTTTCAGTTGCATGCTGAGTCCCATTCGCTGATGCGACGGGTCAACATGTAGAACACGCACCTGAATGGACTGGCCTTCCTTGAGGAAATCGCGTGGGGTCTGGTTCGGCTCCAATGACATCTCAGAGGCGTGGATCAAACCTTCAACACCCGCGTCAATACGGGCAAAAGCGCCATAGGAAAGGACGCTCGTCACGACCGCCGGCAGGATGGTATCAACCGAAAAATCGGTCGTCGCCCGTTCCCAGGGATTCGGCTTCATGCGCTTGAGACTGAGCGCAACGCGACAACGCTCGACAGACAGATCGAGCACCTGAACTTCGATCTCCTGCCCTAATTTGACGATCTGGTTTGGGTGCGAAACGCGTCCCCACGAAAGCTCGGAGATGTGAATCAAACCCTCCACGCCGCCAAGGTCAACGAACACGCCGAAGTCGGTGATGTTGGTCACCGTGCCAACAACATGGGAACCCGTTTGCAGTGTGTGGAATAATTCAGAGCGGCGACCCGGTTCAGCAAGTGCAGCACGCTCGGAAAACACAACGCGACCATCTTCCGGCACACATTCAATCACCTTCACGTTTAACGTTTTACCCATATACGATTCGAGGCTTGTATCGCGATCGGTTTCCTGTTCCCTGCCAGCCAGTTCGATCAGATGCGAGAAAGGAACAAAGCCCGAGACGGTATCCGTCTCAACGAGCAGACCACCGCGGTTGTGTCCGGTCACTTTCATCGTGATGATACGGTCGCTCGAATAGAGTTCCTTGATCTCATCCCAGTTCGTCTGGATGGGTTCAGCCGCGGAAACAGGTTCATCGAACTTCTCCTGCTCCTGCGATGCCGCTCTGGGTTTTGTGACCGGCGGCTGGATACGCGGCGTTGTGTGGCGCATCTCTTCTGCAAGTACCGATTCCCACCAGCCCTCATCGGTGGTCGGCATCGCATTGTCGTACTTCCGTTTCGTACTATTGTTATTCGCTCCCATGGTTTTCTCCTAACTTTATTTCTTCGTTCTTTTCCATGTCGAGGATGGCACGTGCGACAGCCTCCACCGCAACACGCTGTTTGCGATAGAGATCGGCTTCAGACATTGCCAGCCGCCCCGCCACTTCACGCACTTTGCGCCCCTCGATGAATTTCATTTCCAAAATATTGTACAGAATCCACTCACTGGTAAAACGACGCTCGCCTTCCGGTTTGATCTGATCAACAGCTTTGCGCAAGAGTGCCCGTAATGCATTTGCCGAATTGCCTTCATGATCGTCGGCGAGCAGTTGCACAATTCTTAACCGCATCAATGGACTATTCGTCAGTTTGGGGCCGCCCCAGTAATGGGTCAACGCATCCTTCACCCAATCTGCAAGATCGGATTCTTCGGGCAAGGGCTCCATCAGAATCTCGGCACTGGCGTCATAGCGACCGATAGCGCGCATTCGTTGGAGCATATCGATTTGCGGCTGCAGATCTTCGAGCGAACGGAAGACACGTTGCTGTAACTGGCGATCTTCCAATGCCAGAGCAGCTCGATCTGCCAATAGCCACACAGCATCGCGCTGATCCCTATCCATGGGCTGGTTGGCTTTTCGAGCAATACCGAGCAAACCCAGCAAGGGAGGCAACTCGTCACGGTCGCCGTTCATCTTGCGTTGGTGGAGCGGCAGGATCCAGAAATCACCCCAGGTAAACTCCTTGCGTCCGCCTTCGCCATTATTGTTTATCAGTTCCAGGGCTTCATCCAAATTTTCTTTTTCAAGGATGGATCGATTCCCCGCTACTACACTGAGGGAAAGTTCCTCCCCATCCAACGCCGCGACAAATGCACATGGCGATTGAAGATGATCGCGTACAGCTGCAAGTACTGTCTCTAGAAATTGTTGCAAGTCACTGCGCGTTAGCAGACGTTCTTCGATATTTTGCAGTAATTGGAGCTCGGCATGATCACGCCCAAAAAACAAAAGTTTCTCCCAAAGCGGAGAAAACAACGTGATCGCATGTTCGAACATCAAGACCGTCACAACAACAGCCAACGGTACGAACGCCGAATAAGGTTCGCCTTCGAACAAGACACCTGCGCGGCGGACAACAGTCATCACTGCAAGAGCGAGGGACGCGGTCACGGGCCCACGCAGAAGCCACTTGAAGAGGCGACTTTTTACCACGCGATCTGGCCATGAAACGCCAAAGAAGGCAACCGCATAGGCCATTAAGATGACAAGCCCGGCCACCAACACATTGATCACCAATGCCACACCCCAAAATGTCAGCGGGAAACGGCCTGCGATACCGGAACCAAACAAAAGGTATGGATACGAACCGAGAGCAGGCGCAGTCGCACCTGCCATCAGGTACAACATCCGGCGGCGGCCGGAACGTGTCAGCATGCGCGAGTACGCCCGCAGGAAGTTGTATCCCGCCCAGGCGATGATGGAAACGTAGTAGAGAGTGAAAACTTCGGTCCAGATCGTGCGCTGCAAGTGAGGTGCAGGCTGTCCATTCTTGACCAAACCACCAACGAGAACCCCCAAAGAGAGCAGAACCAAAAAGCCAACGGATACCGCGTACACAAAGCGAACTGCAATTCGACGGCGCCCCCGAGAGGGACGCCCGGCGGTAACAAGCACCGCATCAGACAGGTGCAAATAGGAAGGTGGAAGGAAAATAATACCGATCCATTGCAGGCGCAACAACAGTTCATTTCCCCAATCGGGTATGGATTTGTTCTGGAGCGCTTCGGTGGTGAACACAACGACCACACATAACAAAATAATCGCGAATGAACGCGCTACACGATCACGCAAATTGAACGACAACGCATAGAGGAATAACGAAAATGCCGTTATGGCAATGCCCGCCGTTAAAATGTTGTTGATCGTTTGAAGTCCCGCCAGCAAGCCTTCCAGCCAACCATTAAACATGCAAACCTTCCAGACTTATTTTAATCCTCTCCCAAAGAACAACGCGACATCCTGAGTCGGGTAATACTGGTCATTATACCCGCAGAAATCATAGCCGAACTTCTGTGCAAGGCGAATGCAAGGGTGGTTTTTCGATTGCATTTCCAGGATGAGACGTTTTACGCCTCGTTCCAACGCCCAGGTTTGGGTGGCCGTTAAAAGGGCAGATGCTGCCCCCTGACGCCGCTTCTCAGCACTGACAACGATATCAGTCACCCAGGCAATGGCGGCAGTATGCTCTTCCGTGGCACAAATGTAACCCGCCGGAACATCATCATCGAGTGCAATCAACATCACATCTCGACGGGTCCATTCATCTGCCAGCGACAGTGGGTTGCGCGGGTACGTTACAACCACCGAACGCGGCAGGCGTACCTCACGAAAATTGGATGACACCTGTCCAGATTCGCGGCGTACTTCCAACTGCCAGACGTAATCGCTCAGACAGGAATGGTCAATCGCCATCAAACGTGGCAGGTCGTTCGCAACAACAGGACGGATCTCAAAGGGAGGCATAGGATCTCTTTTACTCGTTCAATACCCGCACCGCAAGGACACAGGGTTCCAGTTCCTTGCCAACATTATCGGTGATCACGAGGCGCAAAAAATAATCGCCATTGGTCAGGGATGTTGTGCTCCAACTGCCAAGCGATTCATTCGTTTTGGGCTCGCGGGCTGCAGACACGGTAGCCCAATTCTGCGTTCCCATGGGGGCGATTTCATATTTATAGAAACCAAAATTGGGGACGTTGGCCGTGCCCATAATATCCACGATCCCTTTGACCGGTTCGCCAGGTTTGGGTGATGTAATCATGATCTTATCGGGAACGCATCCGCTCATACCGCTGGGGACCGACTGTGAAGTGGCGATGGCCGTTGAGCCAGGGGCGGCTGTCCCTGCTGGCGTGACAAGAAGATCCAGCGTAGGCGTGGCCAATATATCGGAAGCAGGCAAGGTCGGCGCAATGAACGTAGCGATGACAAATTCGGCAAAGACAAGTCCAAGAACGATCAAGCATGCAGCGGTGGCTTTTACAAGTCGCTGTAAGGCAAATTCACGTTCCAAGCCAAAGACTGCGTTCCGCCATTCAAGCCAGGAACGCCACATCCATCGGAAGAAATACAGCCCTCCAATCGCAAGCGCGATATAAATCAGAGGCTCATAGCTGGCCAACGTTCTATAAACAGCACCCATACTGAAGTTCTACAAGGAACGCAGGACACCGCGAATGATCTTTTCGACCTTGGGGGTGATCACTTTCCCTGCTTCGATCACTTCTTCATGGGTCGTCACGGTGGAACCATCGAGATTGGCTTTGTTGCTGATCCCTGAAATACCCATCACACGCATGCCACCATGACGCGCCACGATCACCTCCGGCACAGTGGACATGCCTACAGCATCTGCACCGGCAATACGCAGGAATCTCAGGTCGGCAGGACCTTCAAAGGAGGGTCCGCTCAAACAACAATAGACACCTTCACGAAGCTGGACATTTTCATCTGCCGCTGCTTTGCGTGCCTTGGCCATTAGCTCACGGTCATATGCCTGGCTCATATCTGGGAAGCGCGGCCCGATCTCGTCGATGTTTGGTCCGAACAACGGATTCATCCCGGTCATACCGATGAGGTTCAGGTTGTCGTTGATCAGCATCACGTCGCCGGGGAGGAAATCAGGGTTTACGCCGCCCGCTGCATTGGTGACGAACAACATTTCGATCCCCAACCGCTGCATAATACGGATCGGCAGGGTAACCTGCCCCATGGTGTATCCCTCATAAAAATGGACCCGTCCCTGCATGACGTAGACGATCTGTCCTTCGAGTTCGCCGATCACCAGTCGCCCTGCGTGCCCGTGGACGGTGGAAACGGGCATGTGAGGCAGGTCTCCAAATGGAATGATATCTGGCTTTTGCACAGAATCAGCCAATCCATTCAGCCCGGAGCCCAGGATCAGCGCTACGCGCGGTTTATAGGCAGTCCGTTTTCGGACGACATCTGCGGCCTGGTCGATCTGTTCGAGTGTGATATAGGATGTGGTCATAATCGTTTCTTCTATTCTATAAAGATAAGGGCACGCTTCCCCTTCCTACTGTCCCTTCCATTAAAAAAATTATATCAGATTTCGACCTGCTACTTTCAAAGATGCAAACAAAATGATAGGTAAACCACATCCTAAAATGTTACAGCCGTAGAAAAAAAGACTTTTTTGTGCTATCCTTTTACCTCATATGCCTAGGAAGTTGCTTCTTATTGTCGGCGGAATCCTATCCATCGCTGCTCAGGTGATTCTGTTCGCACCTCCCCATTTCCAATTTGCATGGGGTTCCTCGATTCAGGCAATAGTAGGAATCGTTCTGTTTCTCCTGGCGGCCGTTCTCTTTTTTCTCGCAATACAAAATCACCCATCTGGATCGAAAAACGACTGGATTCTGTTCGCCATTCAGACCTTTGCAAGTATTGGGCTGTTTCTGCTTCTGGACGGTTTCGATTCACGCGTCCGGGAGAGCGGATTGCTGTTCACAGGCATTATCACCCTTCTGACGACCGTCGCGTTATTTACCACATCACAAACGATCACTCCGCCACACGTACAGCCTTTTAGCGATGAGAAGGTTGTTTCAGATTTCATCTATGAGCCCAATGGGAATACCAATGCGTTCAAGGAACAGATCGAATCCCTGTCGCGCCAACTGCAGTCCGAAAAATATCGCACTACACAGTTGACCTTGTTAAATGAACTCAGCCAGCAACTGGAGTCAGAACTGGACCCGCCTGTCTCAGCGCAACTGGCTGTCAACACACTTGAACGAGCGATCGAGTGTTCGCTGGTCACACTGTTCGTATATGAACCAGAGAACAACGAATACGTTGTCCTTGCCTCCGCTGGCAAGCGGACCAGTCTCATTCCACCGGGGTACCGCCAGTCTGCGAGCGAGGGTGTGCTGGGACGTGCCGCCAAAAGCAAGAAAACCAATATTGTGACCGACACACGACTCGACCCCGATTTTGTCCGGCTTGAGAACGATGACACGCTTTCGATCATTACCATTCCCATCGTTCAGCATGGACACGTTAAAGGTGTGCTTGAGATCGGCTCTGAGAAAACAGACAGTTTCAATACATTAGACGCATCCATCGGCGAAGGGGTTGCATCTGAATTGCTGCGTGCATGGGAACGCTCGAGCTACCAGCAGCACATCACGGAACTGATCCAGGCAGGTATTTCTCCCAACACATTGATGATGGACCCACAAGCTTCTGTGCAGGAGGTCGCCATCATTGCCCGCAACACCCTAGAGGCGCAATTCGTCTTTGTCACACTGCTCGACCAGCAAGGGAATTTCTCGCGAACTGCCTCTGCCGGAAACGCACCGCGCCTGCTCGCATCGCTCAACGCAAGCCCACCCAATGACCCCATGGTTCAGGCTGCGTTAAACGCGGCCAAGCCATTCCGGGTGCGGGATATCCGTAAATATTTCGGTTCACAAAAACTGGAGATCGATCATTCCGGCCTGCGCAGTGCAATGATTATTCCCATTCGCCTATACCGGTTCAGCATCGGCGCGATCCTGGCATTTGGCAAGCAGGAAAGCATCTACTTTTCAGAGAAGGATGAGTCGCTCGCCGATTTGTTGTCTTCACAGGCCGGAGCATCCATTGAGAGTTCCTGGCTCTACAATGATTCGCGCAGCAAAGATACCACTTCATCCATGCTGAACCAGTTGAGTGTGGACATTATCCAGACCGAGGAATTGAGCAATGCCGCCGAATTGATCGCCCAGGCAGCACACCGCATGACCAGCTCAAAGGAAACAGGCATCGTTCTGATGACCCGGGAAGGACACATCGAAGCGGAAGTGGAGATCGACGACAAGGGCTTCCATACCCGCCGCGTACACCCCATGGAAATGATCGATCAGGCAATCAAGAGCGGGCAACACATCATCGTCTCTGTAGACAACGGCTCCATGGCCTGTTATCCCCTGCTCACTCGCGGACGCACATACGGCGCACTGTGGATGAATATCCTGGAAAGCGGACAGAATTTTGCCAACATCAAGATGCTTGCCAAT
Organism: uncultured Anaerolinea sp.; assembly: GCA_964555335.1. GTDB lineage: Bacteria > Chloroflexota > Anaerolineae > Anaerolineales > Villigracilaceae > Defluviilinea. Next base: position 25,211 of record CAZKSG010000005.1, read on the forward strand.
CAGGCCGCAATTGCCCTTGAACGCACCGTGCTGCTAGCGGAATCCCGCCAGCAGGCAAAACAGATCGAAGCCGCCTACGCAGAACTAGAGATCACCTACGACCGAACGTTGACAGCACTTATGTCCGCGTTGGATGCCCGCGACCGCGAAACTGAAGGGCACAGCTTACGCGTGAGCCGGCTTGCCTGCCTGCTGGGTGAAGAAATGGGATTAAGCGGTTACCAACTCAAGGCATTGGAACGAGGCTCCCTCCTGCACGATATCGGAAAGATCGGCATTAGTGACACGATCCTGCATAAACCAGGCAAATTGACCGATCAGGAGTGGAAGATCATGCGAACCCATCCAGATATTGGGGCGCGCATCGTGGAGGGGATTCCATTCCTTCAAGATACCCTGCCCGTCATCCGATATCATCATGAACGCTGGGACGGCAGCGGATATCCGGTGGGGGTGCACGAAAGAGACATTCCCATTCAGGCACGCATCTTTGCCGTTGCCGATGTTTTCGACGCTCTGACAAGCAAACGAAGTTATCGAAAGAAATCCACTGCAGATGAAGCAGTTCAATATCTGAAGGAACAGGCAGGCATTCTGTTCGATCCCTCCATTGTAGAAGCGCTCACGAGGATCTCCTACAGTGAATTTACGGAGGGAGAGAAGCAAGTGTATGAAAAATAGAAAATCAATCGCCACGTTTGCTCCCCACGAGCTTCAACGTTTTGTTCTACCGACTACCCTGGCAATCATAGCCTTGATGGTTTTCGTGGGATTGCAACATCTTCTGATCGACCCCGAGATCAATCTGTTACTGCTGGCGTATACGGTTGCCGTCATCGCCTATTCCACTCTGAACTTGATACTGATCCTGCGGACGAACAATTACAGCGAGATCTATGGGCTTGCAAATGCTGCTATAAGCGGAATTGGGCTCGGATTATTCATCTACGTTGTACCTGAACATTTTCATGAAGCGTCGCATATCCTGATCAGTCTGGGAATCATCGCGGTCGCTACAGTATCCGGGCGCACACATGCCTACCTGACCCTGGTGCTAAGTCTGGTCACCAACCTGATCTTTGCAACCCCGGGCGGTGGGACAGATGTTTTGGAGGTGGCGACGCCGTATTTGATCAGCGTGGCCGTAGTGGAGGCAATTTTACGCATCAAGTATATGACCCAACAGCATATTCACCGGCTCGAGACCATCAACAAGATCAGCCGCCAGATCATGCTATCGCTGGAAACCGAACAAACGATCAGTCTGTTGAACGCGACGATGCAGGAAGCCCTCGAAGCAGACACTTATTTTGTTGGCATTGTAAAGGGCGATCAAATCCAATTGGATCTCTTTTATGATGACGGGGAATACTTCAATGGTGTAAAAGTTCCACTGGAGGGTACCCTCTCAGGTTGGATCATCAAGAATCAACGGGCGTTATTCCTCCCTGATCTGCGCGATGACATTCAATTGGAAGGGGTGACAAACTACGTTATGGGGAAGGAAAAAACCAGTCTCTCGTGGATGGGCGTTCCGCTGCAGGCGGCCAATGTGACTGGCGTAATCTCCCTGGGTTCTTATAAACCCAATGCCTTCGATAGCGGTGACATGGAATTGCTTTCCAATCTTGCTCAACATGTTACTTTGGCACTTGACAATACAATTCGTCATTCCCAGGTGGAGGAACAGGCGCGCCTCGACAGCCTAACCGACGTTTTCAACCATGGTTATTTCCTGAAAAGACTGGCAGAAAAGGCTCAACAGGCCCTGGCGAACGGTACAGTGGTCAGCCTGATCATGCTCGACATCGATTATTTCAAACAATACAATGACACCTATGGACACCTCGTAGGCGACAAGATTCTCAAAACCCTCTGTACAGCCATCAAACATCATATCAAACAAACAGATTCGGTGGGACGCTGGGGCGGTGAAGAATTCGTGATCTCACTACCAGGGGCCAGCGGCACGGAAGCTTTGCAAGTTGCCGAACGCATCGGTCAGACTATGGCCCTACTGCGCGTCGAGGACCGACAGCAGAAAACGGTTCCCGTCCCTACGGTCAGTCAGGGCATTGCAGTATTTCCTATTGAAGCAGATGAGATCTACCGCCTTATTGACCTGGCCGACCGGCGGCTTTATATCGCCAAAGATCGCGGTCGCAATCAGATCGAACCTTCGATAGAGCATTTGGAAAAATTGAGCCATGAGTCGGTCAGGGACGATGCTTCAAACATCTAGCTGAGAATTTCACGAAATGCGGCGACCGTCTTCTCCACGCCTGCATCATCGATCCAATAATGTGTGACAAGACGGAAGCGGCGGGAATTCTCCGAATCCAGAATCACCCCATATTTTTTCATTTGCTTGATGATGTCACCGGCGTCGATCTGGACATCATTCGATAGATTCATATACACCATATTCGTGGATGGAGAACCCGCATCCACTACCAGGCCGGGAATCCGTTGCAGACCCTCGGCTAATTTCTTCGCTCTAGCATGATCCTCTCCCAGCCGCTTCGTCATCTTCTCAAGAGAAATAATCCCCGCCGCTGCAACCACACCGACCTGCCTCATTCCTCCGCCGAGCATCTTGCGCAAGTGACGTGCCCGCGCAATGAATTTTTTCGAACCCACCAACATCGAACCGATCGGGGAAGCCAACCCTTTGCTCAGACAGAACATGACTGAATCGGCAGGCGCCACCAGATTCTTCACATCCGCATTTTGAGCCACGGCTGAGTTGAAGATCCGTGCGCCATCGATATGCAACAACAAATTGTTGTGATGCGCCAATTCACCCACTTGGCGTGTATATTCCACGGTTAGCGGAACGCCACCGCAAATATTCTGTGTATTCTCCAGACAGACGAGTCGCGTGATCGCATGATGAACATCCTCGCTTCGAATTGACAAACGAATATCATCCAGTGATAATGTTCCATCTTTTTGATTCGGCACAGGGCATGCCTGTATTCCACCCAGTGCAGCCATTCCTGCCACCTCATTCAGATAGATATGGGACTGATTCCCAACGATCACCTCATCCCCACGCTGACAATGGACGAGCAGCGCCAGCAAATTTCCCATCGTTCCCGATGGAACGAAGATCGCTGCCTCCTTGCCCAACATCTCTGCAGCCAATTCCTCCAGCCGATTCACGGTTGGGTCATCGCGATAAACATCATCCCCCACTTCAGCTTCTGCCATCGCTTCACGCATCTCAGGCGTGGGCTGGGTAACAGTGTCAGAACGAAGGTCGATGTAGTTCATGGAAAACTCCTCAGAGAATATTTTCTTGGGCAACTATTTTGTTTGAACTTATATCCAATACAACAAAACCCGGCAAGCCAAGTTCATTCCACAGGATGTAATCAGAAACACCAGTAAAACGCGAAATAAATAATGAAATGACTGTGCCGTGGGCAACAAGTACGATTGTCTTCTTTGGATGCATCATCAGAATCGAATGTACTGCCTTTGAGAAACGGCTATGTGCTTCGTTTGCCGTCTCTTTTCCAAAGATAAGCGTATCAGGATTTCGAAAAAACTCACGAACAGAATTCTGAAACTTGTCTTTGGAAAGATAAGATACCCCGCTCCGATCGTGTTCATGCAAATTCTCAACCGTATGAAAGTCTAACTTATATTTTTCTGCAATAATTTGTGCAGTTTCTGCCGCTTTAGGTTCCACACTGGAAAAAATCAATTCTGGCACATAAGGCAGCAAACGATCTGCCAATTGTACTGCGCGTGACCTTCCCCTTATAGAAAGATGCCACTCACGAGCGGGAACATTTTCCACAACATCTGGAAGAGAATGCTTCACCAGGATCAAGTAGTTGTTCACTGATTGTGTAATGAGTTTAAAACTCGCTGGAGTTCTTCGGGAAGTGGCGCTTCAAAGAGTCTGGGAGCTTTCTCTCCCGGCAAAACGATCTTCATTCGATAGGCGTGAAGGAAATGCCGGCCAATTTCCACAGATGGCTTTTTCCTTCCATACACTTCGTCTCCTACAATTGGGCAACCTAGAAATTCACAATGCAATCGAATCTGATGTGTACGTCCAGTAAAAGGATGAAACTCAAGTAACGTATGTTTGTCAAAACTTTCAACCGTCTTATATTCCGAGACCGCTTCACGCCCACGACTTTCTGAGACAATGGCCATTTTCTTGCGATGGCTGGGGTCACGTCCAATAAAAGTCTCTACGCGACCGGTCGGTGTAGGCGGCTTGCCGTCAACGAGGGCGAGATAGATCTTCTCCACTTTCCGCAGGCGAAATTGGTCCTGCAGCCAGCGATGAGCACGCTCGTTTTTGGCTAACAGGATGAGTCCTGACGTCTCCTTATCCAAACGATGGACAACGCCCGGTCGCTCTTCGCCTCCAATACCTTCGATCTCTGGTTCATATCCCAAAACAGCATTCACCAACGTCCCACTGGCATGACCCACAGCAGGGTGAACCACCATACCCGCCGGCTTATTGACCACTAACAGATCATCATTTTCAAACAGAATATCAAGCGGAATATTTTCCGGAATCAAGTCGGTCGGCACAGGCGGCGGGACTCGAACCGTGACCGAGAATCCGTTTTCCAGTATTTGGCCTGCTTTCTTTGCTGCGCGACCGTTTACATCCACAAACCCATCGACGATGAGTCCCTGGATGCGGGAACGAGAAAACTCCTGCAACTGCACCACAAGGAATTTGTCGAGTCGTTCAGAAGTCTCTTGCTCAAAGCGGAAGTTCAGTACACGATCATTCACTGGATGATTCACCAGCCGATTCAACGGCGGCTGTCGCCTGTCTCTTTTTCTCGGCCCGTTCCTGCAACCAAACACCCAGGAACAATACTGCCGCACCCACGCTGATGCTTGCATCTGCAATATTGAACACCGGGAAGGTTCCAACCGAGATAAAGTCAGTGACATGACCAATGGTGAGGCGGTCGATCAGATTCCCGACCGCGCCGCCTAACTGCATGCTCAACGCCAAACGCAGAGACCAATCATCTTGACTCACCTGGGGATAGTAAAACAGGATCGCGCCGATGACAATGAATGCCAATACAGTCAACACCATGCTCGCATCTTTGAACATGCCAAAAGCCGCCCCCGTGTTATACCAATGCACAATACGGGCATACGGACTCAACCACGATAGCGACTCCGGCAACCATGTTCCGCTTTGCGGAATATTGGCGCGCACGAGTCCCTTTGTCCATTGGTCAAGCAGAACGATCACAATGGCGATCAACAGGATCGCCGAATATTTGCGAAACAGATCCTTCAATTTTCACCTCTTGATATAAATCGCCCCATTCTACCATTAGTCCTTGAGATAAACGCGCGGCACGCGGGCGCTGATATTGGTCATGACTTCGTATTCATTCGTGCCCATCCAGTCAGCCAGATCATAGGCGGTGATGCCATCGCCAAACAACACCACTTCGTCACCTACCTTTGCATCGTCATTCCCTACATTGACCATGAACTGGTCCATGCAGATACGTCCCACCTGCGGATACTTTTTCCCATTGACAATAACCTGTGCTTTGTTCGTCATCCGACGGAAGTAGCCATCCGCATAGCCGCACGGGATGGTGACAATCCGCGTCTCAACATCTGACTGCCATAACGACCCATAACTGACCGGATGTCCCGGCCGCGTGACCTTGGAGAACGCCACCTTCGAACGCCACTTGAGCGCAGGGGCGATTTCCACCGAGTGAGAGACACCTACTGGATACACGCCATACATCATTAAACCTGGGCGGACCAGATCCATGTGACTCTCCGGGAATTGTAGCACCGCGCCAGAGTTCGACATATGCCTCATGGGAGTCGGCAAACTTCGCTTTTCATAAAACTGTAGCACTTCCTGAAATCGCTCCAACTGTTGGCGTGCATGAGTCAACTGCGGGTCTTCTGAATTGGCAAAGTGAGTATAAATTCCTTCGATTAATACATGCTTACATTTCAGGGACTGTTCCAGAAATGGTTCTGTCTCATAATAATGGACACCCACTCGTTCCATGCCTGTATCAATTTTCAGGTGGGCAGTCAGCTTCTTTTTGGCAGATTCAGCCGCGGCTTCGGCAGAGGCGAGCAATTCCGGGGAGGACACGGTCAAAATCAAGTCATATTCAATGAACGAGGGAATCTGCTCCGGCAGGACCCCTCCAGCAACGAGGATCGGTTTCCGAATCCCCAACTCGCGTAAATGGATTCCCTCCTCAAGCAGGGCAACCCCAAAATAATCCACATGGGGTTCCAAATATGGGGCGACGCCATCCACGCCATGTCCATATGCGTTCGCCTTCACCATCGGCAGGATTTTTGCCGGGGCAACATGCGCTCGGATGGCTTCGATATTCTTTTTGATTTGAGGCAGATCGACTTCAATGAATGTTGGACGCATTGCAGATCATTTTCTCCAGTGATATTCCACGTCGGGCTCATTCTCAGGCGGCGGGCTTATGCCAAATTTTTCGGCGATAAACCCGTTCTTCTCGTAGAACGCTCGAGCGTTGATATTGATCTGCAAAGTATACAACCACACATGCTCTGGTGACTTCTCCCGGGCAAAATTCAACAACGCCCCTCCAAGCCCACGTCGTTGAAAATCGGGATGGATATACAAGTGATCGATAAAATCGTCATGCATCGCCATGAAAGCAACCGGTCGGCCATCGATCTCGATCACCCATACATCATTCACCGGCAGGATATGGTCGCGGAAATAGTCACGATCTTCGTAAAAGAAATGCCCTTTTTCACGTTGAAAATCGGGCAGGTTCTTTTCACTGGCAATCCTCCACAGGATCGTCACAGCGTCGAAATCATCATCCTGGTATAGGCGGATCAAAAAATCTTGAGTCATGGGTCTATTATAAAAAAAATTGAGCCAAATGGTTGGCACCGCCCATTTGGCTCAAAACTATTGCGATGTGCTGCGATTTAGTAATCGCGTCGGCGTTCTCGATCGCCGCCACCGCCACCAGGTCTGCGGTTTCCGCCACCGCGGAAGCCACCACCGCCGCCGCCTGCGGGACGATCTTCGCGCGGGCGGGCAAGGTTTACGGTCAATGGACGACCGCTGTAATCCTTGCCGTGGAACATGGTGATCGCGTTCTCGGCTTCTGCTTGTGAGGACATCTCAACAAAACCAAAGCCTTTGGAACGACCACTCTGGCGATCTTTGATCACCTGGGCGGATTTCACTGTCCCGGCTGCAGAGAACAATGACTGCAAATCGCCATCGACAGTGCTGTACGGCAAATTGCCAACATAAAGTTTCGCTTCCATAGAAATCTCTACTCCTGAGTGTGGGCCATGGGGGTGAAGCATCCCTCAAGGCAATAACGGATCCAATATGCATGACTCCCAGCGATCGCAGACACCCAGGTGCCAAGAAGCGAAATTCCCTCTGATTGTCGGACCACCATTCATCCATGCAACTTACAATTTTGATTGTAGCACAAGAAGGATGGACAGGCTAGAAATTTGGGGGACGAAATCAGTCCTTTTTCCTGATTGGATGTCAAACAACGCCTAGATATGGAATTGGAGCCATCCCCCGTTCTCGCGCAGGGAAAACTGCCGGCCCACTTCGAGATTTTCCACCACAGACGGGCTATCCACCCCAAGCGCTTCGGCTACACGGACATTTCCGATCCGGCCGAACACCCGCGTACGGAAGATTTCGATCCAGGCGATCACCTCTCCATAACGGGTGGCATTCAGGGTGACGAACGGCCAAACCCTTCGCGCCGTGCCGCGCAGGAGCAGCCAGCGGAAATGTTGCAGCGCGTTCTCGTCCCATTTGGCAATGGCTCCAAGATCGTCCACCAGCAATAAAACGGACTGTTGAACACCTTTGTTCGCGTGTGCCCACATGGCAAGAGATTGGACAACCTGTTGTGCTTCCTGTTTCTGAAGGTCGAAGATCCCTGTTAGGTGGGCCGTGGTCTCAAGGGTTTCCCACTCGTGAGGGCGGCTGGTAAGTACGGCAAACTGTACATCATCAGCTTCGTGTGTAAGAACTGCTGCGCGTGCAACTGACTGCAGGAAAGCTGTTTTCCCAGCGTTATCATCCCCAGCCACAAGCATGGGACCCGGAAGCGGATCGTGCAAGTTTAAGAGCACAGGTAGCCCATCGGATGCGATGCCGAGAAACAACGCTTCGTGCGGCAATGGACCGATGCCAGCCAGCGTTTGGCTTAGGTCTGATGAGTCATCTGTCGGCTGCGTTTGAAGCGGAGTTGTTGAATCTGTCCCCAGGTTGAGTTTGGCAAGAACATCCAATGCCATGTTGAATTGACGATTTGTGGTCATACGTCCTCCTTCTGAATATTAGAACGTACGTTCTATTTTAACCACAGTTGTCAATCAGTCAAGTCTTTATGGATTAGAGTTTCATTTCAGGATATCTTTATCAACCATCCATGCATGCAATTCAAACATCAATCGTTTCACTTTCACCATTGGATCGGTGCTGATGAGTTCATACGCCTCTTCAAATGAATTTGCGCGCAATACACCCATGCCGCGAACATCCCCACTTGTGGCAAACGAATCCAAAAACGGGCCGGTGACCACAAGCTTTCCGATTTCTGCAAGGCGACGATAGTTCGCAAGATGTGCTTCCTGTAACGCGTCGATCTCTGGCGTTTCATCAGGAGTCCATGTGGGGCCCTTTTTTAGGATGAACACATAACGGATCATCATGTTGGGAAAATGTTCAGCCACATCTTTCTGTGCCTGCGCATCGTTGTAGGACATTTTGCCTCCAGTCACAAAAGGCGACAGTCACCTTGAAAGTGACTGTCACATCTTGTTGTTACCGCCACGCGCCGACGATCGCACCCATCACCACAAACGTGATGAGGTGATTGCCAACCTCATACAACCAAGCACGAAACTGACCTGCGAAAAGCTTATTTGTCAGGCTGGAGGGCGCCACGAACCCCAGCCAGAGGAGGAAACCAGCCGTTGCACCGGAAGCAAGCGTAGCTCCACCGGTCAGGCTCCCCATCGTCTTGACCATGAGCGAGATGAACACCGCCTGTACGAACGAAGCGAGTACCGTGCCGCCCCAAACCATCCAGGGTTGTACTATGTCATCTGCCTTGGGTTCTCCAATGGCCTTCCACCAGGCGGGAAAAAACGTTCTCGGATTGAACCAAAGGCTTCCAATGATCATGCTTGCCACGACACACACAACAACGGCCAGCCAATTGATAGAGCTAAAGTCCATTTCTGCCTCCATTGATAAAGTTGATTGACGCCAGCCAATCTTTGTCGTTTATAACACGAATATTTGTTCTAAGATACTCTTCAGCACGAGGTTTCTAAAAAAATCTCCTGCCTTATATAGAAGCGGGAGATTCTCGTTTTGGACGTGATGATATTCTATATTTTTCCAGCCACGTAATCCAACACATCGATCTTGGTCAGGATGCCGATCGGCTTGCTGTTCTCTACGACGATCAAGGCATATCCTGCCGTCAGAGATGGCATGGCTTCCTCAAGTGATGTCTCCGGCGGGAAGACCGCACCTGCATTCTGCACAAGTGAGTCAATAGTCTCATCATTGCTGTGAGCATGCTTATCGAGCATATGATTAAGCATATCCACCTCTTCCAGCAGCCCTACCAATTCGCCGTTCGATCCCACCACCGGCATTTGGGAAATGCTGTGCTGGTGCATCACTGAGACCACCTTGCGGATCGAATCTCCAAGCGTTGCGACGTGTAAGGTCTTGTTCGGTTTGGCGAGCAACAGGTCGCTCAAGTTCATCTCGCCGAATTCCATCGAGAGGAAACCAAATTCGCGCATCCACTTGTCATCATAGAATTTGGAAAGATAGCGTGAACCGGAGTCAGGGAAGATCACAACGGGGATGCGATCGCTGGATAATTTACGGCAATATTTGAGAGCGCCGGCCAATGCCGAGCCAGAAGAACCACCTGCAAAGATTCCCTCCTGCCGCACCAATTGCCTCGCCCACAAAAAGGATTCGCGGTCGCCTGCACGTTCGATCCAATCGACAACACTCAGGTCTGTGGCAGATGGCAAAAAGTCTTCGCCGATACCCTCCACTTTATAGGTTTTAGGATAGGCACCTTCGGGAATCCTGCCGCCACTCTGCCAGATCTCGGTCAAGATCGAACCTTCGATATCCACACCCACGATCTTGATATCCGGGTTCTCTGACTTGAGATAGCGACCAATGCCAGAGATCGTCCCGCCGGTTCCCATGCCGATAATGACATCGGTCACCCGCCCATCAGTCTGATCCCAGATCTCGGGGCCGGTCGTCATCTCGTGCGTCAGCGGATTGTCGGGGTTGTGATATTGGTTTGCAAGGATGGCATTGGGAGTCTCGCGGGCGAATTTCTTGGCGACTTCATAATACGAGCGTGGATCTTCGGGAGCCACAGCAGTGGGCGTGATGACAACCTTCGCACCGTATGCACGCAACAACAATATTTTCTCATTACTCATCTTATCGGGCATGACAAAGATGGTCTTATACCCTTTAAGCGCTGCAGCGATGGCCAAGCCTACACCTGTGTTTCCCGATGTTGCCTCCACGATGGTACCGCCCGGTTTGATCTCTCCACGCTTCTCTGCCTGTTCGATGATATTCGCCCCCACCCTATCCTTGACCGACCCGCCCGGATTCATGAACTCCAGCTTTGCATACAACGGAACCGGCAGGTCCCGCCCGATGCGACTGAGGCGCACCAATGGAGTGTTTCCGATCGCGCCTAAAATATTGTCATACACACGCTTTTCCGAAGATATAGCCAACGGTCCCATTCTCTCTCCTTTGGTTGGAATGGAGGTATTGTACCAAAGCAAAACTCCCGTCGAATTCTCGACGGGAGCCTGCTTTTAATAAACCGGCAAATTCGTGTCCACTTCCTTCGCCCAGGCGTTGATACCGCCTTTCAGGTTCTTCACCTTCTTGAACCCGGCGCTGACTAATAGTTCAAGCGCCCGTGCAGAACGAGTGCCGCCTTTACAGAAGACCACCATATCTTCAGCAGAGTCCAGCTCAGAGAGACGTGCGGCCAATTGACCCAGAGGAATATTTTTGGCGTTCGGCAACGCTGAGATCTCCAACTCATGCGGCTCTCGGACATCCAATAATTTGAGGTGATTGGTCTTCACACGCTCAGCTAACTCGGGAGCCGTGATATCCCACCCCGCGCCAGCAGACCCTTCATCGCCATGGTCATGGCTGGGGACACCGCAAAACTCTTCATAATCGATCAGTTCCTTGATGTCGGCATTCGGTCCGCATACGCGGCAGTTGGGATTCTTCTTGAGCTTCACAAAATCAAATGACATATCCAGTGCGTTGTAAAGCAACAGTTTGCCTATTAACGGCTCGCCAATTCCGAGCAGCACTTTGAGCGCTTCCGTTGCTTGCAGCGTTCCGATCGTTCCCGGCAAGACGCCCAACACACCACCTTCCGCACATGATGGGACAAGTCCCGGCGGAGGTGGTTCGGGGAAGAGACAGCGATAGCACGGTCCTTCCTTGGCGTAGAACACGCTCACCTGTCCATCGAAGCGATAAATGGAGGCGTACACGTTTGGCTTGCCGAGGAAGACCGCCACATCATTGGTTAGATAACGTGTCGGGAAGTTATCGGTCCCGTCAAGGATAATGTCGTAGTCCCTGGCGATACGAAGCGCATTTTCAGATGTATACGGCTCGTTATAAACATCGATTTGAATATCGGGATTCAAGTCCAGCAGTTTGGATTTCGCGCTTTCCACCTTCAACTTGCCCACCGTGGACGTGCCGTGGATAACCTGTCGCTGCAGGTTCGACGAATCGACCACATCGTAATCCACGAGTCCGATACGACCGATGCCGGCCGCCGCCAAATAGAGAGAGACAGGCGAGCCAAGCCCGCCTGTGCCTACGATCAACGCAGACGACCCCTTGAGTTTGCGCTGCCCCTCCAAGCCGACCTCGGGGATCAGCAAATGGCGCGAGTAACGCAGGATTTCATCACGAGAAAGTTCAGGTAGCATCTTAACCTCCAGCGATCGACGGGATCAACACGAGTTTATCACCGTCCTGGATGGGTGTATTCACTCCCTGCAAATCCTTGATATTGTTCTCGCCAACAAACAAATTCACGAATGGGCGCAACTCACCGGCATCATTGAACAGATGCGGCTTGATCGGCGGATATTGTGTCGTCAGGTCGGTCAATGCTTCTGCGATATTCGAACCGCTGACACTGACTTCGCTCTTTCCACTAGTATAGGAACGCAAGGGAGTGGGGATACGTAAAACGGGCATGTAGGGTGGTTCTCCTCAATTTGTAATTATAGTCGGTGGCAGTCTTGATCACCGCGATATTATATGGAATAGTCTGACAATGTATCCAGTTGTTCCATCAGCTTCTCGGCACGCGTCACGCCATTGTTGACATAACGGGCTTCACCACGTGCATCGAGCAGGAACGTGGTTGGGACGCTCATCACGCCCCAAATTTTCGCCAGGTCGGGGCGTTGAGTGGCGTCGATCTCAACGACTTCCAGCTTTTCACCCAGTAACCGTGATACCTGATTGATGGCCGGCCGCTGCACTGTCTTACACGGCGCGCAGTCTGGGGTGGTGAAATACACGATGACCGGTTTATTGGGAAGCTTTGTGAACAACGTAAAAACATTGCTGCGTGCCTTCACCAACATGCGCTGGTTGATAAGCCAATATGCGAACAACCCCGCCACAATGATGACAAGGGCCAGCCCGGATCGAAGTAGTATGTCTGGGCTCATGCTCTTGCTCCCGCTTTCGGTTTCATGCCGGGAAATGTCCCTGAGGGCGGTTGCTTGGCAAAGCCAGGAAGATTGAGACGCGCCAGCCAGTAATAAACGGCGCAACCCACGCAAAATCCGCCAAACGCATTGAGAGCAGCGAGAGCCACAACGATCCAAACCAGGGCCCAGCCCAGAACCGTCGCCCCCAGGAATAATGAGAGCGAACCGGCGGTCATAAAGAGAAAGCCAAGGAATTGAGCAAAACGATGCGGCTCGGGATTGTCATCCAACACATCGGGCTTCATCCAGCCGCGCGGTTTGAGAATGTTCTTATAGATGGGAAGGAAGCCGGGCACTTTGAATGCTGAACCCAGTCCCATCACAAGAGCAACAAACGCGGCAAGCCAGGGTTGGTTCAGGATAAATGCCAAAATATTGAGCGAAATAATAAAAAGCTGATTCGCTTTCAGCGCGGCGTGATCTACTTTTTGTAAGGTTTGTGATGTCATATTAAAGTCCTGTTTCACCTCATTCTGAACAGAGCAAAGAATCTCTACACCTGCAGCAAGAGACTTTTACTTAATGCTTCTTCAGAATGACATTATGAGTTGATTTTTATCTCTTCTTCCTCGTACTTTGAACGATCTTCCAGCAATCTCCACGAGCGGATATTCACAGCCTTGCCTTCGTCAACACGCGTGATGATGTAAGAAAAGAATGGCTGCGCCCATTCGCGGTCATATTCAGAGGGGACGTTGGGACAATCGGGATGAGAGTGGAAAACACCGATCAAATCCAGACCAAGCGCTTCGGCTTTCAGTTCGGCTTTGAGATAATCTTCGGGCGTGAACAGAAAGCGGTTATGGCGTGCACCGTCTTCCCGCGCATTCGATAGAGTGATAATCTCTTTCACTTCGCCTTCTTCACCGACCAGGAAACCTGCACCTTCCTCTGGATAGGCTTTTTCTACATGAGTGTTCATTTGTTCGATCAATCGATTCGGAACGACCAACATTACTTTTTCTCCTCCCACAGGGATTTGTCGCTTAGATATTTGTAGCCTGCATCGGGGAAGAGAGTCACGACCACACCTTCCTCCAATTGTTCGGCGATCTTGAGTGCCGCAACGGCTGCTGCTCCAGACGATATTCCCACGAACAGGCCTTCTTCGCGAGCGAGGCGTAACACCATTTTGTGAGCATCTTCGGTGACGATACCCAGGTTTGCATCAGCGAGTGACTCATCGTAGATACCCGGCTTGATGGCGGTGGGCATGTGTTTGAGTCCTTCCAACCCATGGAAGGATGCATCTGGCTGGAAGGCAACGATCTTCACATGAGGCAGTTGTTCACGCAAGTAACGTCCTGTTCCCATCAAAGTGCCGGATGTCCCCAATCCGGCGACAAAGTGAGTTACCTTTTCATCTGTCTGACAAAGGATCTCAGGACCCGTAGACTTGTAATGTGCCTGCCAGTTGGCGTCATTATTGTACTGATTGGCATACCAGTATGTAGTGGGCTGCTCCGCGGCAAGTTCGCGTGCCTTCAAAATCGCGCCATCTGATCCTTCGGTGGGGTCGGTCAGGATCAATTCGGCTCCCAACGCCCGCAGGATGGAGATCCGTTCAGAACTGGCGCTCGCTGGGACGGCCAGGGTGACCGGGATTCCCAAAGCAGCACCGAACGTGGCATAGGAGATTCCCATGTTGCCAGATGTTGAGTCGAGCAGACGCTTGCCATTGCCTAGCTTTCCCTCGGTCAGCGCAGTCTGTATGATATTGATCGCCGGCCGGTCCTTGACGGAACCACCGGGGTTGAACCATTCAGCTTTGGCAAAGACCTTTACACGCGGAGAAAGGTTCCGGCTGAGTCGGCGAAGCGGGAGAAGTGGCGTGTTCCCCACATGCGCGGATAAATCCATCCCTGCATCAAAGTCAGTTTGTAAGAGTCGATAGTCGAGTAATGTCATGTTTTAAATAAAAAGCAGTCAACGAATAAACAAAAAGACGGCGAACAAACGCCACACGTTGCAGGTTTTGCAAGCGGGGGTCGTCCAACCGTCTGATCCGTTGACTGCGGAATTATTTCAGGCGGAAGGCTACGAGCCCCGCCGTATACACAAGCAATAGTTAAGTGTTTTCATGTCTATACTTTTGATGTCCGCTATTTTACAATTCTTACTGAAATTGTCAAGTTAATAATTACCCCCCTGCTGCAGAGGCCATCAGAATGACCCTATCGTCCTCTTGAAGCGGCGTCTCCATCCCGTTCAAGTCCTGGATATGCGTGCCGTTGACAAAGATGTTGAAGTGTCGGCGAAGTCGTCCTTCTGAATCCAATAGGTGGAATCGAACAGACGGATATCGTTCCACAACCTGGTCGATCAGATCCTGCACGGTCGAAGAGGAAACCGAAAACTCAGCCTGATTATCGACGTAATACTTCATCACATTGGGAAAACGGACGACTGCCATACGTGTATTGTACTCTGCTACGATTGCATTTGACCGGCAAACTTTTTATAATGAACGCAACAAGGAGTCGAACATGGCACGATACAAGGTGATCGCAGGAACGTTTCATGTGAAAGGGTTTCAGCCTGATGGGGATTCGATCCGCTTTCAAGCGAACAACCCGGCCAATTGGGATTTTTATAAATGGAAAACTGAAGCAGACAAAGCCACAAAGAAGAAACAGTTGCGCGTGGAGTCGATCGATGCCATGGAAACCCATTATGATGGGTACCATCAACCACGTCCGTTCGCGCTTGCGGCACTCGAATCCCTGCTGGAGTTACTTGGGATCCAATCGGTGACATACAGCCTGGGACTCACCCAGATCGTGGATGCAGATGATGGAAAAGCCGGATTTATCGCCTCCGCCACGATCGACTCTTTTGGCCGTCCCGTCAGTTATCTCTTCCCCAAGTCGGCAAAGCTCACCGACGGTGCTGTAATGGATTCCGCGACTCTACCCATCGAGGATTCGCTCAATTTCCAACTCGCCCGTGAAGGATTGGTCTACCCTACCTTTTACACCACTACAGATCGTGTTTTCGCGGAAAAGATCCGGGCTGTTGTATCCCGGGCTCGCAAAACCAAACGTGGGATATGGTCCATTGATAAAACGTTCGATTTCACCATTTGGGATATCCGCACGCTTGAGGAGGATATTCTGCTTGTGCCCAAACTCTTCCGTCGCCTGGTGGGTTTCTTCGATAGTTATGCAGATTTCAGCCAGCTTGGCGAATACATGGCAAAACAAAGAGATAACCTTGTCCTGTGGGATGGCACGAAGAAAAAATCGCTGGCTGAGCTAATGAAGATCAGCGGCAGGCGAATTCAGATGAAGACACCGATAGAAGATATTTTGTTCAATCCAAAGTAACTGATACGTTTGTAGGCAAGAAAAAGTCCCGAAGTCAATGACTCCGGGACTTTTAATTACAAAGCACCACGTACCAACGTTATTCTTCCTTCTTGGCTTCCATTTCCTTCTTGTGCGCTTCGATGATCGTTCCAGCGATATGGTTCGGGACAACATCGTAGTGATCGAATTCCATGGTGAAGTAACCGCGTCCGCCGGTGATCGAACGAAGTTGGGTGGTGTAGCGTGTCATTTCGGCCATCGGCACATGTGCCACGATGACGGTGCTGCCATGCTCAGAATCGGTCCCCTGGACGCGCCCACGGCGGGTGTTGAGGTCACTCATCACATCACCCATGTTTGCATCGGGAATGGTCACACGGACGTTCATGATCGGCTCAAACAACACCGGACCGGCATCCTGCACCGCAAGTTTGAAGGCTTCGCGTCCTGCAATTTCGAACGCAACCGGCTTGGAATCCACTTCGTGTTCCTTGCCATCATAAACAATGACCTTCACATTGCTCATCGGATAGCCTGCGAAGGCACCGCGTTCCATGGTCGCTTTGATGCCTTTTTCGATCGGCGGCAGGTAGGAGCGGGAGAGATTCATACCGACGAGTTCATCTTCAAATTCAAAGTCTGCACTGGGCAACGGTTCAATGCGAAGGTGAACTTCACCGAACTGCCCTGCGCCACCGGATTGCTTCTTATGGCGGTACTGAGCGGACGCCTTGCGGGTGATGCCTTCGCGATACGGGATCTTGGGTTCATGAGTACCCAACCCCACCTGGAACTTGGTCTGTGCACGGTGAAGGGCAACGTCAATGTGCTGGTCGCCCATGCCCTGCAGAACCGTCTCATGTGTGATCGGGTCGTTCTGCCAGGAGAGGGTCATATCTTCTTCGCAGAGACGGGTAAGGGTCGGGGAGATCTTTGCCGCGTCTGCCTGCGTCTTGGGCGTTACTGCCACGCGATACAAAGCTGCAGGATACTTCGGAGTCGCAACAGTCAACGGGTGTGTCTTGTCACAGAAGGTGTCGCCGGTGGCTGTAACTGTCAGCTTTGAGACCGAGGCAATATCACCCGCATGGACAACCTTCGTCGCGATCTGTTCCTTGCCACGCTGGAAGTGCAGACCCGACATGCGCTCTTCTGCACCTTTGTTCTGGTTCCAGACGCGCGCATCTGCCTGCATGGAGCCAGAAAGCACACGGAAGTAGGTCATCTTGCCGACAAAGGGGTCAGCGGTTGTCTTCCATACATAGGCAGCCAATGGACCTGCGTCAGAGGGTTTGAGTTCTTCATCGCCATCTTTCCCGACGGCCACGCGCTTGGGCCCATTCAACGGAGAAGGCATCAGGTCAATGATGTCATTAAGCAATGCAACGATACCGATCTCGCGTCCGCCTGCAGCGCAGAATACGGGTACGAACTGTCCGGCGTAGACAACATCTTCGAGACCACGCACCATCTCTGCATCAGAGAGGGAGCCGTTCTCAAGGTACTTTTCCATCAGTTCGTCTTCACCTTCGGCGGCGTCTTCCACCATGGCAAAGTGTGCAGCATCGGCAGCTTCCTTTAATTCAGCTGGGATTTCTGCAGTCGTCTTGCCATCCCCCATGTAAGACTTCATACCGATAACATCCACAACGCCTTTGAACTCCTGCTTCTCGCCGATAGGAATGTGAACCTGAACGACACGTTTGCCATGCGCCTCCACAAATTCCTTGATGGCAGCATAGGTCTTGGCAAAATCTGCATTGTCGCGATCCATCTTGTTGATCACGAAGAAGCGCGGCAGGTTGAACTGGTCGGCATAGCGCCAGGCCAATTCAGTACCCACTTCGATGCCAGAGACTGCATCTACTAAAATAATTGCGCCGTCAGCCACACTCAAGGCAGAGATCATCTCGCCTACAAAATCGGTGTAGCCCGGCGCATCAATAATATTGATCTTGTGATCGCGATGCTCAATGGGAATAACACTTGAATAGATGGAAATCTTTCGACGGGTTTCCTCTTCATCATAATCCGAAGCCGTCGTCCCGTCCTCGATCTTGCCCAGGCGGGTGGTTGCCCCCGTTACGTGCAGAAATGCCTCCGCTAACATTGATTTCCCCGCGCCTCCATGCGAGACCAGCGCGACGTTGCGAAGAAACTCGGTGGTATACTCTTTCATGAAAAAGCCCTTCCTATGCAGATGGGATATAAGTCAGTGCCGCAACAACATAAAATTGCAGGACCACTTCAAATTTCATCCGTCCCAGTAGAACGAAAACCCTACTACTTGTCAGAGTTGCGGTACCAGTCGCATGATTGTAAAAGAACTCAAGTGAATTGTCAAAGTGAGAACCTTCACTTTCATAAAATGACTTAACGGGCAAAAATTCTTGTGATAGTGAACTTAAATGTTTCGTCGCCTGCTTTTTCATTATTGGTATTTCGGTCAACCGCCCTGGGATACAGGCATTAGTCCCCCCGAACTCTTTGAATTCATCGAGACCCATTCGCCGGGCCGCGCCTTGGATATTGGCTGCGGCACAGGAACGAATGTGATCACTCTCGCCCGCACAGGTTGGCAGGTAACAGGTGTCGATTTCGCGCCGCGGGCAATCACGCTGGCAAAGCGGAAGCTCAAAAAAGAAGGCGTACAGGCACAACTTTCGATCAATGACGCTACAAAATTGAATGGGATTTCCGGTCCATTTGACCTGGTATTTGACCTGGGGTGTTTTCATGGAATTCCATTGCAGGAACAGCCAAAATATCTGGGGCAACTCGAACGCGTCCTCGCCCCAAACGGATTCTGGCTCATGTACGGATTTGTGAAACCAGAGACGGCTCCTTCGCAGTCTGGGCTTGTTGAGGCGGATATCGAGCGAATCTCCACCCAATTCACACTCCTCTCCCGCCGTGATGGGCAGGATACCGTCCGCGGACGATCTTCGGCGTGGTTTTTGTTTCAGAAATAAGTGGACGTATGAAATCTGAAATTCGTGTGTTCCAATCCATAGAACAACTTAGCCACAGCGCAGCAGAGCTCTTTGCGGAGAAGGCGGCGCAATCCATTGACGATCATGGACGGTTCCTTGTCGTGCTCAATGGAGGCGGCACACCTGCCCGTCTCTTCCAATTGCTGGGTACCGAATATCGAGACCAAGTGGACTGGGCAAACACTCATATCTTTTGGGGTGATGAACGCAGTGTTCCGGCAACAGACCCTGAGAGTAGTTACGGCCAGGCATGGAATCTATTTTTGCGGCATGTGCCAGTCCCGGAGTCCAACATCCATCCGATCAATGGAGGGCTGGAACCAGCAGAGGCAGCATTAGACTATGCACATGTGCTGAAGAAGTTTGCTTCAGGCATCCTCGAATGGCCCCGCTTTGACCTGGCTTATCTCGGAATGGGAGAGGATGGACACACGGCGTCACTTTTCCCCAATTCGCCGTTGGAAGTAACACAGCCTGTGATTCCTGTTACGGCACATTATCAAGGTCGCCCGGCACAGCGCGTCACATTGACGCCGGTCGTTTTGAATAGTGCCCGTGTTATTGCATTTATGGCAACTGGAGAAAAGAAGGCTGCGACCCTTGCCGAAGTATTAGGCGATAGATACAACCCTGGGTTGTACCCTGCCCAACGAATCGAACCCAAAGACGGACAATGTATCTGGCTGATCGATGAAGATGCGGCAGGCAGGTTACCGCACAGGCTGATCAGCAAGTTTTGTGAAGGATAAATTACACAGGTAAATATCAACGGAGGTTTTATGGAATTAGCAATGATCGGTTTGGGAAAGATGGGATTGAACATGACAACGCGTCTCGTGCGCGGTGGTCATCGTGTAGTGGGCTTTGCCCGTTCCGCAGAGACGGTCAAGGAAGCGATCAGTCATGGCGCAGAAGGGGCAAGCTCCCTGGCAGATGCAGTGAACAAGCTCCCTTCTCCACGCATTGTATGGCTGATGATTCCCGCGGGAAAACCAACGACAGACACGATCGAAACCGTCTCGCACATGCTGGCAAAGGGTGATATCGTGATCGATGGCGGCAACTCGAATTACAAGGATACGATCAAGCATGCGGCGCTGCTTGAGTCCAAAGGCATCGAGTTTGTGGACAGCGGCACCAGCGGCGGTATCTGGGGACTGACGGAAGGCTATAGCCTGATGATCGGAGGCAAACCCGAAGTCGTGGAAAAGATCCGCCCGATTTTCGAGACCCTTGCCCCCGCGGCAGATAAAGGCTGGGGACACGTCGGTCCACATGGCGCCGGGCATTACGTCAAAATGATCCACAACGGCATCGAATATGGAATGATGCAGGCATTTGCCGAGGGGTTCAGCATTCTCAAATCGAAGGAAGAGTTTGGGCTCGACCTGGCTCAGATCTCCAAAATATGGCAGCATGGAAGTGTGGTCCGCTCCTGGCTATTGGATCTGGCTGCCCGCGCGCTGGAGGAAGATGCGACGCTTTCTGATATCAAACCCTGGGTTGCCGATTCCGGCGAGGGACGATGGACCGTGTTCGAGTCCATTGACCTGGATGTCCCAGCCCCCATTATCACCCTGGCACTGCAAATGCGTTTTGCCAGCCGCGATGAGGAAAACTACACGGCGCGCATGCTGGCTGCATTACGCAACCAATTTGGCGGACATGCGGTAAAGAAAGAATAATACGCAGTCGTTTGCAATGGAGACTAAACGGCTTAAGCCGTTATTACAGACTATAGAAACGGATTTATTTGTATGGTTACAAAAGATAATGGACTTCCCACTTCGATCGTGATTTTCGGCGCGTCTGGAGATCTCACGCAGCGCAAACTAATTCCATCCCTGTTCAATTTGTTTTGCAAGGGACGCATGCCCACTCTGTTCCGAATCGTGGGATATGGCGGCAAGGATTTTAACGATACGTCCTTCCGCGCTCATCTCAAGGAGGGGATGGATGAATTCGCGGAGACGAAGTATCCGGAGCAGGAGTGGGAGCAATTCGCGTCACGTATTGTGTATATCCGAAGCGGATATGCCCCGGAAGATTTTGCAAAACTGAAGCAGTTCCTTGACGATTGGCAGGGCGAAACAGGCAACCGTATCTATTACATGGCGACTCCTCCTGATGCCTACCCCAAGATCATCACATTGCTTGGCGAAACCCGCCAGTTTCACGAAGAGAATGGATACCGCCGCGTGGTGATCGAAAAACCATTCGGGACTGACCTGGAAACGGCAAGACAATTGAACGAACAGATCCACAAGGTGCTCAAGGAAACACAGATCTATCGCATCGATCATTATCTGGGTAAGGAAACGGTGCAAAACATCCTGGTCACACGCTTTGCCAACACGATCTTCGAACCGTTATGGAATCGCAATTACATTGACCACATCGAAATCACAGTGGCTGAAAAGGTTGGTGTGGAGCATCGTGCCAGGTTCTACGACAACGTGGGGGTTTTGCGCGATATGTTCCAGAATCATCTCCTGCAATTGCTCATGCTTGTGGCCATGGAACCTCCCGTCTCCTTTGAAGCATCGGCATTGCGAAATGAAAAAGTCAAGGTGCTGAGCGCAATTATGCCCATGACAGAAGAGGAAGTTCTGCAATCCACTGTTCGCGGGCAATACAACGGATATCGTAACGAGGATGGGATCGGCCACGACTCAGAGACTCCCACATTTGGCGCGATACGGCTATTCGTGAATAACTGGCGCTGGCAGGGCGTGCCGTTTTATCTGCGCTCGGGCAAGAATTTAAAGGAAAAGCTGTCACAGGTCACAATTGAGTTCAAATGTCCGCCACATTTGTTATTCCCATCTGAGAAAGACCTGACGCCCAATATGCTGGTCTTGTATTTACAGCCCGATGAAGGGGTCCATTGGCGTTTCGAGACCAAGGTTCCCGACACAGTCGCAGAACTCCGCTCAGTGGATATGGAATTCCATTATTCGGACTCGTTCGGCGAGACAGCCTTACCCGATGCCTACGAGCGCCTCCTTTTGGATACCATGACTGGTGATGCGTCCCTGTTCACGCGCGCTGACGAAGTAGAGACCGCCTGGGGCATCATCGATCCGATCATCCATACCTGGGAAACAGCCAAACAACCGCTCACGTTTTACAATCCCGGTTCGTGGGGACCCCAGGAAGCAGACGACCTTCTTGCCCGCGACGGAAGAGCCTGGTCCATGTGGGATGGACGAATCCAATAATGAAACCAGCCCGGCCATTTTGGCCGGGCTGGTAATTTAGTCGGCGGTCGCTTCTTTCCGCGCGGCGAGTTTTTCACGCGCTTCGGCATGGGACTCGCGATTGAGCGGGTAATAGATCGCAAAGATGATGCCGGCCAATAACAGGACAGATGGCACGGGCCCGATCAGGATGCGGATCGTCCAGACCGCGGATTCACTTTGCTGTGGCGAATTGGAGACAAATCCGCTCCAGTCCAGCACCAATAATGTAAGAGGGATCGCAATCGAGGAGGCGATCTTTTTGAACAGTGCAACCAGCGCATAATACATCCCCTCGTGCCGTGCGCCGCTTTGCAGCTCATCCACTTCCACCGCATCGGGAATCATCGCCCACGTCAACACATGCACAGCCGAGACACCGATCCCTGCGAACGCAGCCAGCCCCAACACCACAGGAAACCCCAGTGACGGGTCTACAAATATCATTATCAACATCACTGCAGAGAGAAAGATCATCCCATAGATATACGACTTGCGTTTATCCGTCTTCTGCGATGCCCAAACCCAGAACGGCAACACAATTAACGCTGTGATGAACACCGCCCCGGCGACCATATCAGACTCCTCTTCAAGTTTCATTCGATATTTGAGGAAGAACAACAACATGTTCTGAATGATGTCTATGGCCGTCCAGGTGAACAGGAAGATTCCCGCCGCAAAAATAAAGGGACGGTTCGTGCGTGCTGCCTTCAACGAGTCGCGCAGACCTGGCTGTTCAAGATGCTCATATTCCTCCTTTTCGCGCGTACCGAAAAATGTAAAGAGCAGCGGGAGAGAACAAGCCACGGAGAAGATGAGTCCCATTTGGAAGACACGCCCTGTATTCTCAGGGCGCATCGTGCCAATGATCATCAGTGGGACAATGAAGGCGACCAGTCCGCCTAACAACGAGAACGCCATACGATAGCTGGTCAGTGATGTTCGCTCATCGTAATCCTGTGTCAGTTCAGGGGTCAGTGCCAGATACGGCATCGAAACGACCGTCAGAATCGTGTCATATAGAAAATAAGCAACTGCATAATAAGCGGTGAGTGCAAAGACGTTTTCAAACGGCGGACGCCACCACATCATCGCAAACGCAATTCCAAAGGGAACAAAACCGAACAGAAGATACGGTCTCCTCCTCCCCCAGCGCGTACGCGTCCGGTCAGCAATGTGACCGATGATCGGATCGTTGACGTAATCCCATGACCTGCCAATAAATACCGCCAACGCTGCCAGGCTGGGGGTCAATCCCACCACATCTACAAGGAAAATGCCGAACAACACGCCCAGGGCGGTATCACTGAAGGCAAAGCCGAAATCTCCCACTCCATAAGCCAGTTTGGTAAGAGGAGAAAGACGTTGAGTCTGCGAAGTTGTCATAGGGGCTCCATCCATCATGAATTAACCCGCTGGGTTTGATTCAGTTCCCCATGTATTGATGTTCGGGGATTAAAACGAAAAAAGGTCTCTCATATGGGAGACCTTTTAGGAGCAAGGAACAGTTGAAGCCGTTACTACAATATCAGATTATTCTGGAAGGAACACGCAATTGCCCGAACCCAGGATCACAGTATGATTTTTGTTTGCCACCAACGCACACATTTGTGTTGCGCCGGCCGGTTTGTTGGCGATTCCGTACTGTGTGAATGGCGGATTACCATAGGTGTTCCATGTCAACTTCCAGGGGCCGGAACCTGGCGCACCCGCCTGCTCTGGGGAAACGGTATCAAAGAAAATATGCACGTGCTGGGTTGGGTCCAGGTTATAGACTTCATAATCCACGACATATAGTGGACCATCGACACGGATTTCGGTGATCACCACATACGGACCG
Source organism: uncultured Anaerolinea sp. (assembly GCA_964555335.1). Taxonomy (GTDB): domain Bacteria; phylum Chloroflexota; class Anaerolineae; order Anaerolineales; family Villigracilaceae; genus Defluviilinea. The sequence goes on from CAZKSG010000005.1 coordinate 49,452, forward strand.
GAAGGTGTGGGACTCAGGGTAGGCAAAGCCGTTTCAGTGGGGAGTTCCGTTGGCGCGGATGTTTCGGTGGCAGCAGCAATGATCTGAGAGCTTTCCGTGGCTACGCTTGTATTGGTAAATGCCAGAGTAGGTGTCGCTTGTGGAGCACTCAGCCCGTTCAAAATAAATCGCGCGCCCAGGAACGCAACAACCAGGCATACAACTCCAAACAATCCAATCCCTGCAACCAACAATGGACGTCGTGAAGAGGAGGTCGTTGCACCCGGAGGACGCACCTGCGATGCGCTTGTCGGAGTGGGAATCAGTTGTGGACCTGTCGTTCTGCCGGTGGCAAGCGCGGGGTCCAGTTTGGAGGCGATGGTCCTGTTCTGATCTTGAACCGGTTCCGGCGCACTGATCGCGGTCTGCTGTCCGGAGTTGGCAAGCACACGGCGCAAGTCTGCACTTAATTCTGCGGCCGATTGATAGCGTTCGTTGCGATCCTTCGCAAGGCATTTTTCGACAACACGCACCAATTCTGCGGGCACATCCTGCCGAAAGCTGCGCATGTTGGGAACCGGGTCGTTGAGGTGCATCATCATCAACGTCATTGCCGAATCTGCCATGAACGGGGGGCGTCCACTCAGCATCTCGTACAAGGTAACACCGAGCGAATAAATATCAGAGCGATGGTCGGCCACTTCGCCGCGGATAATCTCCGGCGACATGTAGCGCGCCGTCCCTACCACTGCGCCCGTGGAGGTGTGGCTGTCGCCGCCCAGGATTTTGACGATGCCGAAATCCATCAGGATCGCCTGCCCCTGTACATCGAGCATGATGTTGGCAGGCTTGATATCGCGATGCACCAGACCGCGTTGGTGAGCATAGCCCACTGCGTCACTGATGTTGGCTGTAAATTTGATCGCATCGGCAATGGGAAGCCGCTCGGCTGCAACAAGCCGCTTCATACGCTCCTGAAGCGTTTCTCCAGGAATAAATTCCAGCACCATGTAATACACGCCGCTGTCGTTGTTGAAATCATAGACCTGCACGATGTTGGGGTGACGCAGGCTGGCAACCGCTGAGGCTTCACTTTCAAAGCGCAGCACGAATGACGGGTCTGATGAAAGATGGGGATGAATAAGTTTGATGGCGACGACACGCTTCAAGTTCGGGTCGGTGGCCTTGTACACCGCCGACATGCCTCCCTGTCCCAACATTGCTTCGATCCGATAACGACCGCTCAAAGTCCGCCCGATCCACGTGAGTTGTTGATCCATATCTCTCCTCCGGCAAACACAAACCCTGTGAAAGTGATCCAGTACCTTTACAGGGATTAACTGGAGTGATTATACCTAAAAAGTATCTTTTACTTCATTGTGATTGAATATGAATCATCCCCCGTTGCTCCCCTTGCGGTACAAGCTCAAATCGATCCTGCCGGCAGGTTGACCGGGATAATCTTCTCAGACGACTCGATCACTTCCGCCTGGATCTTCCCCGCTGAAAGTTCGCGCAGTTCATTCTGAAACGACTCAAACGACTCAACCGGGAACTGGAGCGTCATCGTGATATCTGCCGCGTACTCCTCCCCCAACACTTCGCCCTGGTTCCGCGTCACCATCAAGCGAACGCGCTCCAACAGGTTATACGGGATGGCAGCCAACACCACATGCACAGGGACGCGTCGTCCGCGCCCAACTGCGTTGACCACCAATTGCGTCGATTCGGTATACGCCTTCACCAATCCACCCGTGCCGAGCAGAGTCCCACCGAAATAGCGCGTCACCACCACTGCCACATCGCCAAACCCACTGCCGCGCAAAACGATCAACGCCGGCCGTCCCGATGTGCCGGCAGGCTCTCCATCATCAGAAAAATACTCCGTCACCGTGTTCCCACCGCCGATGATATACGCCGGAACGTTATGGCTGGCATCTGCAAATTCCTTTTTAATGCGCGAAATGAATGCCCGCGCTTCGTCTGCGCTGAAGACAGGTGCAAGGGTGGCAATGAAACGCGAGTTAACCACGATCTGCTCGCGGCGGATCTCATTTAATGGAATGAAGTAAGGTTTCGTCATCTCCTGAATTTTACTTCAGGTACATCCCCCGCAGCGTTCGCCCCATGAACTTGATGGTCGCCTTGCGCGGTAACAAATGGCGCATCACAAAACTGGCAACGCGATTCATCCGTCCGGGGATCACATACGGCTGTTTGCCCAACGCATCGAGCGTTTCACGAGCGACAACATCGGGCATCATCGTTATATCTGCCATGCCGCCGGTCTTCGCTGGCTGGCTGGATGTGAAGTTTGGCGTCTTCATCGCACCTGATACACACACCAGCACATCCACACCTCGGTCCCGCCACTCTTCCCACAGGCTTTCTGCAAACACAATATTGAATGCCTTGGTCGCAGCATAGGTGGAAATATACGCCGACCCTTGGAAAGCGCTCAACGAAGACATGAGGATGACTCCGCCGCGTCCGCGGGCGAGCATACGTTGTCCCAACAAATACACCAACTTGAACGGTGAATGAATATTCGTATGGATCTCCCGCATGTGTATATCCATTGCCTGTTCGGTAAACGGACCGACCGCAGAAAAAGCCGCGTTATAGACGAGCAAGCCGATCTCCAACTCCATGGTCTGGTGAACGATCTGCTCTGCAGCGTCGGGAGCTGAGAGGTCGAGCACAAGTGTCTTTGTTTTGATCTTGTACGACTCCATCAGTTGAGCAGCCAGAGACTGGAGCAACTCCTCACGCCGCGCAACCAGGACCAAATTCAAGCTGAGCGAAGCCAGTTCCTTCGCGTACTCCGCCCCAAGTCCGTCGGATGCGCCTGCAATAATCACCCATTTCCCATAGCGTTGTCGAAAATCCATTTGGATTAAGTCTCCGTAATCATGTGACACAATCTACATGATTATATACACAGGTGAATGAATATCTGTATTTCAGAACCATCGCAATCCTGCATCACAACAATACACACCCACCTACTTTGCTTATATAATTTCCAGACAACAAGGATAAGTCACCCATGTCATTCCTGACCGAATTCCAAGCCCGCCTGCCTGTCGATCTTCGAAAACAATTTGTGCAACTCAAAACGCCATTCGCCATCCAGAACTATCTGGATGGCATGCCCTACATTGGCGAGGAGCGCGACCGTTCCCCACTCAACGTGATGCTGGATGGACAATGTCACTGTCTCGACGGCGGCTTTCTCGCTGCATTGGCGCTTTGGCGAATTGGATTCAAACCGCTCCTGATCGACCTTGTGCCTGACCCCGGCAAAGACGACGATCACGTTCTCGCTCTCTATCAAGTGGATGGACACTGGGGCGCCGTTGCCAAGTCCAATTATGTCAATCTCGGTTTCCGCGAACCGGTCTACATGAACCTGCGCGAACTGGTGATGACTTATTTTGAGCATTTCGCCAGCATCCACAAGGAAAAGACGTTACGCGGCTACACACGTCCCTTCGATGCATCGCGTTATATCCACCTGAACTGGGCGTGGGACGAAGCCGGGGCAAATCAACTGTATTACAAGCATTTCTATGGGAGGAAAACAATCCCGTTGATCTCGAAACACATCGCCAAACGACTGAGTCCTTTGACAAATCGAGCCTATTCAGCCGAGGTGTTGCATACGAATTTGAATGAGTCTTTTGGAAATCGAGAACACTAAGCAACGGACTTCAAGACTCTAGCGCAAATCTCACCAACGCATTTGGAACAAAGGAGGTCTAAATAAGACTGCTCGGGTCTTATTTTCTTGTATAATTCCCTCACAATAATCAGCTTTAGATCGATTTTCACTTCTGCATCCCGATAAAGAGGGAAACAAAATGTCTCATATCTTTATTTCATATGCACGAACAGACATTGAATATGCAACTCAAATCGTACAAGCATTATCGAGGACAGGTCTTGATGCATGGATCGATTGGAAAAGCATCCCCAAAGGGGAGAATTGGGAGCAGGAGATATACCGTGGTATTCAGGAGGCAGATGCTTTTCTATTTCTGGTCAGCCCAGATTCGGTCGCTTCTCCAATGTGTAACAACGAGATTGCACATGCGGTGAAGAATGGCAAGAGAATTCTCCCGGTATTAATCAGTGACGTTGACCAAAAAGACGTCTACTACATTCTTGATCAATTTCTTCACAAGGAACAAAGAGATGAAATTGGCAAGCGCAATTTCCTTTTTTGCCGTAAAGAACGGGATGATTTCGCCATAGCGATTGAACAGGTCCGCGAGACGGTACATACAGATTATCAGTGGCTGCAATACCACACAAGATTACAGATCAAAGCATTGGAATGGGAGAGGACGAAGGATACGAGCCGCCTTTTGCGCGGGAAGGAATTGAGCGAAGCCGAAGAAAAAATACTAAAGAATTCAACTGTAGATCCCCTACCGACATCACTACATAACCAGTACATTCTGGAAAGTCGAAGAGAGGAGAGTCAGAGAAGAAATCGGACCCTGGCATATGCAGGGATCGCCATTGTGATCCTGATCGGGCTATCGATATTTGCATTCGTTCAACGCGGGATCGCCATCTCCAACGAAAATTCCAGAGCAACTGCTCAAATCGAAGCAGAAAACCAGAAAGGAACGGCAGTTGCTAACGAGCAAGCTCGGGCCACTGCACAAGTAGAAGCAGAAAAACAGGCCACTATTGCACTGGCACGACAACTAGCAGCCCAGGCACAGTCACTGAGTGGCTCAAACAACTCTACACAAATTGACAGATTGTTACTCTCCATTTTTTCTGCAAAAATACTCCCATCTTCAACCGCATCCAGATCATTGTTGGATAATCCATTTGCTCTTCCGGTGTTGAGTGCAACACATGATGACCTCGTGTTCCCAGTGGCATTCGTTCCTGATGGGAGCAAGGTCATTTCAGGAGGCAGCGATGGAACCGCGCGGGTATGGGATATTCGCACCCAGCAGGAATTGATGCGCTTTACCCGGCCTGGGGCTGTTTACGAATTAGCTGTGAGTCCAGATGGAAGATTTGTAGCATTAAATGGTGACGGCGATATTGCAACGGTCTGGGATATCAAGTCTGGAAAGAAGCTCTATGATTTGAACAAAGGTTCAAGTTATCTAATTGCATTTACTCCTGATGGAAAGCGAATCATCACTGGAGATCCGGTTACGATTTGGGACGCTTCCACCGGAAAGCAAATATTCCAGGTGGAGAATTCTGGAACTACCAGGATCAGCCGAAACGGAGACTGGGTCGCTTATCAAGTTGAGAATAAAACGATTGAAGTGTTGAATGCGGTGACCCTACAAACAAAATACAAAATAAGCCTGGATGCCTATGTAAGGCAGTTTGAAATAAGTCCGGATGGAAAACTGATTGCTCTGCAAATCAAGGAGTGCGACAAAAAAAGCCTTCAAGGTACGTGTCAGCAGAGTTCTGTGAGCATCATTTCATTGGAAGATGGAAAGTTCCTATCCACGATTACGGTCTTTGATTTTATGCGGAATTATGGTTTTTCTCCAAAAAGCGACTGGATCATAACGACAGATAGTAGTTTCAACCTGAAAATTTGGGATGTACATAAAAAAGACGAGATATTGAGTGTTTATCATGAAGGCATTATCAATTCCGTAGAGATCACCCCAGATGAAACCATGGCTATCTCTGCAAGCAACGATGATACAGCCCGCGTTTGGAGTATATCATCCGGGCAGGAAATATCACGGATGACTCATAATGGAAAGGTCTGGGGTGTTTCCTTTAGTCCAGATGGAAAACTCGCGGTTTCTGGCGCACTGGACCACACGATAAAGGTATGGAAAGTCCTTCCTGACAGCGGAGCACGAATCAACCATTCGATCTATGTATACAATGTGGCAGTGAGTCCAGACAACAAGACTGCTGCATCAGCAGACGCGTATGGAGAAATCCTGGTTTGGGATATGGCGGCTGGGCAAACAATTTCAAAATTCAAGGTCGATGATTCTGTTTTCTCTCTTGCCTTTAGCCCTACGGGCGATAAGCTTTTAGCAGGTAGCGAAGATCATACGGCTCGTATCTGGGACATAAAGACCGGACAGGAATTGCTGAAAATACAACATGATGGCAAAGTATATGAGGCTGCCTTCAGTCCAAATGGCAAATGGGTCGCATCTGGAGGGGAATACGATAACGGACTGGTCTGGGATAGCGTTACCGGAAAAGTGATCTACAAACTTTCACAGGGAAATGGAAATGCCGGAACCGTCAATGCGCTGGCATTTAGTCCAGATGGTAATTTACTTGTGACCGGAGGATACTATGGTGATTCGGTTGTATGGGATCTCTCAAGTGGGGAGGAACGCGTTCGGAAGGGGTTGCTCCAGGCCATTGTAGATTTGGATTTCAGCACCAATAACGAATGGATCATTTCCGGTACCCTGGACCACTCTGTTGTGTGGAACGTGCAGACTGGGGATACGATCCTCGACATCAGCCATACGGGTTGGGTTCGACATGTTGAGTTCAGCCCAGATGGAAAGTATGTTTTATCTGCCGGAGAAGACGATGCAATTCAGGTCTTCTCAACCAATAGCTGGAAAAAGATCGCGACTCTCATCCATGATGGGGATATCACATCAACTCATTTTAGTACGGACGGAAAGTACATTATTTCCGGCAGTGTTGATTCTACAGCCAGGATCTGGTCCACAGACACCGGACAAGAGGTCGCCGTGTTGCAACATAAGGATATTGTAAATTCTGTAGACTTCAATCCCGATGGTAAATATGCAATTTCTGGGAGTGCAGATAAAACTGCTCGCGCCTGGTTATGGAAAAACGATGACGTGATCAAAGATGCCTGTCTTCGAGTTCCGCGAAACCTCACCCAGGCAGAATGGAATTATTATATTGGCGATGTGTTGCCATATCAGGCAGTTTGCCCGAATCTGCCCATCGAACCCAAGATGTTTCTCACACCAACTGCATACCCATAGATCGTTCGATTAGATTGAAAAACGAATATAAAACAGAGATTATTATTCTCAGACAGCGATCATATTGGGTAGATTGACGATTCGACTTACAAATATCACTCACACGAAGCCTATCCCGGGGACAAACCTTTCAAGCAAGATGATGGGCTGAGACAGCACATCTTTCCAAACAAGTACGGTCTGGTTTTGCAAGACCTCACTATGTCTTTAACAACATTTCTTCATGTTCATGCGAAGGCTTTTTGACGTTTTAGGTTTTTCCTGGCACCGGAAGCATACGGGATGCTTATAATGAGTTAAACATCCGTCCACCATGGATCGCCGCGAATAGAATTCTCGCAAGGGATATTCCCATGACAACGTACATTCAACAAACGGCTAGTGACTGTCATCGCAATAAGATGCTTCAGAATGTGTTCACAATTATTCTGTCTTGCATTCTGTTTGCGGCATGCAGCCCGGCAACATCACAGGCAACCCCACCTACATATAGTACAAGTACGCCTTCACTTCCGGACTCAAGTGCTACCGCCAAACCAGCCGCCACGGAAGAGATGTACCCAACCTTTACACCTGCACCCACATTCACTGCCCTGCCTACACTTCAACCATCGCAATCGCTTTCGATCAAGACCCTTCACATGGTCGATGAGCAAAATGGGTGGGGCATCGAAGCGGACGGGCATATCCTCCACACCACAGATGGTGGATGGACATGGAAAGACGTCACTCCCCGCAGTGGAGCATATCAAGACTCAGGATTCTTTGCGTTGGATGCCGCCACCGCCTGGGCAACCCCTTATCAGGCTGGCTGCTTTACAATGAATTGTCCACCGAAACCCAACAACGCCTCTATCTGGCACACCAAGGACGGCGGCAATACATGGCAGGAACAGCCTCTGTGCCTGCAAAGCCAGCAATGCAATTTCAGTTTTGATACCGGAACAGATTATTATTACCCAATCGCACTGCAGTTCGTCGATTCAAATCATGGCTGGCTGTTGATCGTGGTGGCTCACATGATGTTTCAGGATCGTTATCGCCTGTATCAAACAACGGATAGTGGACAACATTGGATACCAGAACTGGATAACATTACGGGTCCATTCGTGATGAGTGCTACAGATTTAGCATTTCAAAATGGACAAATGGGCTGGTTCGCCACATCCCAGATCGACGGCGCGACCGATCCGAAAGCGGACTGGAGCATTTACCAATCCATCGATTCGGGACTCAATTGGAATGAATTCCAACTCCCCGAGCCAAATCCACTGCCTGATGCTTTTACCGGAAATTCGGTCTGGTGCGGAGCCTATAACGTAGAGACACTTTCTACCAACGCGGTCAGCGTGACCATTCACTGCCGGGTCTATACCGATCCCGTATCCAACTACGAATTTTATTTCCACTCCATCGATGAGGGCAAAACCTGGAATTCATGGCTCAAGACCGGAGATGTGAACTTTATTACCAATACGATCGGCTGGCGATCTTCGACCAACAAGGACGAATACGATCTCGAACAGACCCGCGATGGCGGTCTGACCTGGACATGGATCAAGTCCGTTCGATGGAACGGCGATTTCGATTTTGTCAACGAACAAATCGGCTGGGCAATCGCGACGAATAATGACAATGTCGCGCTGGTCCATACAACAGATGGCGGCAAAACGTGGGAGGAGATCAAGCCGGTTGTGGCTGATAAATGATATTTCCAAGCGGTATAATCCCTTTCAAGGAAATATCCATGATAGGGCACATAGAAATGGATTTGTCACAAGGACACTCTCCCGTCTCTCCTGAAGGGGAGAATCTTTACACCTTGCATTCAATGAAGAGTAGCCAACTCGATACCCGCTCCTTTTGGAGAGGGACAACCCGACACGCCGATCAATCGTCACAATCAGGCGCCGCACTGAGCCTGTCGAAGTGGTGAGGTCATGACCGCACGCATCGAAAAGACCGTTTTCATCAGTTATTCATCATCTACATATTAGAATTTTTCGGGCAAGACAAAATGGGGCTTGAAATCGGATTGGGAAAGTTGTATAGTATCCACAAATATTGCGCACTACAAGGGTGGCAATATTGCTCCAAACTCCCGTTGGAAACATTTCAATCAAAACAATCATCAGCGCTTCACTGTTGCCATGAACAGTAGATTCTCTTTAGAGGTATCTCAGGCAGGACAAATGGCAAATTTATCTGATCTCACGCCGCGCGAAGTAGAAATTCTTCAATTGGTTCTTTTAGGGCGGACCAATAAGGCCATCGCTACGCAAATTTGCGTCTCGGAAAAAACTGTTGAGTTTCACCTTGCCCACATCTATAAAAAGATAGGTGTATCAACACGCCTATTGGCAGGAATTTGGGCACT
>CAZKSG010000006.1:0-58154 GCA_964555335.1 uncultured Anaerolinea sp.
CACACTTTTTTGGTTTTCGTGAAAAAAGTTGCGCACGCGTTCAACGCATCATCGCGATTCAACTCGCGCGCGATCACGCATCATGCTCGATCAAGACACCGCGCGATCGATCGTGCACGCGATCAATAGAACGACACACGCGAACCATCGGCAAACGACAACGCGGGTTGAGCGCGATGTTGATGCAGACCACCGAGCCAACGTTCGTGAGGCGTGAACAGCTCCCAGAAACAGGCTGTTTTCCGCAGTCTTCGGCCTGTCGCGGAATCGTCTGTGCTCGACAATGCAGCGCTCGACCAAGCGCCCGTGATCTCGCGCCAGGCCATGCCGCGACACGAGCGTTTGATGTGCAGCGGATCGAGTCCGTACCATTCGCGCCGCGGTGTGATCATCGTGGCACCGTACTTCGCGCCCAATGCGACAAGACGCGCGTCGAGTTCCTGGGCACGCTCGATCACTTCACCGCGCGACAGGCGACACAGCGGCATGAAGAGCGAACGAAAGAAGTAGAACCGGGCTGGGCTCAAGCGATCGAGATCAGCCGTCGGTAGCCGCGTCAGCACGATCTGGGCCTGGTAGCCACGCAGTCGTTCGAGAATCTGTTCGGCCCACGACACGATCTGCGGCACCGGCACGTGGTACAGAATGTCATTGCCCAGATCCGTGAGCAGCGCGTGGGTGGGCAGCGACGGCTGACGATGCAGGGCGTCCCACAGGCCACAGCTCAAGATGCCGGGCAACGAGCGGACGAGCACAAAACTCCGCAACCCCAGCGATCGCCCGTGCCCCAGGGCGGTGAGAATTTCGATCTTGCCATCCTTGACCTGCAAATGCCCGAAATGGACGGCATTATGCTGACGCGTGAGATTCGCAAACTGCGCGATGAAAAATCATTGCCGATCATTTTGTTGACGTCGTTGGGCAGGCGTGAGATCGGTGCGGAGGATTTGAACTTCGCCGCTTATTTGACCAAGCCGCTCAAACCGTCGCATCTCTACGACGCCCTGGCTGGACTCTTTGCCAAAAGTGCCTTCACCCCAAAGCCCGAATCTGTCCGACCCACAATCGACGCCGAACTGGGTAAACGACACCCTCTGCGTATCCTCCTCGCAGAAGACAATCAGGTAAACCAAAAACTTGCCTTGCGTCTCCTCGATCAAATGGGCTACCGCGCTGACGTGGCTTCCAACGGGCTGGAAGCCATTGAATCGATCGAACGCCAAACATACGATGTCATCCTCATGGATGTCCAGATGCCCGAAATGGATGGGCTCGATGCCACGCGCAGCATCCGCAAGTTGACAGAAGTAACACAGCCTCATATTGTTGCCATGACCGCCAATGCTCTCGAAGGCGACCGTGAAATGTGCATTGCGGCAGGCATGGATGATTATGTCAGCAAGCCTATCCGTGTCCATGAATTGGTGGATGCTTTGATGAAGGCGCAGAGGAAATAAGGATACACATATACAAGTAGACAGGGAAGCATTATTTCATACTTGCATGCCAATCAACAAAAGGAAAAGAATATGCCCGTAATCGATATCACCACCTTTAACGACCTCAAACAAATGTCTGGTGAAGATTTTATTAACGAGTTGATCGATGCCTTTCTCGATGATGCACCGAACATGATCAACCAGATGAAAAGCGCTGTTCCCGCGAACGATATCGAATCCTTTCGCAGGAATGCACATTCCCTGAAATCCAATGCCAATACATTCGGAGCGATGGAGTTGGCCGCCCTGGCAAAGGAACTGGAGTTCATGGCAAAGGAAAATAACCTGGATATCGGGAACAGGCTTGATGTCCTGAATGAAACGCTTCGTGTTGTCGCAGAAGAATTGAAGAGGATGCGGGTATGACGCCCAGACAGGAACCGGGCCGCCTGCTCATCGTGGATGATAACAAGGTCAACCGCATCCTGCTTGCGCGTGGGTTGGAAGGGGATGGTCACAAGGTGGAAACCGCCGAGAACGGAAAACAAGCGTTGGAAAAACTGCGCGGCGACCTGTTCGATCTTGTCCTGCTCGATATCGAAATGCCAGAAATGAACGGATACCAAGTCCTTGAAACCTGTCTACAGGATTCTGACCTGCGAGATATTCCCATCATCATGACCTCTTCACTCGACGAGATCGATAGTGTTGTGAAATGCATCGAGCTGGGCGCGGAGGATTATCTCAACAAACCAGTCAACCCGATCCTGTTGCGCGCGCGCGTGAACGCCAGCCTGGAGAAGAAACGCCTGCGCGATGAACAGCGCAAATTATTCCGTACGTTTGCCACGAAGGAAGTGGCCGATGAACTGTTGCGGTCAGGGTTTTCGCTTGGTGGCAAGCATGTGAATGCAAGTGTCATGTTTGCCGATATCCGTTCCTACACGTCATATTCAGAACAGGAAGACCCGGCCGAGATCATCGAGCTTCTCAATAATTATTTTGCGTTGATGTTCGATGCCATTACAGGCCATCAAGGTATGGTTAATCAAATGCTGGGCGATGGTATCATGGCCATCTTCGGCGCACCCATCCAGCGTGACGATCATCGGGAAAAGTCAGTACGCGCCGCGTTGGAAATGATGAGCCTGCTGGATGGTTTCAACCAGCAGCAAGCCATGCAGAACAAAACCCAGATCCGCATTGGTATTGGCATTGCTACGGGAAAAATGATCGCAGGGTATACCGGTACGCAGCATCGTGCCACCTATACATGCGTGGGAGATACAGTCAACCTTGCGGCGCGCATCGAGAGCCATACAAAAGTTGCTGAACGCTCGATCCTGATCGATCAATATACGAGCGAGGGACTGCCCGGCGATATTCTCCTGGAACCTCTGGGACCGGTACTCTTCAAAGGCAAGCAACAGCCCATTAATATCATTGCTGTGAAATATACATAGACTGTCCTTTATAATCACCTCATGAAATCCGATCAGTTTAAAGATCGGAGCATCCTGTTCACACTGTTCATTACTGCCATTGTTGGATACGGTTTGCTCCTCCCCAAGACAGGTTTCTATTGGGATGATTGGCCTTTCGCATGGATCGCAAAATTTATGGGCCCTGCGGAGTTTATTTCCGCTTTTAATGGGGTTCGTCCATTTTTGGGACCGATCTTTCTGACCACGACCAGTCTCATTCCGCCGGTTCCCATCTACTGGCAGACCTTCGCCATCATCATCCGCTTCCTTGCCGGACTTTTGGCCTGGTTTGTTTTCCGTCAGGTTTGGCCCCACCACAAGCAGCAGACACTGGTCCTATCGTTCTTGTTCCTGCTCTTTCCAGCATATAGCCAACACTGGGTGGCGTTCACACATATCAATCAGGAATGGGTCCCGCTGCTTTTCTACCTCCTTTCCTTTGGATTGACGGCTCATGCTCTGCGTAATCCCGATTCCTTTCGCAGGAGCACAATCCTTGCCATCCTGTTCCTGTTTCCTGGGGTTTTTCCAACCGAGTACTTTGCCAGCATTGAAATATTGCGTTTCTTTTTCATTTGGGCAATTCTCGGTGAGCAGGCCGGTGTTCTGAAACAAAGGATCATCCGTACACTACAACACTGGCTGCCCTATTTATTGATCTGGCTGGCAAACATTGCATGGTTGGCATATTTTTATACGCTGGGTAATTATGATTCTTACGATGTCGAATTGACAAAAGAACCCGTGTCGGTCTATCAGGTCCTATGGACGATGGCCGAGGCGATCTGGAAGGTTGGACTTTACGCCTGGGGACAGATCGTTCTGCTGGTTGGCAGAACGGTTACCACGCCATCATCATTGCTGACCATTGTATTGATCATCATCGCGTTTCTTTTTTTTATCTTATACCTTTCAAAGGTGAATTCTGCATCTACTAAAACCCGAACCTTTGCTGTAACAACCATCCTGGCTGGATTAGCTGGGATCGTCGCCGGGCGACTGCCATCCTTTGCAGCGGGGCTTCCGCTTACCCTGCAATCGAGCTGGGATCGTTTTACGATCTCAATGATGCTCGGTGGGACACTTTTCATCATCGGGATTGTAGAGCTGCTCATTCAGAATATTCGTGCCAAGACTTATGTTTTTGCCTTATTGATCGCTTTATCTATGGGACAGCAATTTTTCAATGCGAATATCTTTCGCCGGGATTGGGAGAAACAGCAGAAGATCTATTCACAACTGGCGTGGCGCATCCCTGCCATGAAGCCGGGAACCGCACTGTTGACCGATTCCCTGCCCATCGATTACGAAACGGATCTTTCCTTCACTGCACCGGTCAATTGGATGTACGCACCTGACTTTGCAGGAAATGACCTGCCTTATGCATTACTCTATACCGAGGAGCGACTGGGCAAATTATCGTTGCCTTCTCTTGCGCCAGATACGCCGATCTTGGTAGGGATGCGAGCTGCGAACTTTCACGGTTCCACTTCACAAGTGATCGTGATCCACATGCCTGAGAATGGATGTTTGCGCGTGCTGGACCCCGCACTGGGAGACGAGATCACGTATATGCGCGAATCGCGTTATTTGTTGGATGCGATTCCGCTCTCGAACCCCGGGCTGATCGATATAGATTCGACGCAAACCCCGAAGATTCCCTTCCTTGCAGATCCTGAACAAACCTGGTGTTATTATTTTGAAAAGGCTGAGCTGGCGCGGCAAAAAGGGGATTGGCAGACGATCATCAAACTGTATGATGAAGCAGACTCACTTAATTATCAGCCTGGTGATCCGTTCGAGTGGCTGGTGTTCATCGAAGCACAGGCGATGGATGGAAACATTGACACAGTGCGAACGCTGTCGCACAACGCATTGGAAGCCGATGTGAGGATTCGCCGGGGGTTGTGCCAGGTTTGGAAACGGGTGCAGACTCAAGGTCCCATAAGAGGCGATGCACAGCTCAAGATCGATGAAGTTTTAAGTCAATTGCAGTGTGCTCCTTAATCCCTCCAATATCCCATCCCGAAACTTGACGCACGAATCAGGATGTGCTACCATCATTGAAACTTTTGTTCGAGATTGAGGAGATACCTTATGGCACGTACGAAACGAGGCGCGATGGTCGCCTCCATTCTGGTGTTGGTTGCGATGCTCGCTTCGGCCTGCGAACGGCCGTTTTCACCCCAACCCAGTGTCACCAATACGCCGATTGACCAAAGCCTGTTCGCTCCTACGCTGGGAGCACCGACATCCATGACGGATCTACAAAACCTTGCCACAGGGACTGCACTTGCGTTGCAGTCAGGGACACCGAACGCCTCGATCGTCACGGCAACGCCGGGGGCGTCAGGCGCAGCGAGCGTGACCCCAACTCCCATGATTGCGCTGCCGACCAATGCCGTCACCACGCCGACAGCGACATTGGCCGTTGTGGCAACGAGTCAGAATCAGGTATCCAGCACGTCTGTTCCGGTGGGTTCACGCCCGGCCGAGTGGGTATTGAAAGACGGTGAATTCCCGTATTGCATCGCCCGCCGCTTTGATGTGGACCCAGAGCAGTTGCTGGCTCTGAACAACCTGGCAGATGGTCAGACTTTGTACGCCGGTGCAGTGTTGAAGATTCCGCAAAGCGGAAGTTTTCCTGGTTCCCGTGCCTTGCGCAATCACCCTGCAACATACACTGCTTCTGCAGGTGAGACGATCTATGGTGTAGCCTGCGCATTCGGCGATGTTCGACCAGAGGATATTGCAACAGCCAACGGGCTGTCTGTAAGCACCACTCTTAACGCCGGACAGCAGTTAAGTATTCCGTAACCGTTTGATGACGAGCAAAAGCCCAGGCGATCTGCCTGGGCTTTTGTCTTGGAATGACTACGAATTTATAGAAAGGAAAACAGTATGCCATTTGAACTCATTCGATCGAACGTCATTTTGCAGGGACGTGCCTTCAAGATTCGCCGTGACACGCTCAAGACACCTGATAACAGGGAAACACAATATGAGATCATCGAACACGGTGGGTCGGTGGTGATCGTCCCGGTAGATGATGATGGGAATGTGCTGTTTGTGCGTCAATATCGTCATGCGGCTGGACTTGACCTGCTCGAACTTCCTGCAGGTACGCGCGATGGCAATGAACCCTATGAAGAATGTGCGGCCCGTGAAATCCGTGAAGAGACAGGTATGGAGGCGAAGAAACTGACGAAGGTGGGCGACTTTTATCTTGCGCCGGGATATTCCAGTGAGTTTATGGCCGTCTATCTGGCTACCGGGTTGACACATAATCCCCTGCCGGGCGATGATGATGAATTCCTGCAACTGGAAAAGTTCCCTGTCATGGAAGTGGATGCCATGTTTGCCCGCGGGGATGTGCCTGATGCCAAGTCTCTGGCGGCCTGGTTGCTGGCAAAACCATTTTTGGAGAAGTAAAGAATGATGATCTTGATCGCAGGTCCGTATCGTTCCGGGACGAATGATGATCCGGAGAAAATTGAGGCAAATGTACATGTGATGGAATCGTTCGCCATCCCCATTTTCAAAAAGGGACATATCCCCATGTTGGGGGAGTGGTTGGCGCTTCCATTAGTACGACTGGCTGGTTCCAAACAAATTGGTGATGAGCCGTTCAATGAGATCTTTCATCCCATTGCCGAGATGTTGCTCGATAAGTGCGATGCCGTGCTGCGGGTTGGCGGTTCATCGCAGGGAGCAGATCTGATGGTTGATGTTGGCAGGAAAAAAGGACTGAAAATCTATTACGAACTGGACGAAATCCCTACAGCATAGTAACAAAAAACAGGAGCTGTAATGCTCCTGTTTTTCTTTTCACCTGTTATCTATTTCACTGCCTTTACAATGGCAGCGATGTGTTCTGGCGTATTTCCGCAACAGCCACCAACGATTTTTGCGCCCAATCCCACATATTTTTTGGCATAGGTCGCCATATCTTCGGGACCCATGTCATACACGCCTTGTTCAGTTTCGATGTCCATGTGAGGAACGCCGGCATTCGGTTTGACCCACAGCGGGAAGTCTGGAGCGGTCGCGGCATATTCCTTGACGATAGCTTCCATATTTGCAAGTGTTGTGCCACAATTGGCACCGACCACCGTCGCGCCCAATTCGCGATATTTCTTGATCACATCCTTGGGTTTGACGCCCATCATCGTGCGCGTGCCGCGATCATAGCTGAAGGAGACAACGATCGGCAGATCGGTCACGGATTTTGCCCCTTCGAACGCTGCGGTCGTTTCTTCAAAGGCGAACATGGTTTCGATGAGCAGTAGATCCACGCCGCCCTCGGTTAGGGCTTTTGCCTGTTCGGCGAACGTCGCCTTGACATCGTCCGCTTCGAGCGGGCCGTAGGGTTTGATCAACGCGCCGACCGGTCCCATCGAACCGGCGACCAGCACCCCGTCACGCGTGGATGCGGCTTTACGCGCCAGTTCTGCCGCGCGAATGTTGACTTCCGGCGCGCGGTCCTGATATTTGGACTCCTTCATGCGCATGCGTGTCCCACCAAACGTGCAGGTCAGGATGATATCGGAGCCTGCATCCACGAAGGATTTCTCAAGCTGATACAAAAGATCCGGGTTATCGATGATGAGATCCTCCGGAGGGCGGCCCGGTTTGAGTCCCATCTTTTGCAAATTCGAACCGGTTGCCCCATCGGCCACAAGGATTTCCCCCGCATTGAGTCGTTCTAAAAATCTGTTCATTGCTTCTCCAATTTTCACCACATAGGATCACAAAGGTACACAAAATATTTTCTCCCTTTGTGCCCTTTTGTGTCCTTCGTGTTAAAGATCTTTCATTTCATAAAATTCTTCGCAATCGGGTCCACAACACGGTTGGGGATCAAGTGGGCCACGTGTTCGAACGGTTCGCTCATGTGCGGGAAGCTCGTTGCCAGCATGAACTGGTTTTGGAACTCGGGATCGGTCGGTAGTTCAAAGCGTTCGACTGTGCGCGTGACCATATCGATCTCGTTACGTTTCTCAACGTTCAATAACGCAATCCGGGCTCCATCGCCCGCGGCATTCCCAACCGCATATACCTTGTCCAGCTCGCAGTCGGGGATTAACCCGATCAGCATAGCCTTCTCTTTATCGATATAACTTCCAAAGCCACCGGCCAGAATGATTTTATCAGGAGATTGCAGATTGCTTCGCTTCAACAGTGTACGCGCTGCAACGAACAAAGCCGCCTTCGCCAGTTGGATCTGTCGCACATCCTGTTGGGTCATGGGGATGTCGCGTCCGATGGATGTTTCCTCCGCCCAGGCAATGACATACTCCCAACCGTTCTCGCCCTCCCGCACACGCTTCGAGTCAAGCCCTTTTTTGAACTTGCCCCGAGAGTCGACGATCCCCGCCCGAAACAATTCTGCCACCGAGTCGATGATGGCCGAGCCGCAGATGCCCTTGGCCTTGCCGGTGTTCCATTCCTCTTCACCGACAATCTTATAACGTGCTTCGAGAGTCTTCTCGTCAATGTGGACGCGCTCGATCGCACCCGGGGCGGCGCGCATGCCGTATTCCACATGCGCACCTTCGAGTGCGGGGCCGGTCGGTGTGGATGTACAAACCAATCGCTTGCGGTTCCCGAGGATCAACTCGGCGTTCGTGCCCACATCGATCAACAGCCAGTTCTCATCCTGCTTGTGCGGCTCCTCGGCAAGGATCATCGCGCTTGTGTCCGCACCGACAAAGGATGCGATGGTCGGCAGTACGTGGATATTCCCCGAAGCGTTGATATGCAATCCCAATTCACGCGCTTTCACATCCATCGACCTGTGGATCGCAGGCACGAACGGTGCCAGTCCCAGGTCTTTGGGATGCAGGTTCAACAATAGATGATGCATGGTTGAATTGCCGACCAGCACCATCTCCAGGATTTCACTTGTCTTGATCTTTGCCGTATGTGCAGCCTGTTTCAATAATTTGTTCAATGTCGCAATAATGGCTTTATGCAGTTTCTCTAGTCCATCTTTGTGTTCAATCGTATATTGGATGCGCGACATCACATCTTCGCCATATACAATTTGCGGATTCATCTCAGATTCAGATGCCAGCACTTCACCCGTTCGTACATTGCATAAATATAAAGCGACTGTGGTCGAACCGATATCCACCGCCGCGCCGTAGCTATCTTCCACATATCCCGGCTGGACCTCGATCACTTCCTTATCCTGCCACACGGAGACGGTTACATTCCAGTGCGCTTCCCGTAATGTGGCAGACAACGTCCGCAGGCATTGGTAGTCGATGGTCAAGTCATACCAGCGTGGAACGTTTGCTTCCACGCCATGCACCAACTGCATCGATGTTTCCAGCCCTTTGGCGAGTCGCTCCCAGTCTGCAATGGGACGCTCGAGGTTTGGCGCAGTCATCGAAACATAATATTTTCGAACAGAAGGTTTGATCTCGATCGCCCGTTCACGCGCGCTCTTGCGGACGATCTGTTTGTTGCCGCGGCTTTCTTCGGGAACGTTGATCAGTACATCGCCCAGCACTTTGCACTGGCATGACAGGCGGACTTGTCCGATTTCCCAGCCTTTATCCTTTAATAGTTTGGGACGGCGCTCCAGATAGGCACGCTCCTCCCGTGTAACGGGGGAGAGGTTATCGCGCTTCGAATCGATGTTGTACTTTTCGAAGCGACCTTCCTCCACAAGTACCATGCACTTGCCGCAGGTTGCATTTTCTGCGCAGATCGATTCGATCTCCACGCCCAACTCACGCGCTGCTGTGCGGACGGATGTGCCTTCGTCCGTTTGTCCGCGTCGACCCGAAGGTTGGAGAATAATGGTATGTTTTTTGGTCATGTGTCTTTTTGACGATGAACCATGGTCCATCGTCTATGGTCTATTGTCCGTTATTGCGCGGGATCTCTATTTTAGCGGCATCCGCTTCCAGTTCCGCAAGAAGCGCTTCTGCCACTGCTTCAGGTGTTCCTTCTCGTTCGATCCAGTTTCCACGCTTGTATTGTGCGCCGTAATCCTCTGTGGATGTCAATCCAACGGCCATGGCGTAGGCATCGATCTTGTTCTGTACTTTTTGTGACAGTTGTTTTTTGATGGTCTGTCCGTCGCCTTCCACAACGATGGAGGCGGGGATCTCTTTCCAATAGAATACTCGATAACGGGTCATTGAAATCCTCGAAGATTATATATAATTTTTAACGGGCAGATTGTACGTTAGGTTCGTATACAGGTCAATATAAAAAAGACCCCGCAGAATGCGCGGGGTCGATGGATCATAAGTTCTGCTAGATCACATTTCGTTCCCAGAGGATCAATGTGATGCTGAACGCAAAATAGAAAACAAGAATGAAGATCCCAAGCAGCGACCAGCGAAATTCCTTGACGAACGTTCGTTTCGGGAAGGCGCCAAAGCCGCGTGATTCGATGGCCAGGGCTGTGCTCTCCGCTTTGCGCAGGCTGTTGACAATGACGGTGAACATATAACGCTGCCATAAGCGGAAGCGATGCCGAATGGGCGAGTTGGATGCACGTCCACGGATGGCGTGGGCAGCCTTGACCGCATCCACTTCCTGCTGGACGATGGGGAGGAAGCGCAGCGCAAGAAAGATCGCAAAGGCATAACGATACGGCATGCCGATACGAACCAGACCGGTCATCAGGTCGCGGATATCCGTCGTCCAGATGAAGATGAAGGATGCCAGCACCATGATCGTGATACGCAGAAACAGTTCCAGCCCACGGTCGAATCCCTCCTGACCGAGGGTAATTCCGGCGATGGTGATGAACGTGGTGGATTTCGTTGTGAATAGATTAACAACGAAGAGCAACGTGCCCATGATCAGGATAATCGGCATGGCCTGCCAAACTGATCGGAACGGCACTCTTGCCAGGAAGACGGTGACGATTACCAGCAGCCCGAGCATGATACCGCGCGCCATATTGCTCTGCAATTGAAAGGTGATGACGATGACAGAGATCACCCAGATCAATTTGCTCAATGCATCGATGCGGGTGAACAGGGAACCGTTATCCACGTAGCGCAGGGAATGTTCGCTCATTGCATGGCTCCGATGAATTCATCGACGGTGTTCAAACCATCAGGCACAGAGACGCCGCGTACTCGTAATCCGTCCACGAGACGGCGCAAGTTGGTGGCGCGTAGGGAGGCGCGTTCCAGAATATCAGGCGAATTGAACAGCGAATCAGGACTGCCGTCAAAAATCTTTTGTCCATCTGCCATGACGATGGCGCGTTCGATATGCGAGTCGACGAGACGCATATCGTGTGTGATCATGAGGACGGTAATGCCTTCCTGCCGTAGGTTATTGATGAGCGCCATCAGGCTTTCGGTGAGACGCCGATCCTGTCCGTAGGTCGGTTCATCTACGATCAAGAGGCGGGCGCTGCCTGCGATGAGCATGGTTGCCACGCCCAACCTGCGCTTTGCACCTGCGCTCAATGAGAAAGGGTGGCTGTCGGACGTCTCTGTAATTTCAAGGCGTTTGAGCATATCCTGCACGCGGGTGGCAACGATGGTTTTGTCATCAATGCCCTGTGCCAACAGACTGTATTCCAACTCTTCACGAACGGTATCACAGAGGAATTGGTGTTCTGGGTTTTGGAAAACTAACGCGATCTGGGTGGCAAGGTCCTGCACTTTCCATTGTTTGGACTTGCGTCCAAACATGGTCAGTTCACCACCGGTTGGTTTCAACAGACCCACCAGGAGCTTGCTGAGCGTGCTCTTCCCAGCACCGTTCTGCCCGACGATGGCAACGATCTCGCCCTGTCGGATCTCGAACGATACTCCACGCAACGCCTTGAATCTGTTGCCATAGGTATATTCGGCATTCTGCGCGTGGATGAGAACATTGTCTTTCTTCTCGACCCTGGCTGTGACTTGCGGAGCGCTGAAGCGTGTATTGGCAAACACATTCACGGCTTCTTCCACAGTAATGGGGATCTGCTTGATGGGTTTGCCGGCCGCCTTCAAACGCAGACCAATCTCTGTTGTTTCAGGGAGCCAGACGCCCAGGTCGAGCATCTTCTTGCCATGTTTGGCAACTACATCGCGTGGTGCGCCTTGAGCAACGACACGACCTCCTGCAAGCAGGATCATATCGTCAGCTTCTGCCATGAACTCATCCAAATCCTTGGTGACCAGCACAACGGATTTCCCATCGTTGCGCAGGCGCAGGATGAGTTCGTGAACGGAGTGGGTGGTGGCTGGGTCGAGGTTGGCTGTCGGTTCATCGAGGACGATGAGGGGAGTCTCCATTGCGATCACGGAGGCCAGCCCAAGTTTTTGGGTCTGACCGCCCGATAGCGCCCAGACGAGATTCTTGCGCAGATGCCCCATGCTCACATAGTCAAGCGATTGCTCGACACTTTTCAGGATTTCGGCAGGCTCACGGCGAAGGTTTTCCGGTCCGAACGCGACCTCATCCTCCACTTTAAGCGTGGCGAACATCCACTCGGGGTCTTGAAAGAGCATGCCTGTAGATTTGGCGAGTTCCTGCACGGATGTATTGGACACATCATGCCCGTCCACAGTGACGGTGCCGGAGAGCTTTCCGCCCAGTATCTGCGGAATGATGCCGTTGAGCAGCATACACAACGTGGACTTGCCCGAACCAGACGGTCCGACAAGAAGCGTGAATGACCCACGCCGCACTGATAGATTTACATCCACCAGCGCGGGCGTGGGTTTTCCATAATGTTGATAGGTAACCCGATCGAACTGGACGAGGGGTTTTTCGGTTGAGGGTTTAATTCTCGTCACAAAAAATCCAATGATTCCGGTATCGTTAGCCTTGTCTTGTTGCTCGCAACAATCCGGTATTTGCGATCATCTTGCCGAGGAAGAAGCCGAGCAGACCGGAGAAGATAAAGCCGGAGATGAGGTTAATGGGTGCGGCGATCAAGTAGTCTTGCAGCGAAGTCCAGCCGTACAGGACGAAACTCCACAAAGTACCGAACTGTGAAGCGCCTGCACCAGCGAGACCGAAGACCAGCCATCCAAACTTCCCGTAGTTGCAAAACCACATCACGATCTCGGCAGCAATGCCCTGGGTGATGCCCCAGCCCAAAGTGGAGAGACCCGCCTGGTTGCCGAGCAGTGCTTCCACAGCCGCTTCGATCACACCGATGATAAGCATCGAACCGGACTTGCGGACAAGGAAATAGGCGAGCAAATACGCCCACATGAACGTTCCCTGCAACGCCGCGCCGTAGATCGGGCTGACAGTGTTGGCTGCATACCAGACATTACCCATCCAGGTGTTGATCACGCCAGCAAGAGCTCCCAACACCGCCATGATAACCAGGTCAGACGTGGTGTAGTTGAAATTGAAACCGCCTTTTGCGGTCGGGTCCGATTTCACGGTTCTGGCGATGATGCCGAGAACCACCAGAATTACAACGTTGATGCCAAGGATTACAGGGGTACTCATGGATATTTCTCCTCTACAATAGGGTATTTTTTGTGACCGGGTGCATCCTCTGGATACCCGGGGTCATTCTAAAGCATTAAACCCATATCTTTCAATTCTGTTTTGACTTCGTCATACATTTTTTGCCAGAAATCCAGCGGCTCGACCTTTACCGTGTCGTAGACTTCGTCGAACGGTTTGCCAAGGTTGCCTTCCTGGGTGAAAACATGCTCATATTTCGGCAGCAATTGCAGGACGAACTGGTTCGCATCCTTCAGGGACATCTTCATGCGGTGGGTGGCCAGTGCCACTTCTGCCATGAGTCTCGCCTCCAGACCAGAGCAGTTGGGGGCGTTGCCATCGGCGGCGCCACAGCCCTCCAGATGTCCGCCGCTTACCGCGTTGACGATGGCGTTTGCTGCCGTTTCATAAAGAAGCTCCTTGGTCCCTGCGCCAGATTTTGGGTAGATATCTGAAACGATAATGGATGGCGCATGGCGGGCAAAAGCCTGCGCAGTGGCGTTGATGACCCACAATACTTCCCGTGTGGAGGTGGCCACATGGCGCACATGGATCGGGTGCAGAATGTGATAATCTGCCAGACAGGTGATGTTGGCGACCAGATACGATGCCACATTAACCACTGCCGAACCGGCCGGTCCACCGCCCAAACCACCGACGATCACGCAGGGCAGGGATGCGTTGACCATGCCATATTCTAATGAATTGACTGCTCGCGAAATATTGCGATGATCCATCTTGAGTTCGTTCAAGACCGGGACGAGATGCGAATCGCACGGACGCAGATAATCGGGGTGAGCCGCGGCCAGGTCGCCCAGTTCGGAGACCGAGCTTTGCGCGGCGAGCATGCCCATGCCAGCACGCCCGACCCGCTTCAACCCTTGCCGCATGTATTGCAACTCACGACGAGTGGAGACGATTTCGATCGGGTTGCCTGTGCGGACCTCCCGTCCGTCCACTTCGACGAGCGTTCCGCAGGTGGCCAGGTCGATCAGCGGCTCCTGCATATAAGACATTACATTAGCGAGGAACATGCGCTCAGGGATGGGCGTTCCGGGGGAACCGCCAAAAAATAACGGGGCCCGCTCATCGTTAAGTCGACGCGCATACAAGGTCCGGGCATCCTTGCCTTCGCCCATCACCACTTCCTGTGGCATGTTGCGAATACCGCTATCGATCTCATCCTGTGTCAACTCGATAACGCGCTCGGTGGAGCGGCTGTACGCGCCCAACTCCACTGCCATTTCATACCCGGCTTTCCAGATCGCTTCTGAAAGCGAAGCGTCATCGGTAACGAGTTCATCCTTGTTCCAATCCAACTTGTATTTTTTGACCAGCCGGCGGGCGGTCATGGCCACTTTTTCAAGGTCCCAGTTTTCTTCCACCATGTAGGGGCCGGTGTTCGCGCGATCAAGGATTTCGAGATAATTCAGCATCGGGTTCTCCCATCAATAAAATAAGTGCACAGATATCTGTGCACTTAAACTTTCGCCTGGATTTTTTCACGTGCAAGTTTTACTGCATCGGCAGCGTTCTTTGCAGTGCCATTGGAGCCGATTGCCTGTGCCCACGATTCGTTGACAGATGCTCCGCCAACAAGGACGATGTACTTCTCCCGAATCCTGCGCGCTTCGAGCAGTTTAATAAGGTCCTTCATGAATGGCATGGATGTTGTTAACAACGCAGAAAGACAAATGATATCTGCACTGATCTCCTCCGCTTTGTCGATGATGGACTTGATCGGAACATCCACGCCCATATCGGTCACTTCAAAACCTGCCGCAGTGAGCATGGATGAAACAATATTCTTGCCGATGTCATGTATGTCGGTCTGAACGGTTGCCGATACCACCTTGCCCTGCACCTGGTCGGTGGAGCCTGCATATTTTTCAAGCAAAGCCGGCTTGACGATCTCCATCGCCCCCTTGAGTGCGCGTCCTGCCAGCATTAATTCCGGAAGAAAAAATTCAAAGCGTTCAAAGCGTCTCCCCACCTCATCTGCGCCCGCCATCAGTCCTTCATTCAGGATCTCCAATGGATCGATGTTCGAATCCAATGCCGCTTGTGTGGCATGTACGGCATCCTCCATTTCACCATCGATCACGGCTGTGGTGATGGCTTGCAAATGCGGGTTCTCGCTCATGGCGCCTCCGTTGAGATGAGATTAGGGTCTCAGGGATTTTATGATAGATGTGGACTTCGGTCAATGAGCCAGCGCACTTCCTGCCAGCCAGCCAGTGGTCCACGACGATTGGAAATTGAATCCACCGGTAATGCCATCGATATTCAGCACCTCTCCAGCAAAGAACAATCCATCCATAATGCGGCTTTGCATGGTCTTGAAATCCACTTCGTTCAATTTCACGCCGCCACAGGTGACAAATTCCTCTTTGAATTGTCCCTTGCCTTCGATCAGGAATGTGCCTGCCGTCAGTTCTTCAGCAAGTTTGCGAAGTTCAGCTTTTGAAAGATCAGCCCAGTTCTTTTCGCCAAGGAATTCAACCAACTGTTTCCATAAACGTAATGAGATCTGTGAGAACGCAGGGTTCGTGGAAACGTTCTTGCGCGCGTTCTCTTTCCATTCCTTGTTGCGGTTTAATACTTCCATCGCTTTCTCAAACGATATATCGCCGAGCCAGTTTACGGTCAGCGACGTTCGATATTTCATTTCCTGCAATTCCCGCGCTCCCCAGGCGGATGTTCGCAGCACAGCGGGTCCGCTCAAACCCCAGTGGGTGATGAGTAATGCGCCTCGTTGCTTGACCGACCCCATTTTCAATGTGACATTTTCAACAGAGATGCCTGCCAGTCCTTCGATGCGAATGTCTTTCACATTGAACGTGAACAATGAAGGAACTGGTTCTTCAATGGAATGTCCCAACGATTTGACGATTTCCAACATCTTGCGGTCACTGCCTGTGGCGATCAAAAGTCTGGTTGTGCGGATGGAGAAAACATCCGTGTCTTTTCGAAGCTCAAGCCTGAAACCGTCTTTTGAGTCGTTCTCTACCCCGAGCAGGCTCGTTCCCACGCGCACTTCCACCCCGGCCTTTTTCGCGCTTGTGCGCAGGCAGTCTGCTATCGTCTCTGACGAATCGGTGACTGGAAACATTCGCCCATCCGATTCTGTTTTTAACTTCACACCACGCGACTCGAACCATTCAACGGTATCAGACGGTTGGAAGCGGGAGAATGCACCGCGCAATTCATTGCCCCCGCGAGGATAATACGTGACCAGTTTGGCAGGGTCAAAACAGGCATGTGTCACATTGCATCGACCCCCGCCAGAGATCAATACCTTGCCGAGTGTCTGACTCGCTTTCTCGACGATCAATACCCGCAAACCGGGATTCAATTCTGTACAACGGATCGCGGCAAAAAAGCCTGCCGGACCGCCGCCGGCGACAACCACATCCCAGTTGGGTTGGATGAATTTGGTGGCCATCCTATCCTTGGCGGGAAGGTTGAAACCCGGAAAGTACCAGCAGATAGGCAGTGATCCACAAAGGAATTGCAGTCATCATCAATCGGTCTTCCTGCCCTGTGGAAATACCACTTGTAAGCCATTGAATGACAAAACATAGATAGAGCAATGCGATAGCCGATTTATTCCCTGCATAACGCGGCGACAGCAAATAGTAGAACACGAGCGGAAGCATGAATAAATGCAGGTATGCCGCGAACGCATTCACAGCGGTGGCAAAGCCGTCCATGCGGTTGCCCTCTCCAAGCGTAAAGAAGGAACCGGTCCACAGGTTTGAGTCGACGAGATGGTTGCGGAAGGCCAGCATTGTCCCGTGTTTGTGCTGCCACAAATAGTCCAACTGTTGACGTGTGTCCCAGTCTTTGATGAGGGCTGTTGCTTCGCGCCACTCGATCCCTTCAGCATGGAGGTATACATCAGCCACGAGATAATTCTTGAATGTATACCCGCCAATTTGGGAAATGGTGAATCGCCCGCTTACGGAATACGATAACAATAATTGGATCCAGATGGGGAGGAGCAGCAATGCAATGATCCCCACTTGCTTTAATTTTGGCATCTGCCGGTCACGAATGAGAACGATCAGCACAAGCACGGAGAGAAAGATGAGATAGATCGGCTTTGTGACCGTGGCCAGGGCAATCAGTAGGATCGCATAATACAATCGATTGGGCGACGTTGTCGTCAGGGCCCAGACAAACATGGCAATGAGGAAAATATTCAATGTTTCTGTCATGCCGTGGAAGGTCAGGATCAGAGGCGAAGGGTGCGAGAAAAAGAACCCCACACCAATGATCGCGAGAAGGGTGGAGCGCGCGGCGTTATGCATGGCCAAGTAGATGAACGCCCCGCTTGCCAGCCACATCAGGAATTGACCGAACCATAGCACGCTTTCGGCTCTTCCACCGAAAAGGGTTCGTGTCAGCCCGATCAGAAAAGGATACAGCCACGGGCGATAACTGATCGAATTATTTTCCGCCCGCCCGAAAATCCACTCTCCTGCGTTTCTGTAGGTGCCCGAGTCATTTGCCCACCAGAAATATCGTGCAGGCTGGTCGATGTTCACTTTGCTGTCTTTTACATTGGTCAGGTATAGCCCCCATTGGAAATAATAAATGACGGCGATGCCCAGTACGATCAGCAGTCCCAGCAGAACATCCTTTTGCTGTGTCGTGAGTTTTGATGTCCAGTTTGACAGGAACGAACGTTTCATGCATTTCCTCAGTGGATCAAGATGAACAGATTATAGCATTGGGAGATTTGCTAGCTGCAGAGAACACACCACCCTGAATGGTCGGTGCCGGCGGAGGAAGATTTCCAGACAAATGTCAGTTGTTACACCCCAACGAAACGAGTAGACTCCTCGTATATAGTGTAGGAGGCTCGGATTATGAAAATCATAGCGTATATTGCCGCCGCGATCCTGATCTTCTTTGGTGTGTTATTTGTCTGGGGCGCCGGTGGGAACCAGGGCGGTGGCTGGACATGGGTATGCGGCGGGGCATTGAGTGTATTATTCGGGTTTGGGCTGATCTGGTTTGCCAGCCGTCAACCCAAGACAGCCGGGGGGGATACAACCAACGTCACGCTCAACGTGGACCTGCCTGCACAGACGAAGATCGAGCAAATGAAATGTCGCAACTGCGGCGGTTCGCTCAAAGCGGAAAACGTCAAAATGCTGGCCGGCGCACCGACTGTGGAATGTCCCTATTGCGGGACTACGTATCAGCTTGTGGAAGAGCCGAAGTGGTAACACGTCTTCCATAAGGAGAATCCATGCCCCGAAGAATCATTACCATCACATTGGTCGTCCTCGTCGCGGCGTTATTGACCGTTCCAGCCGCGGCGCAATCCTATTATTTCAGTATGGATACAATGGTTGCAGATGTCTACTGGAACTCAGACGGCACAATGGCGCTGGATTATCAGTTGACATTTACCAATCAACCTGGCGGCCATTCCATTGAGTTTGTGGATGTCGGAACGCCCAATGGCAACTTTGACTTTAACTCCATCCGCGCCGATATCAATGGCAATGCTCTTTCGATCTCCCGCGACTTTGAGGGGACAGGCGGAAGCGGTTTTGCTGTGGAAATGGGCGGGTACGCGATTCCGCCGGGGCAAACGGGGACCGTCCATGTCTTCGTAGGAAGCGTTTCAGATGTCCTGTATAAAGATGGCTCGGATTACGCCAGCGCCGTTTTTGCTCCGCTTTACTTCCAGAGCAATGTCATTACCGGGAACACCGATATCACGGTGACATATCATCTTCCGCCCGGCGTTCAATCCAATGAACCGCGCTGGCATGCTGCACCTTCGGGATTTCCATCCGAACCGCAGACCGGGTTCGACTCTCAGAACCGCATCACCTATACGTGGCGGAATCCCAATGCGGATGGTTCGCAACAGTATCAATTCGGCGCATCCTTCCCGAAGAAATATATCCCCTCGGGCAGCATTGTTACAAAACCGGCATTCAGCATTTCGTCTGACACGGTGTTTACACTGCTCTGTATCGGATTTTTCGGCTTCATGTTTCTGGGGATTCCCATTTTGACGGCTGTGGGAAATAGCCGCCGCAAGTTGCAATACATGCCGCCGCGTATCTCCATCGAGGGACATGGCATCAAACGCGGGTTGACCGCGGTCGAGTCGGCGATCTTGCTTGGGGAGTCACTCGACAAAGTGATGACGATGATCTTGTTCGGCGTGATCAAAAAGAACGCGGCGCAGGTTGTTTCGCGTGAACCACTTCAAGTGGATGTATTGTCGCCATTGCCCGAAGGATTGCATGAGTACGAACTGAACTTCCTAAAGGCGTTCAAGGAGAACGATGCTAAAACGCGTCGGAACCTGCTGCAAGAGATGACGGTCAAATTGGTGAAGTCTGTTTCTGAAAAGATGAAGGGTTTCAGTCGCCGCGAAACGATCGACTATTACAAGAACATCATGGAAGCTGCCTGGAAACAGGTCGAAGATGCGGATACACCGGAAGTGAAAAGCCAGCTCTACGAAAAGAACCTCGAATGGACCATGTTGGACCGCGACTACGACGACCGCACGAGGCGCGTCTTCACTGGACCTGTCTTTATTCCCACCTGGTGGGGACGTTATGACCCAACGTACTCACGCCCGATCTCGACATCCCATGGTTCTATACCTTCCTCATCGCCATCCATGCCCTCTGTTCCACGCCTGCCCGGGTCAGATTTTGCTTCATCTGTGGCGGTTGGCATGCAGACGTTCTCTCAGAAAGTCATCGGTAATGTCACCGATTTCACCAGCCGCGTTACCAATGTGACCAACCCTCCACCCAAGCCGTCTACCGGTTCATATGGCGGTCGCTCCGGCGGGGGAGGCGGACGTTCATGTGCCTGCGCTTGTGCATGTGCGGGTTGTGCCTGTGCCTGTGCGGGTGGAGGGCGTTAAGCCCATCCAATTTTATTGGAGTATCTTGTGACGCTGCTCAACTCTCTTAAAAGTATTTTTCGATCGTCGCCTGTCTCAGCCCCTGCGCCGGGACTGTATCATTACGTTCGCGAGAATGAATGGGAGAAATCCCGTATTCATTTGCGCATCGATGCAGATGGACATGGCACGTTGATCGTCAACGCGAATAGTGTGATGCATTTGAATCCGACAGCAACGTATATGGCATGGTTGGTCTTGGAAGGAAAGACACAAGAGGAAAGAATCGGTGCTGTTCGATCTCGTTACACTGTGTCAAGAACACAAGCTGAAAATGATCTTTCATCTTTCCTCTTTCAGTTCGAAGAGCTGATTCGCCCCGACGGTGCCTGTCCAGTCCATGAGCTTGAACTCGACTCGCTCATGCCGTTTAGTGCACGTCCCAGTGCTCCCTATCGCATGGATTTGGCGGTCACCTACCGCTGTAATAACGACTGCGCACATTGTTACAATGCCCGCGAACGGAACTTCCCGGAACTGACCACGGAACAATGGTTCAAGATCATCGACCAGCTATGGGCGTTGGGTGTGCCGCATCTTGTGTTTACCGGCGGAGAAGCAACCCTGCGAAGCGATCTTCCCGAACTGATCCGTCACGCCGAATCGAATGGACAGATCACCGGACTCAACACGAATGCCCGTCGTCTCATGGATGAGAAGTATGTCCAGAAGCTAGTGGATGCCGGGCTCGATCATGTACAAGTCACAGTGGAATCCTGCGATGAACAAATCCACGATGAGATGATGCGCGCCAAAGGCGCATTCAAGCAGACAATCGCCGGTTTGAAGAATGCATTGTCCAATAGACTGTATGTAATGACCAACACGACCATGCTGCGCACGAATGCTCATACGATCCCTGATACATTGGATTTTCTGGCGAAACTGGGTGTGCCGACCGTCGGCCTTAATGCGTTGATCTATTCAGGCAATGGACTTACCGTTGGAACCGGTCTGCGTGAAAGCGAGTTGCAACCGATCCTGGATATTGCCCAGCGTAAGACCGCTGAGTACGGACAAAAACTGATCTGGTACACGCCCACGCAGTATTGCCAGTTTGACCCGACAGCGAATCATCTCGGTGTGAAGGGATGCACGGCCGCGTTGTATAGCATGTGTATCGAGTCAAATGGCAATGTGCTGCCTTGCCAGTCGTATTATCAATCGCTTGGTAACATCCTCAATGATCCATGGGATTCGATCTGGAATCATAAACTTTCGATCCGTTTGCGTGAGAGGCAGAGCTTGCCCGCAAAATGCAACGGCTGTGATCTTGTGGCTGAATGTGGCGGTGGGTGTCCATTGCAGTTCGCGAATGCAAACGAACTTCCGGTTGTTGCATGGAATAGTGGAGTATTATGAACGATCTCGATTGGATCAGGGAATTCCCTGCTGCGGTCACTGTCTGTGACGAGAATGGGATCATCCTGGATATGAACGACAAAGCCGCGAAAACCTTCGAAAAGGATGGTGGTCGCAACTTGATCGGCTCGAACATGCACGATTGTCATCCTCTGCACGCACGCGTTAAAACCGAAGCACTACTTGCCGCACGCGAAAAGAACGCGTACACCATTGAGAAGAATGGCGTCAAAAAATTGATCTATCAATCGCCCTGGTATCGAAATGGACAATACGCAGGGTTTGTGGAACTCTCACTCGAGATTCCATTCGATATGCCGCACTTTATCCGCTCCTGATCGGGAGGACCCAATGAACATCTTTCAACGTATCGCTGACCGGTTTGCCAACATCACTCCGCTGCCCGCAGGCAACTATCATTTGCAGACCACCCTTGATGAGAATCCATATCGTTTACACCTTCGATTGCATGGTGATGGCACAGGTATTCTGGTTGTTAACGCTTCCACGATCTTGCAGTTGAACCCCACGGCAGCCGAATATGCATTCCATTTTGTAAAAGGAGATTCGCCGGATATCGCTGCAAAACATGTTGCTGCACGGTATCGCGTCAAGCAGGAGATCGCTTTGCGAGACTATAACGATTTCGTGGATCGTATTCAGACGTTGATCTCCACTCCAGATTTGGACCCCGTCTCTTTTCTGGACTTTGAGTTGGCGGCCCCACATTCAGCGACTCTCACCGCGCCGCTCCGCCTCGACTGTGCCTTGACCTATCATTTACCTGCGGTCACTGATGCCGAATACGCACCGACCAAACGCGTGGACCGCGAGTTGACCACCGATGAATGGACGAAGATCTTGCGTGACGCCTGGGAGTTTGGCATCCCGCAGGTCACATTTACAGGCGGCGAAGCGACTTTGCGCGATGATCTCCCCTTCCTGATCGCCGAAGCTGAAAAGAATGGACAGGTTTGCGGTCTGTTGACCGATGGAATAAGACTTGCGGATAGGCAATATCTGACTCTTCTATTGCAAACAGGGCTCGATCACATTCTATTCCTGCTCCAACCGGAGAATCCTGAATCGTGGCGAGCCTTGGAGACCGTTTTGGCCGAAGATATTTTTGTCACGGTCCACGTTACACTGAATCAGACAAACGTAAACCTAACTGATGAAGTCCTTGGGCGCCTGGCGACGTTGGAAGTGAAGAGTCTTTCCCTTACGATCTCTGATGAATCTCTGCGCGATGCATTCGATGCCTTGCGAAACAAGGCTGCAGAACTGGGACTCACCCTGCGTTTTGATCTGCCTGTTCCATATTCGGCACATCACCCTGTGGCGTATGAAACGAAGGAGGACGACTTGCCGGAAGGTGCTGGAAAAGCATGGCTGTATGTGGAGCCTGATGGCGATGTCCTGCCTGCACAGGGGATGGCAGATCAAGTATTGGGCAACTTGTTGACAGACTCGTGGAGTAAGATGTATCCTCCGCGGGCATGAACTGGCATACCCGTTACACCCAACAAGCCAACTGGACTCGTGACCTGCGAGCCTATATCTTCAACAAAATTAATGTCGAGCGCGCCCGGCACATCCTCGAAGTGGGATGTGGTACGGGCGCGATCCTTTCTGAGTTGCCGAACTCTCAGAATAGCCATGGACTGGATATCGATCCCGCAGCTTTGGTGGAATGCTGCGTCAACGCGCCAGACGCCTTCTTGGTATGCGGCAATGCTTTACAACTTCCTTATTCGAACAGTTCGTTCGATATCGTATATTCACATTTTCTTTTGTTGTGGGTGGGGCATCCATTGCAGGCTCTGCTTGAAATGAAGCGAGTTGTAAAAGGTGGGGGATATATCATTGCATTTGCAGAACCGGATTACCCTGGTCGTGTCGATGGACCGGATGAATTAATTCAATTGGGAAAATGGCAGACGGAAGCGTTAGTCCGTCAGGGCGCAGATCCGTCTCTCGGTGCGCGATTAGCGGAGTTATTCTTTGAAGCGGGAATCAACATTGTCGAAACAGGGACGATTCAAAGTCAGAACAATGATCCGTCTGCTGAGGAATGGGAGATCGAGTGGGATGTGATTCAATCCGATCTGACGGGATGGGTGCCAGATGCAGACATCCAAAAGATGAAACGTTTGGACAAACAAGCACGTGAGCAAAAGAGACGAGTTTTGCATGTACCAACTTATTTTGCATGGGGGCGCGTGTAAACACTATTGCCATTTCTGTACGCGGGTTGGAATCTTTTCATCTCCCAGATTCTTGCAAAATTCCTTAAAGTCTTCGCGAGCGCCCCTCCACTTCAGATCATTGAGGGTCTCCTGTAATGGCACATCGGTGCGTATCGTAGCCAGCTTGCGGAAGAGCAGCGCTTCCTCCCAGTTTTGGGTGAGACTTTCGACCAGGCTTGCCGCGCGTCCCGGGCTGATGGAACCGACCTTCCACTTTTCTGAGTCTTTTGGGATCGCCTCGAGCTGCTTGTACTGTGTCAATACTGCTGAAGCAGACTTCGCTCCCCAACCGGGAATGCCGGGAAATCCATCTGCGGAGTCACCAACCACGCCCAGCCAGTCTGGCATCGATTGCGGGCTGACACCGAACTTTTCGATCACTCCCGCCTCGTTGATGATCGTCTCGCGCCGTCTGTCCCAGCAGACGATACGATCTCCAGAGACGAGTTGAGCCAAATCCTTATCGGGCGAACCGATGATGATCTGCTCCACTGACTTGTTCTTTTTGAAACGTGCTGTCGCTGTGCCTATGGCATCGTCGGCTTCGAACTCCACCATCGGCCAGACCACTACTCCCAGCGCGGCAACAGCTTTTTCGGCAAGAGGGAATTGAGCGAGCAGATTTGGATCCACGCCGTCGCCTGTCTTATATCCCGCGTAGAGATCGTTGCGGAAGGATTCAATCACATGGTCGAATGCCACGCCGATGTGGGTCACGTCGCCGCTTTGCAGCAGCATCAACAGGCTTCGTATCAGTCCAAGCGTTGCGCCTACTTCGTGTCCGTCGGGTGCTTTCTTTGGCGGGGCGCCGAAGTGGTTTCGGAAAAGTTCATAGGTGCCATCGATCAGGTGGATCTTCATATTCATTTCCTCCAGCAGGATCAGTTGCGCAGGTAGGCAGATGTCAACGACTGTTTTGCTTTTAAGAGGTCTTTGGGGGTGCCTTCGAACATGATTGTGCCGCCCTTGCTCCCGCCTTCGGGTCCCATATCAAGAATCCAGTCGGCGTTCTTGATGACATGCAGGTTGTGTTCAATGACCACAACCGTATTGCCTGTATCTACGAGCCGGTCAATGACTTGCATAAGATGTCCAATGTCAGACATGTGCAAACCCGTGGTCGGTTCGTCCATGATGTAGATGCTTCCCTGCTTGTGTAGTTCGCTGGCGAGTTTGATGCGTTGACATTCGCCTCCCGAAAGCGTACTCAACGGCTGGCCAAGTCCCAGATAGTCCAACCCTACATCGCTCATCGCCTGTAATTTTTTGGTCACTTCCTTGATCTCGAAAAAATCAAGCGCCTGTCCCACGTTCATCGCCAGCACGTCGCTGATGGACTTACCGTTGAGTTTGTAGGCCAGCACTTCATCCTTGAAGCGTTTGCCGCCACAGATCTCGCAGGGAGTTTTCGCTTCGTTTAGAAAAGCAAGGTCGGTGTAGATCACGCCGAGTCCCTGGCAGTTCTCGCAAGCACCTTTTGAGTTGAAACTAAACAAGGCAGCATTAACCTTGTTCACCTTTGCAAAGGCTTTGCGGATGTCATCCATGATGCCTGTATAGGTGGCAGGGTTGGAGCGGCTCGACACACCGACCGCTGACTGGTCGATCACGATTGCATCAGGATGTTGATGCTGAAACACTTCGTTGATCAGCGAACTCTTGCCAGAACCCGCCACACCTGTGACTACGGTCAACACGCCGGTTGGGATGTTCACGCTGACATTCTTCAGGTTGTTGACCTTCGCATTTTTGATCGGCAATTTCCCTGTTGGTGCACGGAACGAATCTTTCAGCGGGATGGATTGCTGCATGTGCCTGCCAGTCAACGTATCTGCTTTGAGCAAGTTGGCATAATTGCCTTCGTAGACGACCTCGCCTCCCTGCGGACCCGCATGCGGACCCACATCCACGATATGGTCGGCTACTCTAATCACATCCGGGTCATGCTCCACCACAATGACCGTGTTGCCTTTGTCGCGAAGCTTTTGTAACAACTCATTCATGCGGTGCACATCCCGTGGATGTAATCCCACGCTCGGCTCATCAAAGATATAGATCACGTCGGTGAGACTGCTGCCCAGATGCTTGACCACTTTCACACGCTGAGACTCGCCGCCCGACAATGTATCCGTCTCACGGCTCAGGCTGAGATATTCCAAGCCAATATCTACCAGATGTTGCAACCGTTCGAGAAGTGCTTTGACCAGCGGTTCGGCAGCAGGTTCTTTGAATTTTTTCAAGACATCGATCAGATTGGGGATTTCCATCGCTGTCAGATCTGCGATGCTATAGCCATTGATCTTGCACTTCAAGGTTTCCTGACTCAAACGTGTGCCCTTGCATACGGAACACGGCCCCATCGTCATGTACGGCTCCACCAACTTTTGAGTTCGCTCAGACATGGTCTTTAGATCACGCTTGATGTATTTGTTCGTGAAGCGGTCAATAATGCCTTCAAAGGTCATATTGAATTCCTTTGCCGCCCCGATTTTGGTCTTGATCTTCATGGGTGGACAGTGCAACAGTGTATCCATTTCTTTTTGGCTGTATTTGGATACCTTTTTGTCAGGGTCGAACAGACCTGTGTTGATGAGCTGGCTCCAATACCAGCTGTTCACGGCATATTCGGGGAATAGGATCGCTCCTTCGTTCAAGGATTTGGACGTATCCAGGAACCTGTCCAGGTCCACATCCAGTTTGCGACCCAGTCCGTTGCAGTTCGGGCACATCCCCTTGGGGTCGTTGAAGCCGAATACGTTGGATGGACCTACATGCGGTTGTCCGATGCGCGAAAACATCAGGCGCAGGATCGTATTAATGTCGGTGACTGTGCCCACGGTGGAGTGGGAACCGCCGCCCATCCGTTTCTGATCCACCACGATGGACATGCTGAGGTTCTCGATGGAGTCTGCATCTGGCTGGGAAAATTTCGGCAAAAAGGTCCGTACGAACGCACTGAAGTTTTCATTCAATAAGCGCTGTGACTCAGTGGCTATCGTATCGAACACGATGGATGATTTGCCCGATCCGGATACACCTGTAAAGATGGTGATCTTGCGTTTGGGGATGCGCAACGAGACGTTCTTTAAATTGTTCTCACGTGCGCCATGAATCTCAATATATTCCTGCGGCATTATCTCTCCTCTGCATTTTCTGCTAAATGTTAACGCAATGGGTGGGCATTCCAACCCACCTGGAACAATTCTCCTTTATTGTCTTGATCGATAATCCATTTATCGTTTGCGTTCTTTGGACGTATTCAATCTCACAGCA
This sequence comes from uncultured Anaerolinea sp., assembly GCA_964555335.1. Classification (GTDB taxonomy): domain Bacteria; phylum Chloroflexota; class Anaerolineae; order Anaerolineales; family Villigracilaceae; genus Defluviilinea. The sequence goes on from CAZKSG010000006.1 coordinate 27,200, forward strand.
TCGAGAATAAGTGCCTTTAACGCTGCATCATTTATTTTGTCGTCTTCGAAGAAGTCGATGGCACGCACTGTCTTGCTGTCGAGACGCGTATTGAAGAGCTTCTTTGGATCCTTCATCTGAGCGCCTTTGGGGAAGGTCAGCCTCACGGCGTTCTTGAGTGTATCTGCCACACAGATGATTCCATCATGAGACCAAACGGGGACACCCGATGGTCTGGAAGGTTTCTTCCACTTCACTTCCTCGACCACGGCCGGGTCGGCTTTTTTGATCGATGCCCGCAACTGCAATAATTTCCTGCCCTGCCAGTCAACCGACGCCTTGATAATGGCATCGATCTGTTGTGCTGGCGATTTCTCTTTTGGAGAAGGGTCCGTACTTGCTTTCATGTTCAGCTCGCCGCCTTCTTCACAAGCGCGGCAATCTTTGACTCTTCGGCAGAGGTCAATTTCTTAAGGGCAAAGGCAACCGGCCACATTTCGCCTTCATCGAGATTTGCCGAATCGTTGAAGCCGAACGTCGAGTAGCGCGTATTGAACTTCTGCGCCGTCTGGAAGAAGCAGACAACCTTGCCATCTTTGTTAACATAGGCGGGCATCCCGTACCAGGTCTTCGCCGAAAGGGTTGGCGCTTTGTCTTTGATAATCGCATGGATCCGCTTTGCCATGGAGCGATCTGGTTCCTTCATCGCTGCAATAGCCTCAAGTGCAGCGCTTTCGCCTGCGGCCTTGTCCTTTTCTGCGCGGGCTTCCACTTTCAGCTCTTTAGCGCGATTTCTCATCGCGGCTTTTTCCTCGTCTGTGAATCCCTGTGATTTCCCGGCGGACTTTTGTGTGTCTTTTTGTGGGCTCATAAAATCTCCTTATAGCGATCGATTGTCGTTGAAATCAACCATAACACGTACCTATTCGATGGGTGGGTGTTTATAGTGTAGAACGTTTATTCTAGACGGTCAAGGTGGGATTTGTCCGAACTCTCTCCCATACTTTGATTGGCGTTCAGGTTTTTATTCTATTTCACCGAATCATTTAATGTCTCGAGCCTTCGCTGAAGATATGTCCGTTCGGTGGAGTTGCTGCAAAGCTCAATCGCGCGCTGATACGCTTCTGCCGCGGCTTCGCGCTGGTTGGCGCGCCGTAATAGATCGGCGCATGCGGCATGATATGGATAAAAGTTCTGCGCCTGGTCTTCGAGACTCAATAACAGCTTTAACCCCTCTTCCAAACCGCGTGCCATGCCAATTGCAACTGCGCGATTCACCTGGATAACCATCGAAGGAGTCATCTGTGCCAAGGTGTTGTACAGCATGGCGATTTGAGTCCAGTCGGTCTTTGCTGGGGTTGGCGCTTCGGCATGAAGTGCGCTGATCGCTGCCTGCACTTGATAGGGTCCGGGAGTGCGGAGGGTGATGGCTTCATCCAGAATCGAGATCCCTTCCTGTATTTTGTGGAAATCCCAACGGGTGCGATCCTGTTCCTCGAGCAGGACCAACTCACCTGTCGGAGAGAGCCGGGACTCATGTCGGGAATCATGCAGTAGCATCAACGCCAATAACCCGTGTGCTTCCGCTTCGCCGGGTAGCAAATCCACCAGGAGACGGCAGAGGCGAATCGCTTCTCCACACAACTCCTGACGTGTGAGTGAGTCGCCTGCGGTGGCAACATACCCCTCGTTGAAGATCAAATAGATGACCGCCAGAAGAGCATCCAGTCGCTCCGGTAAAAGATCGACAGGCGGCACGCGGTAGGGGATGCCTGCTTCGCGAATTTTTCGGCGAGCTCGTGCGAGCCTCTGTGCCATCGTCGGTTCAGAGACGAGGAACGCACGCGCTACCTCTTGCGTGGATAAACCTCCAAGTGTGTGCAGCGTGAGAGCCACTTGTGCTTCCAACGCAAGAGCGGGATGGCAGCAGGTAAACATCAATTTCAAGCGTTCATCGGGAATAGTGTCATCCATCTCAGGTTCCTCTTGCGGTGCAGGGATCGATTCGGGATCGAGTTCAACAGCATTGCGCTCCAACGTCCCTGAATGGCGCAAACGATCGATCGCGCGGCGTTTGGCAACCGTCAGCAACCAGGCGCCCGGGTTGCGTGGAACGCCATCCTGTTGCCAGCGTTCCAAAGCATTCACAAGCGCATCCTGCAGAGCATCCTCGGCTAGCTCGAAATCTCCAAGCTGCGCGATGAGCGCCGCCAGGACTCGTCCATGTTCTTCGCGAAAGGTCCTCTCGATCAGTGTTGTGGCACGCATCTCATGGATGTGATTACGCGTCCGGCGACCAGAGCGGCCGGACCTCGATTGAACCGAGCATTGCTGAAGGAATCTTTGCCGCCCATTGGAGAGCCTCGTCTAGATCTTTGCAATTCAGCAGAAAGAATCCGCCCAATTGCTCGTGCGTTTCGGCAAAGGGACCGTCGGTGATGAGTGCCCTGCCCTCCCGCACGCGTACAGTTGTTGCGTTGGCAACGGGGCTCAGTCCGTTGTTAGATACCAACACTCCGGCAGCTTTCATTTCTTCCATCAAGGCAAACCAGGCTTCTGGCTTATGGGCTTCTTGTTCTTCGGAGGTTTGCGGCACTTTTGATTCGTCACCGTACATCAGCAGCATGTATTTCATATTTGTTCTCCTGTGGGAAAAGGTAGACTCGCTGATCCAATTCTGGTTGCAGAGCGAGTCTACCGTCTCCGCAAAAGTTTATCGGATCAGGAGTCTTGAAGCAATCCTACAATGTTGCCATCCGCATCTTTTACAGATGCGATCAACCTGCCACCGCCGACATCCTTGATCTCCTGTACCTGCTGTGCACCAGCATCCAGAAGTGACTGTAGACTTGCCTTGATATCGTCCACTTCATAATAGACGGTCGTCCCTTCCTTGTGTCCGTTGGGATCCAAGCCGATATCGATTTTTCCAAGCTTGAAGCCGATGTAATAGGGGTCATCAGCATACGGCTCTTTACCTAACAACTCGCGAAAGAGAGCCTTGGACCTGGCAATGTCCTTGACGGGATAGACGACGGTTCTGATACCTTTGTTCATGGGAAACTCCTTATCTGTCATTGGTTTACGGCTTTTGTTCGCCGTTCTATCCTAACGTCGGACAAGCAGCCGCCAAAATGACAGAAGACGGGGTCTCTAATCAAACTCTCATATTTCTGTGTAGGTGGAGCCGGTGATAGGTGGATATTTCCTGGCTTTATTTGGTATTCAACTTTATCAATTGCTTTAACACTTGCACAAACTCAGCCTTCTTTGCTTTGATATCTTTCATATCTAAAAAATAAGTCATGCGCCGATCGACATACTCCCCTTCAAGCAATGGACTTTTGACTTTGGCGATCATGGGGTTATGGAACACCAGATGAACGCGTTTGGTGTCTCGTGGATTGAAAGTGACCAGATACGCACCTCGATAGCTGTACGATGGCGCGTTCCATTTGACCTGCTCGGTGATCTCCGAGCTTGCGCTCCGAATGACCTTTCGCAGCGCTTCGATCTCTGCTTTGAGCGGATGATCGAGCTTCTGCATGAATGCATCCACAGTAGACATGCTGGCGAACGACAACCCCTTCGTCTCCAGCGTCTCTCGCAGAATCCGCAAAGCCTTTGGCCCCATGCCGTGCAGCTTGCCCAACTCTGCTTCGGAGACTTTGCTCAATTGCTTGAGCTTTGTATATCCGGCGACTTCCAGTGCCTGCCGGGCGGGGTTTCCGATGTTCAGAGGAAAATCTGATTTTGGTTGAGTAGCTTTCATGGTCGTAGACCTAAAGATGAAATACAAAGAGTCCGTGAATTTTCGCTAATCTTCACGAATGTCTAAAAATTCGTTTCAATTCGCGAAGATTAGCGGATGATTTGTTTGCATACGAACGTTAGAAATTCCTACGTTGACTTCTTTGGTTTGCTTCGCTTTGCATTGCCATCCAATTTCAAAGTTCCCGATTCATCGCGGTGAGGTCCGGTAGTCTGGCGGACCTCAAATTGGGGACCCTTGCGAATGACATAGTCCAGGGCCCGCGCATGCCCGAGACCCAATCCATACTCTTTTTTCAGCCAGGCGATGATGTCCTTGGACTCGGTTAGCTTCTTTTTCTTCGCTTCAGCAATAAAGTCGTTGGGTGTCTTGCCGGTTTTTTCTTCGATATTATCCAAATACGCTTGAAATGACATGGTCTCTCCTACTCTTTCAAGATTTTCGTTAACTATTCACCATCATACGCCTTTTGTAGATCAGCGACGATGATCTTATGCATCTTGAGCATGGCATTGACGACTCGTTTTGACTTGACCGGGTCAGGTCCACCCATCAATTCGCCCAATTGTTTTGGGATGATCTGCCACGAGAAACCAAATTTGTCCTTGCACCAGCCACATTGCTCGGCTTCGGGAACGGCTGACAGCCTCTTCCAGAAATAATCCACCTCTTTCTGGTCTTCGCATTCGATGTAGAACGATGTGGCTTCGGTGAAATTAAAGACCGGGCCGCCGTCGAGCGCCATAAAGCGTTGTCCTGCCAGCTCGAAAACACCCGTGATGACCTTGCCTTCCATCTGTTCGGCGCCCGGTGCTTCCATGCCTTTTTCATAGCGGGCGATGCTAACGATCTTAGAATCTTGTTTCTTGTGCGGCGCGCCGTTGAAGGTGTCAACATAATAATTCATCGCTTCTTCAGCTTGCGTATCGAACCATAAGAACGGGGTAATTTTTTCCATTTCTAAAATCTCCTTTTACTTTTTTGTATTCTTTATGTGGTCAGCCAGTTTGTACTTAACTGCTTTCTCGATCAGTTTCAAAGGCAGCGGTTGATCCAACGGGAACTTCACTGTACCTCTTCCGCTCGTATATTTTGCAATTTCCCTGTTGAACGCCTCCGTACCGGACGGGACCGGGTAAAGTGAAATATGTTTCTTCCACCCGGCAAGGGCAATGAAATCTTTGCCGTTCACTCTAAAGGCAGCCATCTGGTAACTGATGTGCTCAAACGCATCGGGAGCGACGGTATTTATAATGGCCCGTACATCCTCCAAAGCTTGTTGTGTCTCTTTCGGGAAGGAAGCGATATATTCATTTACCGAAGTAAAGCCAGCCTTTTGGATTGTCATGAATTCTCCTTCTTCAGGTTCAAATAATGATCGCGCTGCTTCCTGTCAAAATGCTCTGTAGCATAGCGCAACGTGACACGCGGCATGGATGCGGCATATCGGTCCAAAAAATTCAACAACCCTTTTCTGTCTTTATCGCCCGCAAAACGGAGCGCCCATCCATTGGCTTTATGGATCAGATCCTCTTTATCGTTCAGCATGATTTCTGCCAGTTGGAACGCATCCTCCACATCACCTTTGCCGATGAAATAGAGTGTGCTGACAATGGCTGTTCGTCGCTCCGCCATCTTTTTGGATCTTGCCAACTTGTACAAGATCTTGCGCGGCTTGTCCGTCAGATAGCTACCAATCACCCACGGAGCAGAACGGTCCACCAGGTCCCAGGTGTTGATGCGGTCATGGCGCTTGATGTAGAGATCGAACAGTTTCTTCCTGCGCTCTGGACTTGTCTTTTTCGAGCGTGCCTGAAAGTCCATGATGCTGACCGCGCCGACTCGCATCTCATGAAAGGGACTTTCAAGTATCACTTCCACCTCATCCAGCGGCATGTTCATATATTCCTTTGCCAGCGCGAAGACCTGTCCCATGCGCACGCCCAGAATCACATCGTCCTCGTTCGATGCGAGATGACCGTGTGACTTGGCGATAGTGGGAGAGCGAAGCGCTTGCAGCCGTTTGAGAAATCCACCGGCGTTCATGGATGGCTTAAGCAGGCTGATAGCGTTGATATACCACGCCAGTGGGAAGCGATTCTGAATGGATGAGTTTCAGGTTCACACGTTTTCCATCAGGGAATAACTTTTTGCCGCCTCCCAGAACGAGCGGATATACGTGCAGCATATACTCATCTACGAGATCGTTTTCGATCAATGTATGGACCAGCACACTGCTGCCATCTACCACGATGTTTTGCCCGGGCTGTCCTTTTAGTTTGCGCACTTCTTCGACAATGTTCCTGCTGATGATCGTGGAGTTGCGCCAGAGCTCTGTGGATTTCAACGTTGTGGAGACGACATATTTCTTCCTGGCTTTCATTACATCGCCAAACGGATCACCTTCAGGCATGGGGTCAAAGGCTGCACCATGTCCCTGCCAGGTTTTGCGTCCCAGCAAAAACGTGTCCGCTTCCATCATCGCCTGGAAAAAGTGAGCGCCAATGTCGTCGTGCCAATAGGGATGTGTCCAGCCGCCGTGTATAAAGCCGCCCTCAGTATCTTCGTCTGCGCCGCCGGGCGCCTGAATGACGCCATCCAATGTGATGAACTCAGCAACAATAAGTTTTCTCATATCGGTTCCTTTTACCTGTAATCTGTATTCTTGCTTTGCACTGTTTAGCTTATTATCCTACATTCGATTCAAGATCTCGTCGAGACGTTCGTACCCCTCCCGAACGCCATGTTCCATCCCGGCCTGCACCATGCCGTCGCGGTCTTCTACAGAGCGGAATAGCGATTGGATGGTAAGGCGGGTCCGGTCTCCGGGCAGCGATTCGAGCCGCATTGAGTCGAGTGTCACATGGCCTTTTTCGGGGAGTCCTTCGAACTCAAACGTCTGAATCATCAGGTCTTCTGAGATCTCATGGAAGCAGCCGTGGAAGCCGAATTCGTTTCCATCCTTATCTTTGTGAATGTAGCGATAACGTCCGCCGCTGTAAGGCTCGAACGTTTCGAGAGCCATCTCGTAGCCATGCGGTCCCAACCACTGGGTATACAATGCAGGATCAATGTGCGCCTTGAACACCAGTTCGCGCGGAGCATCAAACTCACGGGTGATGATTACTTCCTGTTTCCCAGGCTCAGCAGTCACAACGGTCTTATTTTTCGAAGCCATATTATCTCTCCTTTTTCAGTTCCTCTAAGACTTGATCCAATCGGTCGAACTTGTCGATCCAAAACTTTTCAAAGGGACTTACCCAATCGAAGATGGGCTTGAGCCGCTCTGCATCGATGCGGTACATCCGTTGACGTCCGACCCGCCTCTCTTTCACCAATCCAACCTGTTTCAACACCCCAAGGTGTTTCGACACCATCGGCTGGTTCCAGCCAAGTTTCTCGATGAGTTCATTGACCGACAACTCATCCATCCCCAAGGCTTCCAGGACGTGTCGTCGCTTCGGTTCGGCTACGGCGTTGAACGGGTCATGAGTGGTGGGGGTGCGTGCCATACCTTTATTGTATTCCTATATAGGAATATGTCAATAACTTATTTTAGAATATGTGTTCTAATTTGTCAAGAGGGAAATTTATTGAGCTTGGCTTGAAATCAAATACAACATGCGTAGAATTCGAAGGTCATCGTAATTGAATTCGCCGTTCAATTTTTCGAAGACAGGTTTGAGGAATTGATGTCCCACTTTATCGAAAGCAGTAAATGCAGCTTGTTGTTGTGCTGGGGTGACAGATATTAAGATTTGCAGCTCTTCTTCATTGTAGAGTTTGTTGCCAGCCATCATAAATCTTGTTAGATGTTCAAGGATGGTCCCCTGCGAGACTTCATGTGTCTCCATCAGGGATTGAACCGTCGCTCCATTGTTGAATGCTTCTGCGATGATGCGCGTGCGAGCAGAAAGTTCTCCATCTTCCTTATCCCTTTTTACTACTTTCGCTCTTTTCTCTTTCTTCGAACTTTCCTTTAATCCGTGCTTTTCGCAATAGGGCTTGATTACATCCAGGAATTCCTCGCCATATTGGTGCAGCTTGACCTGTCCCACACCTGAGATGTTAAGCAGGCTGGATATGGACTGTGGATAATACGCTGCCATCTCCACGAGGGTCTTGTCAGAAAAGATGACATACGGCGGCACACCTGCTTCATCTGCCATTGTCTTTCGCTTTTGACGAAGCAGGGCAAACAGGGCGCTGTTGTACTCGATCTCGTCTTTCCTATCTTTTGTTCGGACACGTTCCGTCTCTTGAAAGACGCCAAAGATAGTTTCCCGTTTGCGGAGCGCCTCCAATGCCTTGGATGTGAGACTCAGGGTGCGGAACTCACCATCCTGTTTGGCATAGCCCATCGAAACCAGTTGGCGTGCAATATCCATCCACTGCTTTTTAGAGAGTTCTGTCCCAATGCCATATGTGGAGAGTTTGTCATGTTCCCAGCGCAGCACTTTCTCGTTCCTGGAGCCAATCAAAATATCTGCAATGTGACCTGCGCCAAATTTCTCATCTGCACGTTTGACACAGGAGAGAAACTTCTGAGCGTAGATCGTGATGTCGATCAGCGGGGTGGGGGCGGATGTGCAGTTGTCGCAGTTGGAGCAATTGTCGGCTGTGTAGGATTCGCCGAAATAGGTGAGCAGCGGCTTGCGGCGACAGATCCGTTCGTCCTCTGCATAATGTGTGATCGCGTTCAAATGTTCGATGGCAACGCGACGCTCGCTGCCTTCCTTTTGATCAATGAAGTAATTGAGCTTGGCAACGTCTGAATAACTGTAGAGCAATAAACAATGTGCAGGCAGACCGTCACGTCCGGCACGGCCGATCTCTTGATAGTAATTTTCGATGCTTTTGGGAAGATCAAAGTGAATGACGAAGCGCACGTTGGGCTTATTGATGCCCATGCCAAACGCGATCGTAGCGACGATGATCTGCACGTCATCGCGGATGAACGCCTCCTGATTCTGGCGGCGTTCCAAGTCTTCAAGGCCGGCGTGATAGGGTCGTGCGGAGTAGCCTCTCATTTTTAGGTAGGCGGCAAGCTCGTCCACCTGCTTGCGAGAGAAACAATAAATGATGCCAGACTGGTCCTTGTAGCGTTCGAGCATTTCGAGAGTCTGGGCATAGGCATCGCGTTTGGGCGCGACCTCAATGTATAAATTCTCACGGTTGAAGCTGGCGATGAATTCGTTGGTGGTGGAAAACTTGAGCGTCGTGCGAATATCCTGTCGGACGCGGGATGTGGCTGTTGCTGTCAATGCCAGACAAACCGCTTTGGGAAAACGCTTCCGCACCTCCACAAGTTGACGATATTCCGGGCGGAAGTCATGTCCCCATTCAGAGATACAGTGAGCTTCATCGATCGTGATGCAATCCACCTGGACGGAATCAAGAAGTGAAAGGATGCGTTGGGTAAGGAGCGTTTCCGGCGCGACGTAAAGCAGCTTCACTTCACCGCGGCGGATATAGTCCATATTCTCTTGATATTCGATGGCTGTAAGTGAACTGTTGAGGAACAGGCATGGCACGCCGAATGCACGCAGCTGTTCCACCTGATCTTTCATTAGAGCGATGAGTGGGGAGACGACAAGCGTTAATCCGTCAAATAGTATGGCTGGGATCTGATAACACAGCGACTTGCCTCCCCCTGTGGGCATAACTGCCAGTGTGTCGCGGCGTGCTAGTATGTTTTCGATCACGTCCTGCTGCATAGGGCGAAATAGATCATAGCCGAATGTGTCTTTTAAAATGGAAGCAAGGGAAAGCATGAACAAAGTATAACGAAGAATCCGGTGATTAAGGCTTTACACTCGAAAAACAAAAAATGCCCTGTGGCATCACAAGGCATTTTATTGTATCCAACAGCAACTGAAGTCGCCACTACAATCCTGGAAATTGTATGATGACTGTACTCCCTTTGCCAACTTCGCTTTCCATGGCGATCTCGCCGCCCATGCCGTTGACCAGTGTCCTGGCGATGGAAAGTCCCAACCCAAAACCAGGGATGGTGGATGAGTCATCGCCGCGATAGAAGCGGTCAAAGACGTGTTGGAGTTTTTCGGGTGGCATGCCTTCACCAAAATCCTGCACGCGAATTTCAACCTGTGACCCGTTATGTGTGCCGTTCATATAAATGCCGCCAGTGGAATGTTTGAGTGCATTATCCAAAACGATCAGCAACACTTGTTTGACAGCGTCACGGTCACCGGTGATTTCCAGATCGGGTGAAGTATCCAATTGAATGGAACGCTCGGGGTCGAGTTGATGTGCCTGACGGATGGTTTCATCGAGGAGGGAGGAAACATCCACAGGTTCCTTTGCCAGCGAGCGGCCAGCATCGGCGCGGGCGAGTTGCAGCAGATCGTTGACCAGACGGATCAAGCGGTCGCTTTCATATACCATGTCGTTGACGATATCGGCCTGTTCTTCAGGAGGCGGGGTGCGGCGGAGCAATCCCAGATTGCCCCGCAGGGTGGTTAGCGGCGTACGCAGTTCATGCGAAACATCGGCGACAAAGTTACGCTGCATCTCGAGGGCATGTTCCACTTTCTGGAAGGCATCCTGCAAACGAGACAACATGGAGTTGAACGTGCTTGCCAGTTGCCCGACTTCATCGGGCGGACCGCGATATTCGACACGGCGGGTGAAGTCGCGTTCATCACCGATGGTCTGGGCGGTTTGTGTGATCTTGTGGATGGGCCGCAGTGTGATCTCGGCAAAGAACCAGCCGATGCCAAATGCAACAACCACCATGATCGAGCCAGCGATAAGCAAGGTTGTGGTTAGGGATTCGAGCGTGCGCTCTCGTTCGGTCAGTGGACGTGCCACCTGCACGATATACATGATTTTGCCATCCACGATCACAGGGCGGCTATAGATCAACATTTTCTCCCCAGAGACCATATCCGTTTGCCACCATTCCTGCTGGTTCTGGAGAGTCTGCGATCCCTCCGTGCTCAGTGGAAGCGAATCTTCCTCTCTGCCAAATGGACTGGAGACTAAATTGCCGTTCGCATCGAGAATGCGCCCGATCTCTCGCTCGGGAAACTGTTGGAATGCCTGGTCGCTGGAGAATTCGTCGAACGGGATCGGCCCGTGAGGAGGTTCCTGCCCATCGGGCGGAACGGGGCGAGAGTCACCTTTGAGCGAGGCTTCTGCCAGTTTATTGGCGCCCTGTCTGAGGTCCTGTTGAAGCGACGAGAACGTATCGCGCGCCTGGAATCCATAAAGAGCCGCACCGAAGAGGGTCAACGTCAGCGCGAGGATCAATGTGTAGAGAAGTGTGAAGCGTAATCGAATGGACATTATTCCTCGCGTAACGCATATCCCACACCACGCACGGTGTGAATGAGACGGGGCTGTCCATCGGCTTCGAGCTTTTTGCGCAGATAGCCAATATAGATTTCGAGCACGTTGTCGTCGCCGCCAAAGTCATAGCCCCAAACATCGTTGAGGATCTGACGCCGTTCGAGCACCTGGCGTGGGTGACGCAAAAAAAGATGCAGTAAATTGAACTCTGTGACCGTTAGATTTATCAACATATCACCGCGCCTCGCTTCACGTGTGGATGGATCGAGCGTCACGTCGGTGTAGCTGGCCTTCTGGTTTTCAGGCTTGGCTTCCACACGTCGTAGCATGGCATGGACGCGTGCCACCAATTCCGCGGGCGCGAACGGCTTGACGAGATAATCGTCTGCTCCGCTTTCGAGTCCTTCGACGCGGTTCTCGATCGCATCTCGCGCGGTGAGCATCAGGATCATGGTCTTGTTCTCTTCGTCGCGCAGCCGCCGGACGAACGCCAGCCCATCCATTTTGGGCATCATCCAGTCTACGATGATGAGGTCGGGGTGGTGTGTTTCCACAAGAGGCAGAGCTTCCAATCCATTGGTGGCGGTAAATACAGTTAAGTTCTCATAGACCAGTGTGCGCTGGAGCATTTTAAGAAGTTTTGGGTCGTCATCTACAATGAGTACGTTTGGCATAATGTCTCGCTTTTTTCATCTTATCACACCCTGAATATACACACTCTTCCTGTGAAAAAGCTGTGAAGAAATCATGGGGTTCCAAAATCTCCACAGGTTTCTTTGCTTTTTCACAGTTTTGGGTTCTAGAATGCAATTGTTCAACGACAGACAACTTTGAACAAGGAGGTTCTCCGTATACTCGAATCTGCCAACTTTTCACCAAGGAGGTGACCCTATAGAATTTGAATAACTACTAGTGCCAACCCGGTTCAAGAAAGATGCCGACATCTTCCGTTCTCCCCCATACGGAAGATGTCTTTTTTATTCACAGCTTTTTCACAGGTTTCTCTTGGCTTTCTCACAGCGATGAATTCTAAAATGATCTTTGTAAGTTCGAATTCAGCAATCATTCAAAGGAGTAAAAAAATCATGTCAACCAAAACCAATCTCATCGTTGATACCACCATCTTCGCCGCCTTCCTGGCGGTATCCAATCCTCATCTGACCGGCAACACCATCCATGAGTGGCTGGGTGTTTCGTTCTCGGCAGCGATCATCACACACCTGCTTCTGCACTGGGACTGGATCGTGAAGGTCGGCAAGGAGTTTTTCAAGAACCTCTGGCACCAGTCACGCCTGAATTTTGTTGTGAACACACTTTTCTTCATCGTAATGACCGGCACTTTATTTAGCGGTCTGTTGATCTCGAAAGATGTAATGTCCACGCTCGGTATTCAACTGGATGTCAGCCGCAGTTGGAAGAGCATTCACACTCTGATGTCAGATGCTTCGGTCATTTTGCTCGGTGTCCACGCCGCGTTGCACTGGAAGTGGATCGTCACGAACATCGGTCGCTATATTGTGAACCCAATCCGTGGATTGTTCCAGCGACCCGCGACATCCCCCGTGTTGACCGCTCAGCCCGTGAGAGTTGAAAAGAGCAAGTAAGAAATACAAGAGCGGAAGGGGCGGGCAAACCCGAGGCTTGAGCCCGCCCCAACTTCACTTAATCGAGTCTTGCAAAAGTTTGATCTTGAGCAGGACTTATACGTCCAGAAAGGAATACCCATGAAAACCATTTTGAGAATCATCGTTATTTTGCTCGTGGCATCTGCAGTTGCCGGAGCCTTTTCCCTTGCTGTGAATAACAGTTCAACAACAACCGATGGCGGACAGATGCCTACTCTGACCGACACCAACGGACAAACCTTCCAGCCCACGGAACGCCCTGAAGGTGGTGACCGTGACGACGGATCACTTGCAGGTGGACTTGCTGGAGTTCTCGGCACGCTGGCAAAGTTGACTGGCATCACCGTGCTTGTGTTGGTCTTGCAAAAAGGGTTTGAACAGATCAGCAGCATGAAGAAGTGGAAACTTGCGCAGCGATAGGACTCATGTCATGAAAAGACTGGCTATTCTTTCTGCACTTCTTATTCTGCTTCTGACAGCCTGCAGCGCCGCATCCACTCCGAATGATCAGGCGGTTGCCACTCAAGATGCCATCGCCATCGCTAATATCGTCTCTGCCACACAGACAGCGCTTGCACCCTTGCCCACCTTTGAGACAACGAGTGCATTCAGGCTCTCAGTAGAGTATAAAAATGCTGCGCCCATCTCCATGCAACTTGTTATTGGAATCGTTCAACTGGAGAATACAAACCTGGCAATTACTTCAACTCAGGCAGAGTCGTTCATCGCAATTCTGAATTTCATGAAAGATCTTTCCATGAACACATCGGCGACTCAGGAGCAATTTGACTCGTTAGTCGAGCAGGCGCAATCCATTTTGACCGATGAACAGATCGCTGCCATTGCGAACATGAAGATTACACAGGATACGGCAATGAATCTCATGGGGCAGCAGAACAGTGAAATAGGCAACCTACCTGCGCAGGGTGATATGCCGCAGGGCACACCTCCTGCCGGCGAACCCGGAGGTCAGCCATCAAGTGGTGATGCAATGGGAACACCTCCTGCTGGTGGAAGCCAACCCGGCATGAGGTTCCTCCCTCCGCAACTGATCGACATGCTCATCCAATTGATGCAAAGCAAAACAACCATTTCATAGAAGCTGGGAAAGGAACACCATGAAAAAACTTCTCTTTACTATTCTTATCGGTTTGACCCTTATCTTGAGCGCATGTAGTTCATCTTCCACAGGTATCCCGACGAGTTCTGCAAGCAACGACCTGCCCATGGAGACCCAACTTGCAGTTGGAACGCTCAAGTTGACAGGTACCGACCAGGATATATCGGTGGAACAGGCAGAGAGCCTGGTGGTGTATTGGCAGGTGTACAAGGAGCTCTCACAGAGTGAGACTGCCGCTCAGGCAGAGATCGATGGATTGGTTGCACAGATTCAGGAGACCATGACCGACGATCAGATGCAGGCGATTACGGATATGAACATCACACAGCAGGATGTATTCGCATCGATGCAAGGCACGTCTGTTGTTTCGGCAACTTCAAGCGATAGCAGTGTAAGCGTGCCCTCTGGTTCTGGTATGCCTGCCGGCGGACCTCCTGCCGATGGTGGCGGTGCTCCTCCTGATGGTGGTGGCATGCCCTCCGACATGAGCGGAGCCGCGCCCGCCTCCGGCACAGACCAGAGTCAAAGTGCAACGGCAGGCTCAGGCTTGTCAGTGAGCGCAAGCGTCCCCTCGGCATTAGTGCAGGCTGTGATCGAAGCGCTCCAGCAAAAGATCGCATCCTGATTTGAATAGGGATGGGTATTGGCAACGATACCCATCCTCTGATGTTGAGAAACCATGAAAATCCACTTGAGGGCTTTGATTTTTATTACGTGTATTTTGCTCACAGCATGCGGAGCAAGTGCAACTGCCACGGAAGAAGCGGCATTATCGAACGTGTATACGGCAGCGGCATCGACGATCTCTGCAGAGATGAGCGCTGCCACTTCAACAGCTACACCCACCTTGTTCGTCACGCCAACCCTGTTTACGTTTCCGACGACCGTCCTGCTCTCGCCTACATCTCAAAGTATTGTCTCGTATTCGTCTTCTTCTTCATCGGTATCCACAGCCAACGGTTGTAATAACTCGATCTATATTAGTGATGTGACCATTACGGATGGGACGATTCTGGCGCCGGGCGAGTCGTTTGTGAAAACATGGGAGTTTCAAAACACAGGGACCTGTGACTGGAGCGAAGAATATCTTCTCACTTTTGTCAGTGGCAACGATATGGATGGTGAAACCGCCGAGATCGGTGAAGAGGTAAGCGCAGGAGTAACTGGTGACCTTTCAGTATCGCTCATCGCACCTTCCACAGAGGGAACGTATACTGGCTATTGGAGACTGGCGGATGAAGATGGCAACCTCTTTGGACAGTCTATCTATGTGATGATCGTTGTGTCAAATGATGCAGCAACGACAACACCGACACCTACTTCTACTGATGAAACGGAAGTAACGTCTACATCGGTGCCGACTTCGACCTCTACACCAACCATCGTACCTACTGCGGTTCCAACGGAGACGGCTGTTCCCACAGCGATACCAACATCGACTTCCACTGAAACCAGTTCATAATGGATATTGAGTTGGACCCTGTTGCATCAGCAACTTCCACTGGAATTAAAAGATGAGACCATTCGTATTAGTGAGATACGAATGGTCTGTCGTTTTATACAATATTCCCAACAGGATCAAGGCTTGGTTATGACAATGCTTGTACCGGTGCTGTCGCCATCGGGATCGTGGTTGGAACTCTGCATGTACAACAGTGGGGACCGTATCAAATTTGTAACGGTGAATGTAACACTTCCTGTCTGTGAGCTCAGTCCGGATTTGGTGATCGTACAGACACCGTTTGAATTCGTTTTGCAGCTTATCGTCCCCGTTGTCCCATTGCTCCATTTCCCAGCGACAGTGACATTGGAGACGGGTTGTTCAAAATTATTGTGCACACGGATGGTCACGGTCGCGTTCCACTTTGAGCCGGAAAGCGTGACCGAACGATCGATATCACCGACATGAATTTTTGTCGCAGCGGCAGTAGCCATTGATGTGGACGTTGGTGAGACTGTGACAGTAAATGTAGGAGTGGGGCTGGCCGTGGATGTGGAGGCTGGGAGGGGAGTATACGTCAATGTCGGTGTGGATGTGTTCGTGGGAGATAGTATGGAGGTTGGAGTAGATGTAGGTGTATCTGTGTGTGTTGGTGTGGCTGTTGGAGCGTTGCTGAGCGAGTTGAAAGTAGCAAGCAGGTCCAGGCGACCATATCCATATACGTTGTCTGGTCCGGAAACGCCCAAATCGATGGCGGAGTTGATCAATACATTTTGTTGATCCGTCGCGGAAAGATTCGGGTAGGCGGAAAGAAGCAACGCCAACCCACCGGCAACGTGTGGAGATGCAAGCGATGTTCCGGTGACTGGGTAGTATCCATTGTAGAGATCTGTGGTGAAGATATTTACACCTGGGGCAACCAGTTCTGGATACGGTCCGCTGGAGCCGCCGCAAGTCGTGGGACCGCGACTGCTATAGGCATAGATCTGGCTGCTATTATTGATTGCCCCTACCGCAAACGCGGATGGATTATTCGCTGGACTGTAACTTGTATTGGTGGTGGGTCCACCATTCCCTGCCGCGAAGACTGGCAGAATTCCTGCAGAGCGCAGGGCTTGCAAGTCTGGTTCGAAATCGAGATAACAGCCCGGGTTTGTATACGTCCACGAATTGTTGACGATATTTGGGGCGTCATCTGTATTTGGATTACTGTCTGGGTCGAGCAGCCATTGGAACCCCAGATGGATGGCCGTCGCGGTGGAATTGCCTGAGTCGTCGAAGATCTTCACAGCGATCCATTGCGCGCCCGGTGCCACGCCGACAGTTGTCCCGCCGGCATCGCCGCCGACCATCACCCCCATGGTTTGTGTACCGTGTCCGCTGAGATCAGTGGGAGTTGTGGGGTGTTGTCCATAAGGGTCATACCAGCTGTTCGACCCTCCGCGCCAGTGACTGGACAGGTCGGGATGGTTGACATCCACACCGCTATCCATGTTGGCAACTACAACCCCCTGCCCATACACTCCCTGGTTCCACAAGGCGGGGGCATTAATAACGGTAAGATTCGGTTCTGCTGGCCCTAAAGCGGGTGTGATCTCGAGATCGTCAGATGAAATGGAGAATACCTCAGGGCGTTGAGCAAGCTCGTTGATCACATCGGCAGTTGCTGTAATGGAGAATCCGTTGAAGATCCAAAGGGGCTTAAAATTCCGTGCTTTACCTTGTTGTATATGGGTATTCAGCAGAACCCTGAGTCGTTTTTGCGAGATGTTCGCCGCTGTCTGTAATGCCCGAATAGTCTCCTGCTGGCGGGCAGCACGCGAAGTAGCGTTTACGCGTGAAACATCTGCCTGTTGGCGGAGCGTCACGATGACTGTGACCATGTCGCCGTTTTGCAGCGAGCGAAGTTGTGTACTTAATGAACCGTCGATCTTCGATGGGCGATCTGGCAGGATTTTTATCGCAGATGAGTTGGCACTCGCCGCGCTCCATGGTCTGATGAAAGAGACGAGGAGAAAAGTCAGTAAAAGGGAAGATACTATTTTTTTCATATCCTGTAAGTCTTTGAGCCTGCGTTCGCTATTTGACTACTACTGACTCTGTGCGCACAGGTCCAAATACCAGGCTGACCTCAGAGCCGGAATGAATCTTCTTGTTGACGGTTGGGAAGAAAAGGGTATGGATCTTGTTGCGCTTCAACATAAAATGTTGATGAGCATGTGGGGCAAGGACCAGATACTGTTGGTCGACAAGAAGCGCGACTTGATCCCTTAACAGTTGGTCCGCCTTTTCCGGATCCAGGATTTTCAGGCGGACATCTACCACACCATCCAACATTGTCATGCCCACCAGGGAGAGCTGGATACCATATCGTTCCTCCAATTCAGCCTGGGATGTGACAGGTGTGCTGCACACAACTTCTACAGATGCCACGTGGCGGTGGTAACCGACTTCGCTGGCGTAAATGTCCCATTTATAGGTTGGAAAGGCCATCGCCGCGACCATGATTACGATGGACGGCAGAAAGAGCCCATAGTGTGATGAGGAAACGACCGGCATTTCAGAGAGTTTCCACGGGCGGAACAATACCAGCCCAAGAAAAAGGGTTTCGGCGATGCTGGCCACGATGGCATACGGATATAACCATGGTCCTACGGCTAGTTGTGGCAAGCCGAACGTGGAATTCCACGCATACCCGATCAATGAGCCAATGCTGAGCATCGCACCGATTCCCCAACCCCAGGCTTGTTTGTGATAGATCCCAAATGCCGCGATCAGCGTGGCCAAAAAAATTCCAACGAGCAAAAATCCCAGGTAGGGAGCTTTCAAGTAGGCGGACTGTGAAGCAGCGTAATGGAGAAACCCTGCTTCAAGGATAAAGACCAGCCCCAACCATTTAATGATTTTGTATTTCATGGCACCATTCCATTCGATACGTGCAACTGTTAATCTTCAGCCAGGAGAAGTTTTAGATCTGACGCAATGTCTTCAGGCGCCGTGTCTGGATCGAAATGCAAACGTAGATTGCCCTTCTTGTCGACCACATATGTGTAACTGGAATGTGTCTCGCCGCCGTCGAGCACTGTCACTCCGTAGTCATCCCAAACCTTTGTAAGTGTATCGACTGAGCCTGGGATGCCAATGAACGATGGGTTGAACTTGTTCATGAAGTTCTTAAGCGCCTGAGGCGTATCACGGACTGGGTCCGTGCTTACCATGACGACCTGCACTTGATCCGCTTGATCGCCGAGCGCCTCCAGAGCAAGCTTGAAATGAGCCAGAGTCAACGGGCATTCATCCACACAATTTGTAAACCCAAAGAACACCAATACCACACGGCCGCGCATGGCATTGAGTTGGAACAATCTGCCATCCTGGTCCATCATGCTGATTTGCGGGGCGGATGTTACAGGGTCTAATACTTCACCTTTAAATGATGGCTTGAATATGGAACAGGATGCGGACAGGCTCAGTATGATAAAGAGTGCGAACGAACCGATCCTGAGGGGCAATGATTTCATAACGTTTCCTCTATTTTGCGTTGATGGATTCCAGGGCAATGTTGCCGAACAAGATCTGGATAGGTGTACCGGGCTTGACGATGTTGGCAGAATTTGCATACAGAATAAACAAGTTGTTGTTGTCAACAAATTTGATTTCCTGAGACTTTGTATCCTCCGGTGCGTTCAGGATGATCCGATTGTTTACCAACAGGCTGGGGAAGTTTCCTTTGTCGCCAAGAAGCGACTTTGCTTTTGCACCATCCACGATCTTGATGCGCACATCTACAAAACCGCCCGCCGCAGTGACCGCAACGAGATTCACACGAATCCCATAGTCATCCTCAAGTGCTTGTTGTGAAATCGGTTTGTAATGGGGCGATGCCGAAGGCGGTGTTGCGACACCATACAACAACACGCCGGCCACAAGAAGCAAAAAGAAGATAAGCACAGTATGACGAAGACCTAATTTAGATTGTGTTGCAATAAGAACGTTGTCCACTTGTATGTCCTGAATTGTGCTGGAGGCTCGGTATCTATGAGCCTCCAGCATCATTATGAGTTGAGGTCCGTTTTACGGAATATCAAAGGCATCTACATCGTGGTTGCCGCTGGTTAATCCCTTGCTCGTACCGTCAAAGTACACTGACCATGTGCCGTTGTTGTTGTATACGACATCTTCATCCTGGATGGTTCCAAGGATGGGGACGGTTGTGTCTGCGCTATATGACAGGTACACATGCGTGGCATCCACCCATACGAGACCATCTACGTTGGCTGTTGACCAACCGAGGACTGAGGCGTCAGCGACACGAGTGAAGGAGCTGCCTCCATTCCATCTGTAGATGTCGGCATCGTCACCGGTTCCACCTGCACCCGTAGGCACGTTGTTGTTATCGGTGGAGAAGTACAGCGTGGTGCCAACAACGCTGATCGCGTCGAGGTCGAAGCTGGTTCCAGCGGTCGTGCCGCCTAATCCATACAGGCTGCCATCGAAGGCCATATTCCAGGTACCGGCATTGAAATACACTACATCTTCGTCCTGGACATTGCCGATGCCGGGAACATTTACTTGACCGTTGAATGACATGTAGAACTGGGTTGCACTGACACGGTCGAAGCCATCCACGTTCGCGCCGCTGGGCAGAGAGTAGGGGGCAACAGATGCATCGACCACACGGCTGAAGGCGGCGCCATCCCAGAAGTAGATATCAGCATCGTCGGGGTTGGCAATCGTTCCAACCGTGGCATTGCCAAAGGTCGAGAAGTAGAGCGGAGGAGTCAACAGTGTGTAGACCTGACCTACGATGGGCAATCCGGCAGATGACAATGCATTGCCTGCGGCGTCAGTGATGCCAGAAGCTGAGGTGAGGTTCAACCCAAGGGTGCCGCCACCCGACCCAGTCGAGACTGTGACCGTGCGCGTTGCACCGGTTCCAGCCACCGAGGTGATCGCGGCTCCGGTCAATCCGCCACCTTGAACGAGACTGAAATTGGCGCTCGATACACCCGTCACGCTTTCTGAGAATGTAACAGTGAAGTCTACGCTCGCTGCAGTGATCGGATTCGAGTTGGCACGGTTGATGCTCAGGGCCGTGGGAGCGGTCTTGTCGATGACCAGTGTCACCGTCGATGTTGTACCCCAATTGCCGGACGAGTCCTTCCCGTGAACATAGATAGTGTGGTTTCCGGCGCTCAGGCTGTTAATGACCGGCAGAGGCACATCGGCGTATCCGTTTTCAGAGGCGCTGTTGAATACGCCATCTGCTGCAACGAATACAAACCCGGTTCCATTCAGACTTGTATTGTAGGTGTCAATGAAACCCTCGCCTGCTGCGATGTTCGAGTTGCCGTTCGCTGAATCGTCAAACGTAGCTGAAACCCGAACTGCCGGGACACTGGTGTTGTACGGCAATGCTCCATTGTTGGGGTTCGGAGATGCCGTGACGCCACTGGTCCCAGGACCGGTCTTGTCTACCTTAAGGGCAACTGTTGTCTCGGGTCCCCAGGCAGCATTCAGCACATCCTTCGCGTGGATGTGAATCGTGTGTGTGCCGTCGGTCAATGCTGCTACTGTTGCGGCGGATATCGTGGCGGAGATTCCGGAGATGGACGAAGTGGAAACAACGTTCATCGCAACCGCCGAACCACTGTCGATCCAATATTCTGCGGCACCGATATTGCTGTTACCTGTGGCTGTGTCGTCTGCCGTAGCGGAGAGAGAAACGTTTACCGAACCGTTTGTCTGGCTGGGCGAAACGCTGGGGGATGTGACGTTCGGTGCTGTGTTATCCACATGGAGGGCACCCTGGTTGAACAATCCCCAATTGCTCGCGGAGTCAAGCCCATGAACATAAATGATATGGTTGCCAGTGGAGAGACCTGCAATGGTGCCTGCGCTGATGGTCGCCGTGACCGAAATGGGACCCGGCGTGCCGAACGAACCACTCATGGAGATGCCAGTGCCATTGGCCCCAGCCGAGTCGATGAAGTATTCTGCTGCGACAACGTTGGAACCACCGCTATTGACATCGCTGATCGAAGCAGACAGTCCGGCGCTCATGGTTCCATTTACCGCGCTGCCGGGTAGTGAAACGTTGAGAGTCGTCGGTCCGATGGAATCGGGCGGTGGAGGCGGAGGAGGTGTGGGAGTTCCGGCCATGAGGAACGTGAGCATGCCTCCGAAACCAGAATTCGTGGTTCCGGTGCCGGAATTATTGCGCAATAACATGTTCGCATCATATACAGCAAACTTAAGACCGTTTGCCGCTGTCGCCGGAATTGCAACCAGTGTGTCAAGCGTTTCACCGGTGGCGATTGTTTCAGCGACCATATTATGCGACAAGGCATAGGCATTGCCATCCTGGGCGATGACGGTTTGTGAAAGCCCCAGAGTGCTCATTGCATGGGCTTGCAGACCGGCGTTCAGGTAGCGCAGCAATACTTTGTCTCCCCCAGTCACAGAAATGAGATCTGTGTTGGGGAAGGTCTTGCCATTGATCAGGAAGTACTTCGGCTTATATTTGCGCATATCGAACGCCGCCGGATTGCCGCTCGTGATGAGGTTATTGAGGGACGTATCCAATTCGCTCAACACCAGAACTGCTTCCTTGTCGAACGCAGTGGATGCAGAGGAATAGGCCTGCCCAGGTGCAGTCGGGAAACCGCTGGGGCGGACGATCAAGGCGCCATACATTCCCATCGCCACCTGATGTTGGGCGTTGGATAATAAGCCTGCCTCATACAGGAAAGTGCCCGGATGAGACGCTGTGAACGTATACGAATGTACTCCGCCGTTGGCAGAAGCACCGTTCAGGTCCGGGACCATGGCTTGGCCCTGGAACAAAAGGGATGTGACCTCACTGAGGTTGTTATGCAATGTGATGGTGACGGTCGAACCCTCATCCACCGTTAGCTGCGGCCCCGGAACCGAAGCTGTTGGATTGTTGCTGCAATCTCCGAGCGCGTATCCCCACACGGGAACGCTTCCACCGGGAACGGTGATCGAGCCGCTGGTGGCGCACAGATCGATGCCTGTGCTGGGGCCAGCTGTGATAATGGAAAAGCTTTGGACAACGTTCGATGCGGCATTGTAATTGGAGTCGCCTGCCTGTGAAGCAGTGATCGTGCAGGAACCTGCTCCTGTGATATGGACCAGTGTGCCACCGATCGTACATGAGCCAGACGCAGCAAAACTAACCGGCAGGCTTGAGCTGGCCGTTGCATTCACATTGAAATCCGGGTCATTCGTCGTCTTATTGGCTAACGAACCAAAGGTGATGGTCTGATTTCCTTTGACGACCGTCAAAGTTCCGGTGCCGGTACGCGTAGTGGAAAATGTCTGGCTGGCAGTTACAGTAAAGTTTGTGGAACTAACCGGCGTGGACGCCGATGTATTAATGGTCAATGTTACGGTACGCGACGGATTGCCCTGGAACGAAACCGGATTTGAAGCGGAAAACGAGGCGCTTGCTCCGGAGGGTAACCCTGAAACACTCAGGTTGAAACTGGATGGAGTCCCTGACGTGCGCGTCACTGTTACACTGAAGGACGCACTGCCTGACGCCCCATAAGATGGGTTGCCAGACTGTGCCCCAACTGTTACCGTGTTTAGGTTTAGTGATGGAGCTGCGGCAACAGACGAGACATTGCCGATCAACCCAACCAGCAGGGCTGTGAAGATCCACAACCGTATACCTGTTCGAACAAAACGTGAAAGAATTCTTTTGGTTTGCATCGTGGTCTCCTTGGCCCTATGGACAAGTGTTAGGCTGAGGCGGATCGATCCTCAAATAGGTGATCGGACCCGACATCGTCTGTCCAAAGGCGTCCAGTTGGAAGAGGGCATGGTTGTGCGAGATGATGTAATATTCGCCGCATTGGTTCAATGTGCTGATGCCGGGAGGCATTGTCTGTTGTGAACCAAGGTAGGGACTTCCGCTGTAGAACATACCGATGGATAGGTTGACCAGATCTGGGATTGATACTGGAACAGGATTGGATGGGGTGTAGCCTTCTGCGTCATACCATTTGAAGATCACATCCCAGGTTTGTCCTGGCCCGATATTGACCGCAAATTTTTCAAAGGAGAGGTCCTCACCGCCTGGGCCCTCCATCGGATACCCATCCCGTCCAATTACCAGACCATTCTGCCCGTGCGGGTGGAACGGAAATTCCTCTGTTCCCACGTTGATGAACCGTTCTACAGCAGGATAAGGATGACCCGTCGCATCATAGGGGTAGATGCGCGCCAACGCACCATATGGCTGGGTAGGCAGCCAGGAGGCATAGTTATCAGCGACACTATCCGGGAAGCCGCGTCCGTTGATCATCCAATAACGCGCGCGATAGTTATTCAGGTTATAGTTCTTGCCCTGATTGAATCCATATTCCCAGGCTGCATGTTGGTACGGATCGACCTCCGAGAGCAACGCCAGGAATTCTTCACTCGGGGTGAAGCGGCTGTCTGAGCGGTTGTAGACGAAATTCGCTCCAGCCGATGGGCGAACGATCAAAGCACCAAACAGCCCCATGGGAACCTGGGTCTTTGGATCTGTGCCGCTCTCATAGAGGAAGGTGCCAGGGCGGTTTGCTACAAAACTGTAGGTGACACTGCCGCCCGATGGGGCGCTCTTCGTCAGGGAGGTCAGGTTCCCGCCTCCATCGAATTCTGGTTCAGCCAGAACGCCATTTGCCAGTACGTTCTCCTGACCAGGGAACATGATGGAGGAGGACAATCCATAAGGCAGGGAATTCACAAGTGTCACTGTGACCGTGTCTCCCTGATTGACGCACAACACCGGCCCCGGATGTTGAAAGCCTGAACCGGTTGCCCCGTAACTCCACATGTACATCGTATTCATATCCGGCATTTGGATATAGCCTGATTGTGCAGTGAGCAGGAAGCTCGGTCCTGTAGTACAGACAATGCCTGTGCCCCCAGTGGCTGCTTTCGCCGATCGTTCACGGGCAAAGGGACTGAACGCCATCAGACCGATCACAAGCACTGCTGCCAATCGAGTCCATTTTGATTTTGAAGTGATCATTTTCATACTCCTTTGGCAATTCCCGGCTACGCGACCACGTCATTGGGATGTTGGTTAAGATACTGCTGCGCAGGCAGTGTCCCCGGATAGACACGCACTTCCGTCCGTTGACCGCCAGCACCACCATCGCTCAAATTGCTGACCTGGGTATAGCGGCGGTTATACAGCACGTAGGTGTCATAGGGACCGGGTCCTTGATACGCGGGAGCGGTAAAGATGGCATCGTAGCTTTCGCCGGCTCCCATCAAGAGGGTGTCGGTCGTGTAACTGGTATCCGTGCCGTCTCTGCCTTTCATCGGGGTTGCATCGCGTCCTACTACTTTCATATCGATGCCTGCCAGGGTCATAGCGGCTTCGCGGAAGCCCAGGTTGGCAAAACGAAGCAGAACTTTTTCGCCCGCGTTGCAGGTGATCAGAGACGAATGCGGGTTGTATTGCAGATGTTCGAGCCCGGCATTGGTTGCGAGGTCGCCGTTGGCATCCGTCTGAATCGTGAGGGAGTGCGCCGATGCCCCGAGATTGATCGGGGAGTTGGGCTGCAACGTGTCGGGATACACACGCCCGTTGAGGAGGCTGAAATCTGCCTGGAACATGCTCCAGTCAGATTCCTGGATGTGCGCATCGTTCCAGTGACCTTCTGCCCAGATCTCGCTTAGAAGCATCGCGAATTCACGGTGATACCCGGTGGAACCGTCGCCATCGTTGTAGGCAAATTTCGTGAGACCGCCGATGTTGGTTCCGTTTTGAAGCGGGCGGACGAAGACGATTCCGGTCATTCCCATGGTCACATGTTCAATATCTTCCACATGGCAGTGATACATATAAGTGCCCGGGTCACGTGGACGATAGATATAGGTGAACAACTGTCCAACAGGTACAGCCACCGAACCGGTTGGCTCACCGTCGAAGAAGGGGATCACATTTCGAAAACCGTGCCAGTGCAAGGTATGGGCATCGGTTAGATCAGGGCGCAGCGCCAACCCCAGGTTGGTCAATTGCATTCTGAACTCGTTCGAACCGTTGAACTGATCGACCCAGAAGAACGGCGCAGTATGTTGAGCCTTGTTCTTTTGATTTTGCCGTTGTTCATCCGTCAGCCCTGTAACATTACGAAAACCGAAAATATAAGTGGTGAATGGATTGGGCGCATACGTATCGGGGTGGTACGGTGGGAGGGCGGGTGTTGGTGGAAGCCAGAACCAACCGTCGGTTCCAGCCCAGAAAAGATCGGGATCGCCCACTGCGGCATTGACGACTTCATCAGCCATCAAGGTCTTCTTCAGGAATTGTGGCAGCATGCCGATCCCTGCAACCGTGACCACTGCGCCACCCGCGATCTTGAGAAAGTCTCTGCGTGATAAATGCTTATTCATGGATTCTCCTTTTTCAGGGTATCCGAGGGCCCGATGAACGAGCCCCCGGATACTCGCTGATCGTTACGGAACGTTGCCTCCGCGGAAGTCGTCGACCTGACCCGTAGCCAGCAGTATCATACCGATGCGGCCGGTACCTGTGAAACCAGCCACCGCTGAACTATGACCCAGATAGGTCGTGACATTTGCCGCTGTTATCTTCCATACATCCACGGAGCCATCGGCATTGGCGACAGCAACAATACGGTCACTGGTGGCGAAGGTCGCTGCGAAGGTACCGCGGTTTGTGAATGATCCACCTGTGTTGTTCGTTGTCTCCACGATGACCTGTGTTCCGGTATAGCGCACACGGATGAAGTTCGTCGGTGCGTTCGCAGAACCGCCGCTGGCTTTCAAGACCAGGTAGGCTGTCACCGGAGAACTGGTGAAGGTGAACCCGGCACCCTGCTTCGTACCGAAGACATTGACAGTGCCATTCCAGATCGCTCCACCTGCCGCACAGTTGCCTAGTAGGGCGCAATTGGCCTGGTTCGAGTTGACCCGAATAACCGTGAGTGTCGATGTTGACTGACTCCAGTTCACACCAGCAGGTGCACCCGTATTTAGGTTCGATGCGTTATTCCGGTTGAAGGTGTCGAGTATGTTCAGAGTCGGTGCTGAGAGGGTCACCGCGTCCGTGTCGGTTGCTGTGTTGTTTGCAGGATTCGGATCGGTCGTTAGTCCGGTCGTAGCGACAGAAGCGGTATTCGTCAGGTTTCCTGTTGAGGCAGATGACGATAGTGTGGTGGTCACGGTGAAGGTGACGCTTCCACCCACTCCCAAGGTGACATTGGCATTGATGTTGCCTGTGCCGTTAAGCGGGCAACTCGACGAAACAGCAGGGACACAGGTCCAGTTGACATTGGTCAGGTTCGCGTCAAACGTATCGGTCACGACCGCAGTAGATGCGTTTGGACCGGCATTCGAAGCCGTGATCACATAGGTGAGTGCTCCACCCGGTGATACGCTGGCCACATTATCGGTCTTGGTGATGGAAAGGTCCGCTTTCGGAGACTGCAACTCATCGGCTCCTGCATCGAATCCACTTGATGCAGGTCTGACATCCAGATCGATGTCGAATGTTGGGGCGCTTATTAAGGCTGCCGGTTGCTGATAAAGCGGTACAGCTTTGGATGGAGCACCGAGATTCACTGCCGGAGAGGCGTTGGCAATGTGATAGTTGCTCAACAGGCTTGGCGGCAGGTCTGCGCTCACCAATATCGCACCGATAAAGTTGATATTGGTACGCCAGGATGTGAAGGACAGGGCGATATCGATGGGATTGATGACAGTCGGGTCAGATGACAGGTTCGTGCCACTGGGGGCAACCCCGATCCCATCCTGGAGGATGGAATTTGTGGGGGAGAGCGAACCCGGGGCGCCAAAGAGGCTCATATCCCAATTGTTGATCGGCAGGGCATCTCCCGTAGCGCCGATTCCGGTCACCATGCTGATACCCTTGCTGCCCGCGCGGTTGTCCCAGAATATGTTGTTGAAGAGAAGTGGGGTGCTCCAGGCTGGGGCGCCGGAGAGTGTGTTCTGCAACTGAACACTGTTCATGCCGGTTGAAAGCCCGGCAGGGGCGGGGAGCCCATCGCTGGTGACGGCCGTCGCGGTGGTGATATTCTTCATGACCGTATTGTGGTAGAAGCGTACGTTCGATGCGTCATCCAGGGCAACACCGCCGCCTTCGTGCGTGGAGACGTTGTTGACGATCATGTTGTTGTACACATTCATCGGGAAGTTGCCCACCATCAGGAAGCGCAACCCACCACCATCATCATCGGCCAGGTTAGCCTGAATCAGGTTGTTATAGATATTTACTGCTCCTGCACCCTGTGGACCATTAGGCGTACCGTAATTGGCGGCCGGGTTGGCTGGGAGTTCGCCAGCGATCATGATGCCAGCGCCTTCATCGTAGGAGCGGTTGAAGTAAATGCGGTTGTCGTGGATCTTGCCATTCGGACTGTAGCCAAAGTGGCTGATGCCGCCGCCATACTCTGCAGAGAAATTGCCGCAAATATCGTTACCGGCAACTTCATAATTCTCCGCCCCATTGAAGAGACCAATGGCACCGGCCAGATTGGTCCCGCCGTTGGACAGAATGCGGTTGTTGGCGATACGGACATTATCGTTCTGGCTGTCCGACTCATTGATACCTGTTGCCGGATCATTTACGATGTTCGGCGTGCCAATGCGGATGGAACCATACGAACCGCCATTGCTTTCGATCACATTGTTGGTGACCTGCAGATTGCGGACGAAGGAATTGGCAAAGATCGCGCCGCCTTGTGTTTCCACCTGGCCAGGCTGCAATGGACCTGGGAACCCGCCGAAGACGGCAGTGAGATTGCCGGGCAACCCTTGTTGGTCGCCGCCGCGGATATTAAAACCATCGATCGCAGCTTTGAACGATGTCGAGCTGAAAGTGCCCGCCCGGCTTGTCGAGGGAGCGCCAGTATCCGATGCCAATACGTAGATCACCTGTCCATCGTAGACGTTTTGATTCCCATCCCAGGTCAGAGAACCGACTTTTCCAAGCCAGTTGGTGGCGAGGGTGGTATCTCCGCCGAAGGCAATGCCATCGACAATCGAACCTTGAACGATGCTACCATCGGGACGGACACCGCCGGGACCCACACCCTGTAACTTGACGGGGGCGTACATGATCAGGTTTTCGTAATAGGCGCCGCGTCCGTTATAGCGCGGGTTGTTGTTATCCACTGCGCTCGGATACACTACTACCAGTGAGTCTTTATAGGGAGCCTGCGCGGCGGCAGCGTCAATTGCGCTTTGGATCGTCGCATAGGCGCGACCCGGACCCACCTCGAACAATGAAGGTCCGCTGCCTGTATTCGTCACCAGCGTTACATTGCCACCACCAAAGTCATCCACTCTGGCTTCCACGGCAGGGCCAGACGCTATGTTTTGGATGGTCCCCTCGAATCGCAGACCAATTTGCCCGGACATGGTGGCAGTGCCTGGAACGTTGACACGGCCGATCTCGCTCGCGTTCTTATAGACGATGATCGTTCCGTTGCTTAAAGCTACTGCTCCGAGTTGGTCGCCAGTCGAGAATGTGGCGGCCTGACCTGTGATCTCCAATTGATCGGTGATAGTGGTATTTGCCAGCTTCGTGCGCACACGCACAGACTTGCCTTCAGGATCGGTGCTGTTGTTGTTATCCACGGTGACTTCGATCCAGCGTGCGGCCAGGGTATTGGGTGAAGTTCCTCCGCTGTATTTGAGCAACAGACCCTGTTCGTTCGCACCGGGATTGCCGGAGAACTGCTTGAAGGTAAAGTAGGCTTCCTGATTTGTACCAAAGCCGCTGTTCCACCAGGCATTGCTGACTCCAACCGTTCGGATGCGCAAATAGTCGTTATTCGTTCCAGCATTGTTGAGCACACTGAAGGAACCTGACGGACTTGCGCTCCAATTTGAGCCAAGCGTGGCCCGATTGGTGAACGTATCCAATGGACTGGTATTGGTCGGGAATGTGACGACAGAAACAGCTGAACTATTCATCACATGGAAGCTCAGACCGTTGACCGTGCTCATCCCATTGCCAGCTTTGACACTCAATTGATGGGTTCCACTTGCTGTGCCGGTGGGTACGGTCACTGCAATGTGACCATCATTCCAGGACGTGGTTGGCAGGGGGATATTGTCCAGCAATACCTGGCCGGTCGTTGCGCCGAAACCATAACCATCGATGGTGAACGACGCAGGTCCACCGGAGAGATCGGCATAGGGTTTGCTTACAGCCAGCAGTTGAGGCTGGGCTGCATCGGCTGTGCAGGAGATGGGAACGAGTGTTTGCGTCCCCGGAATCTGGACCGAGACCGCAACCTGAGTAGGCGCAAGGTCTGCCGGTACTGTAAGACCCGGGAAGGCTTCAAACTCTGCCGAAATGGTACGGTATTGAGGAGTGTAGTTCGGGTTCCAATGACCTGGTACACCCGGATCATTCCCCACGAGGCGATACAGATTTGCACACACACCCGACGGAGTTGGGCAGCTAATGCGGTTTGTCGAAGGCAAAAGCACATCGAACAAGCCGTTGTAATCTGACTCGGCAGTGTAGATCAATCGGTTGGTGTAATCGTAGATCCCGACCGGAGCGAAGGGGATTCCCATCTTCTCACCATACAAGAGTGAGTGGGAATTACTTGAGAAATTCAAATCATCCACAAGCAGACCCCAGAAGCGGCCCGGAAGTGGGACATCGGTGAACAGGTTGAAGCCCGGAGCGATCGACTTTCGATCTCCCAAATGGATCAACTTCATATCGCATAAAGGCTTGGGCTGTCCTTCATAGATCGTCCCGCCGATATCGACGAAGTTGGGGTTGTCAGTGGGTGTTGACCCATCCACATGAACGCCCACGGGCAGACCGTTAATATCATAGCCCAATCCGTCCACGGCAGGATAATTATCGGCGGTGCCATCGAGCACGTCCACAGTGTGCAACGTGCCTGCACAAGCCGGCGGCGGCACCTGTGGAACAAAGGAATCGCCGTTCGCAATGTTGATATCCTCTTCGCGCGTCACCTGGTACATGGGGCGGTCGGGATGTACAGCCGCCGGGCCATATACATCTGCCTCGGTGGGGATTACTACCTTGACGAGATAATCTTTGTTGGAAGGCAGGCTGTGAAGTTCACCGCTCGAGCAGGTCTGGGTGACATCATCGAAAACGCCCAAACCGGTCACATTGCCGCCTCCGTCCACAAGGAAACATCCATCGCCGAAGCCATAGTTGCCGTCTACGCTGGCGCCAAAGTTCTCATCAGGTGTACCCACGCCATCGGCCATGGGACCGAATTGCACGCCCATCATTGGAGCTTCGAGACAGGGTGCATCAGGATCGAGCGGCAGGGCATTCTCATCTGTACCATGGATCAGCGGATTGCCATCCACATTACGGGCGACACAGCCAGAGGGACGTTCCCAGGTTTCTGTGATGTACTGATTTAACAATTCGCCGGTCGCGTAGGAACCATCTCCGTTCAGCATGTAGATGCCAAGCGGGTCGCACGGAGCTGTCTGATTGCCGTTTACATCATATGGGCATTCGACCGGAGCATAGAGATTGACTGTCAACCCGGCAATGCTGGGCTGCCAGTCTTCAATGGCGGCATACGAAGGATTCAATTCGTTGCGGGTTGTGTCATAACTGACCGTCCCCACGATTCCGCCGTTCGTTCCTGCAGTGTGTCGCTGTTCGGAACCATACTGTGCTG
>CAZKSG010000007.1:0-11947 GCA_964555335.1 uncultured Anaerolinea sp.
TGGGACTCGATACGCATGGCGGTTTGATCATGATCTATACAGCCGGAGCTATGGGCATCAATGCCCTCATGGTCAAATCGTATATCGACGCCATTCCCAAGGAACTTGACGAATCCGCCATGGTGGAAGGCGCATCACACTGGCAGATCTTCCAGTACATCATTTTTCCGATGATCATTCCCATGGTCATTACCGTGGGTGTGCTGTCCTTTATTGCAGCGTACGGTGACTTTGTAATTGCGCGTATCATCCTCAAGACTGCGGATAAGCTTACGGTCATGGTCGGTATCTTCCTTTTCCGCTCTGACCGCTTCGATCAGGACTTCGGCGTCATCACCGCGGGTTCGGTTATGGCAGCCATCCCGATCATCTTGATGTATATCCCATTGCAAAAGTATGTCATCAGTGGCTTGACCGCTGGGTCGGTGAAAGAATAAATAAGCGAAAGATCTGACAGGTTTCCAAAAACCTGTCAGATCTTATATAAGAAATCAACATGAGTCATTTCTACTTAAACATCATACATCGCCCCGAGATGGTCCCGGAATACATTCAAAAGGAAGCGGAGCAGGGTAAGGTCGAAGATCTGACCCGTAGCACGGTTTTGCAGGAATCGCTGGATATCTTCCGCACGCAGCAGCGCATCGCTCACGAAAACGGATTACGTACCACCATCCAGATGACGTACGCCAGCTTGTTCAACGCGGAAGCCGTGGAGATTGCCAAAGAGCATCACGAAAAATATGACGATGAGATTGGTTCCACGTTTTTGGGAATCCAGTGCAAGGAATTTCGTGAGAAATTTAAATCGAAGGAACTTGCCATCTGGCTGTTCTCGATGGAAGACAAATGCAAGATCGTGGATGAAGTGTTTGACAAGTTCCATGAGGTCTTTGGTTTCTATCCCACATCCACCGGCTCGTATTACATGGATGCTGAGTTGGTCAATTACATCAAAGAAAAATATCCGATGGTCAAAGCCGCAGTGGCAACGTGTTGGGAGGAAGGACCGAAGGCATACTGGAACGCCAACAACTCCTGGTACACGCTCATGGATGGTGGACCCTGGAACCCGTGGATCCCATCGAAGAACAATATTCACTGCATTGCATCCGATAAAGATGACGATATTGGCATCGTCGCCATCCCGCACCTCTCGCGTGATCTGATGGCAGTCTTTGATGGTCCCGGTTCGTATTATGGAACGCATCCGCAAAATATTTTGCGCGGTATGGTTTTTGAAGAACGGGAAATCCCGTATTTCAAAAACATCGTTGACCAATATCGCTCGATGGTCAAATACAATCGAGGCTATTCCTACAACATGATGTTCGTGGGTCCTGGTTGGATGAGCAAGGGTGGTCGCTGGGAATCGGACCATGCCTTTTTGTTGAAGAGCTATGAAGATGGCATGGCGTATTACGGTGAGTTGAAAAAACGCGGCGAACTGCACGATCTGACCATGAGCGAGTTTGCGGATGTCTATCGCGAGAACCGCCCATATACTCGCCCCGAATGCACGCTTTGGAAAGATATCCTCTACGGCTCGAAGCGACAGATGTTCTGGTATGCGGACCCGTTCATGCGCTTCTGCCTCGACATGAATCAAGGCGGCGCGATGGTAGACCTGCGTCCTTATGCTGCCAAACTGATTCGTCCTGTTGGCGTGGGCACAAAGGCGAATCAGGATGCATCGTATCCCTTCCTGGTGCAGTCGCTCTATCGCTCTGGGTTCTTCACGCATTATGCAGGCGAAGGCGCGGTTAAGAGTTGCAAGATCGGATATGGCGCTGAACAGGTGGACTTATGCACCTGTCGCACACTGGCATCGTTTTCGGAAGAAGGTGACACACGCGTTGTCACGCTGGATCCGGTCACGATCGAATTTGCGGATTTCTCTGTGCGTGTGCAATCTGTTTTCTGTATTACAGAGGGAACAGGCGAAGTGGAGGTCATCCGCAGGATTCTCGATTCCACCAAGCCTGAGGCTGAGCTTTCCATCGACGAGTACATCACCGCCTGTTATGGAACCACTGAATACCCCGAAGACATGATGGGCATCCGTCTGACATTGACGAATACAAACAGAACAGAATCTATTGACTACGCCTATCAATGTCGCGAGTCGGAAATGGAAGATATTCATTGCGCAGAAGCAATTGTTCCGCAGGTGGATACACAGTTATCCATGCGAACAGAAACATCTGCCACCGGATATTTCCGTGAAGGATTTTCCTTCTCGCCTATGTACACACTCGGTGTCAAGAAGATAGTCAAAGGGAAAGGAGAATTGCGCACATGGCTCAAGGTCGCAAAGGCAAGTTGAACTATCGTTGTCCGCGCTGTTTGATGCGTGAGATCGATATGGATATGCTCTACGATAAGGATAAGGAAGAATATTATTGCCTGCGCTGCTCGTTCGTGGGGAATGAACAGGAAGTGCAGCGTCTGAATTCGCAATTTCGTGAGAAGTACCTCGACCGCATGAAGCGTATCACCGATTTCTAAATTATCATGACCAAACGAATCATCATTGTTCTCGTGTTACTCGTGGTCATTGTGGGAGTTATATTTATGCTCAGACAGAATCAAACACCTCAGGCTCCGCTGGCTGTGGTGAATTCCGGCTTTGAAAGTGCGAATCCGCTTGAGGGGTGGGAGACGGCTGGGGTGGTGGAATCAGAAGGTTATGAAAGTGAGAAGCGACTCACGCATCCGGGAGGAAAGGGTCTTGTTGAGTCCATCCAGATATTCAATGATATTCCCAATGGCTGGTATACGTTGAAGGTCTGGGTGAAGTCAAGCGGCAAACAAAAAGAGGCGTATATCGCGTTGAAGGATTGTGGCGAAGATGCGCGAGCGTCCATTCCTGTGGTTCGCGAAAAGTGGTTGCAGGTGGTGGTTTCGGCGAAAGTCACGAAACATCAATGCACGGTCAGTCTGGTTTCGGATGCGGATGAAGGGGAGTGGGTCAGTTTTGACAACGTGGAGGTTGTCCCTGGTCGCGCAGCGTTGACCGTGATGGGCGCAGATATTTCCAGTTTAAAAAAGTCGGAAGACCTAGGCGGTGTGTATGCGTACGAAGATGGCACGCAAGCAGACGCGTTGAAGATCCTGAAAGATCATGGCATGAATTGGGCGCGCATCCGTGTGTGGGTCGATTCGCCGGATGGTTATCACGGCAAAAAACAATTGCTGGAAATGGCGAAACGGCTCAAAAAAGAAAAGATCAAATTGCTTGTGGATTTTCACTACGCTGATAGTTGGGCGGACCCTGGTAAACAGCCCAAGCCTGCCGCATGGGAAAACCTTGATTTTGAAGGACTTAAGAAAGCCTTATACGATCACACGTATGATGTGTGCATGGGCTTGAAAGAACAAGGCACGCCGCCTGATATGGTGCAAGTGGGCAATGAGATCACGAATGGCATGTTGTGGCCTGATGGGAAAAACGATAAGAGCTTTGATAAACTGGCTGCATTATTAAAGGAAGGTTACCGCGCCGTAAAAGACTGTTCTCCCGATACACAGGTCATGCTGCATTTGGACAATGGCGGCAAGAATGAAATGTACCGTTGGTGGTTTGATAGCATCATCGAACGTGATGTGCCATTTGATCTGATCGGCGTGTCCTATTATCCGTATTGGCACGGGACCATGTATGACCTGCAAACCAATTTGAACGATATCGCTGTACGGTATAACAAGGATATCATTGTTGTTGAAACGGCGTATGCCTTTACATCAGAAGATAACGACAATTATGAAAACATCATCCAGTTCGAATCGCGACCCGGGTATCCCTTCACACCCGAAGATCAGGCGCGCATGTTGGCAGACATCATGACTATCGTTCGTGCAGTGCCGAACGGACGTGGTTTGGGCATTATGTGGTGGGACGCTACGTGGACGGCTGTCCCTGGTAACGGCTGGGAGCCTGCACGTTCATCATCGGGGAATAATTGGGAAAACCAGGCGTTGTTCGATTTTCAGAACCGGGCGTTACCTGCCATGAGTTTGTTCAACCGGCCTTAAGTAGAAGATGTTATTCGAACATTCGCATGCGTTGACAGTTCTGATGCCGTTATAAACTCGGCTGCCTACAAAAGCTCGAAGGGATGCAGCTCATATAAGAATTGCCAGCTGCTCCAACCCTGCAATCATCGCGTCTGCATTGTGTTTTCAAGAGCCAAAAAAGAATTTGCGCAGACGAATATTGAGATGAGAAATTATCGTTTATTCAATGGATAGCGCCAGCTGAATAGCTTGTTCCAATCCAAGCGAGCATCCTGTTTCCCACTCGGCATTTACTATAGATTCAGGCAAAGCAGCACGAGCAGGCGCGATCATGCGATCGACACGTGCCTGTTCAATGGAGGGCAGTGGCGCACCAATCGACTCCCGTAATGCGGCTGCGAACCCGGCCAATTGCAGGGCCTTTTGCGGCTTGGCTTCTGCAGCGGCTAGTCCTGCATAATCTTCTATGAGGTAAGCGATTGCCGTCTGATCGCCCAACTCACGATTGATCTCCAGGCTTTCATCGAGCAGCGGACGGGCGTCGCCAAATTCCCCTTCATCCAGCACGACATCTGCCAGGGTATTAAGTGAGAGCGCCAGCCCGGCCTTATCCCCTAATTGACGGCGGATCATCAAGCTCTCGTTGAGCAGGGAACGCGCCTCCGTATACTCACCCTGATCGCTGGCCACACAGGCTTGATTGTTAAGCAACTGACCCACTGCCCACCGATCGCCCATCTCGCGAAAGAGCGCCAGACTCTCCTCGTTCATTTTGCGCGCGCTGGCTAAATCTCGTTGGAAGCGGGCGATGATCCCCAGGTTGTTGAGTAGAGTGGCAACGCCGGGGGTATCGCCCAGGTCACGGCGGAGATCCAAACTTTCCTGATTCAGAACGCGGGCCGTTGCGTAATCTCCCTGCCAGGTGGCAACAGTTCCGGCTCCTTTAAGGGCGTGTGCCCGGGCAGCCTGACGGTCACGTAGTTCTGTAATTTGTTCCGCCAGCTTCAGGCTTTCATTGTAGAAGGAACGTGCTTCTTCGTATTTGCCTTGCAAACGATAGATTTCACCAATATTTGATAATACATGACTCAATCCGGCAGTATCGTTTAACTGTTGGTAACTTGCACGAGCGTACCCCAGCCACTCCTCTGCTTCGGCGTAGACGCCCCGTTTTCTGAGCAGCCAACCCAGCGAGCGTTGGGCTCGCGCGCGTCGCGGAAGATCATTCAGTTGGGACGCCAGCCGATCTGCCTCCCGATTGATCTGCTCGGCGTTTTCCCACTCGCCCACCAGTTCGAATACCTGTCCGAGTTTTAGTAACCCGCCAACCCGCTGATCTGCAGGTAGCAAATGCAGTAACTGTTGATAATATGAAATTGCCGCTGCGTTTGCATAGTCTGCCTGGGCAGCCTCTGCGGCTTTCAACAGGTATTCCTGTTTCTTCAATAGGTTTTCGCTGCGCACGAAGTGATATGCCAGCAGATCGATATATTGATCGAGTCTTCCCTGATACGTATTCTCGATATATTGCCCGATCTGATCGTGCAGCATGGCTCGTGTGGCAAAGGATAATGTTTCGTACGTGACCTCCTGGGTCAGGATATGTTTGAACAAGTACAGCAGTTCAGGCTCAGGCGTATCGAGAGGTGTCAAATCCAGGGCGCTCAAAGTATCCAGATCGCTCTGCACCCGTTGTCGATTCCCAAATTGATCGTAAACGCCCCAGAGCATCGCGGCACGAAACAAACGCCCGATGACGCTGGCAACTTTTAACAACGTTTTCTGATTTTCGGTAAGCTGGTCGATGCGACTGAGGATCAGACTGTAGAGGCTGTCGGGCAGATCGATCTGTTCCAATGCATCAGGTTGTTGCGGATCGATATTTCGGTCACGCAGGTAGTTCAGTAATTCTTCAATATAGAATGGATTGCCATCTGCGCGGCGGCTAATCTTTTCGATCAACCCTTGAGAAAGCCTGGCCTGTTCGCCATAGATCTGTCCGAGCTTAAATGAAACGAGCTGTTCGATCTCCTCGGGGGGCAGATCGGTGAGCGGAATTTCAGTGAAATGGAACAACCGGCTGACGCGCGGTGCCAGCAATCGGCCCACCTGGGGCGGCCGGTACGCAATGGCAATCAGCACCGGCAGGTCGGCAATCGCCCGTCCGATGATTTCGAGAAGATCATGGGAAAGTGGGTCCAGCCAGTGACAATCTTCCAATACCAGCAAAAGCGGACTCGAACGCGCACGTTTCCGTACGCAATCCACCAACAGGGACTCGAGTGATTCTTTGCGGAGTTTTGCGTCAAATGAAGCAGTCAATTCATTGTCTGGAATTGGCAGGTTGAGCAAGACTCCCAGCAAAGGTAGGCGTGGAAGAAGGATCGGATCGATCTCCGCCAATTGCTGTCTCAGCGCTTCAATTTGATCGTCCGCCGTCCAGACGGAGTCCAACTGGAAAAATCCACGCCAGATATCCTGCCAGACGAGGTAGCTTGTACTCGTGCCATACGATTGGCATTCGCCACCATATCCGATTACATTGCGCCCTCTAGCCAGGCGAATGACTTCGGCCATTAAGCGCGATTTGCCCATACCGGCTTCTGCCGTGATCCCTATGATTTGACCGCGACCGCGCAGCGCCAAATCCAGTTTTTGTTCGATTAACGCCAGTTCGGCCGCACGACCCACCATGGGCAGGGCATACTTCGGCTCATGCAGACGAATGCCATGTCGTTCCTGATTTGAGATCAAGCGAAAAACGATCACAGGCTGGGACTTCCCCTTGACCTTCAGTGGTGGAAGGTCCTCCCAGTTGAAATTGTCTGCAGTCGCTTTGCGCACATTTTGATTCACCAATACCTGGCCCGGCGGAGCATTTTGCATCAAGCGTGCAGCCATGTTAACTTCATCACCGATGGCGCTGTAGGTACGGCGATACATCCCGCCACAAGCGCCTGTACGCGTGAGTCCCTGGCTGATACCGATCTGCACGTCTGTGATGAAATCCATTTGCAGGTCACGCAACTCCAATGCAGCAGCGACGGCCCGAATGGCATTATCTTCATGAGCCAATGGCGCTCCAAAGGCAGCATAAAAACTGCTGCCTTTGTCACCGATCGTCAATTGAAGCATATAGCTATTGTAGCGGGTGAGAATCCGCTGCACAGCTTGAATGTATGTATTTAACTTGGATTGAGCATCGAAATCGGCATCGTAGTCAATGCCAGAGAAGCGCAGGAACAAAGATACGGTGGGACGCAGTTCTGTTAAGAATTCGCCCATGCCACTCATCAGCCGTTCGTAGACGGGAGGGAGCAGCCAGGGGCGGACCTGCTCATCGGTCAGCGAATCAGCCTCCAGTGTGGACCAGGGATGCGGTTCCACCTTCACTTTGAGTTGATCCACCACAGCAAATCGTTCCCCACTCTCCGAGTCTTCCCGCCATTCCACCACGTTGACAGCACCCCCCAGGACAGCAACCGCTGATTGATCCAGTAATATCTCTCCACGTTCGGCATGATGCTCGGCTGTTGACAGGCGATACACCGTTTCACCTGCCAGCGCATCCACAAGCTGAATGGTTGGATCGCCGATCAGAAATCGCTTTGCCGAGCCAGCTGTGACCACAACCTTGATTGCCAACGAAACCGTCCCTGCGCCGGAAATTTCCACTTGAGCGAACTGTTGCATGGTTTGTTGAATCCCCAACGCGGAAGCCATCGCTCGAAACGCCGCAGATGCGTCAGAAGTATTCTCGCGGTCATCAAACCAACAGATAATGGCATCGCCGCTGAAACTAATCACGCTGCCGCGATAGTCCTCGATCTCGGCCAGGAGGGCATCATAGATTTTGTTCAGCCAGAGGGATAATTCTTCCGCGCCGCGTTGAGGTCCCAATGCCTGTACCAGGACCTCAGTCAACGGTGTGAAGCCAGAGATATCGGCGAAGAGCGCGGCCCCCATTGCATCATGAGGCAGGTCCGCACTCTTCGCTAAAACAGTACGACGGTCAGTTGGAATATAGGCGGCTAAAGTTTCCATGCAATCTAATAGGACTGATTTTATCGCAATCCGCCGATCGTATCAGCAGATTATGGGATCGTCACACTACCACCACCGAAATTGTCGAGCAAGGCATTTGGTGCCACCAAGGTCCACACACCAATACGCCCACCCTTGTTATTGAAGAAGGATTGATCCGACGTATTCAGTGTAATCGTAGCAACGAGCGTGCCATTTTTATAGATCTGTATAGTACCGTTTGAGATGACACGTGCGCCAAGTTGGTCTCCGTTTGCAAAGGTGACAGATGTGTTGCCGTAATTCGTCCAAATAGGGCGATTTGCACGCAGGGTCGAAACACGCACTGCACCAGCCTGGGCATCGTACACGACTATGATGACACCCGCCTCATTCTGGCTGATGGATTGTGCCTTAAGGATCACACCTTGCGATGGACTGTGAGAATCAATCGTGCTGAGAGTGATAAAAGCTTCCTGTGTAGTGCCAAAGGAAGTGGGTTTCCAGATCAGTGCACCACCGAGTTGGACGTCCAGGCGATTACTGGTAATCTTATAGAGACTTGTATCGTTCGCGAGCGCCCAGTTGCTCCCAACATTGCCATTGGCACGGTTGAAGGTGTCGAGCACAGAACTGGCTGGGAAGCCAGTGATCACTGTGTATGAAGCGCTTGCTGTACTTGTGTTACCAGCATTATCTGTTGCCGTACAAGTCACGGTTTTGGTCCCAATCGTGCTGGTATTCAATGCACTGCAACTCTGTGAAGCCAATCCAGAGAGCGTATCTGCTGCACCCGATGTAACAGTGGCTGTACCATTCAGGACGATAGGATTGGGGCTGACTCCAGGATTCAAGGTCGGAGCGGTCTTATCGATCTTGATCAGACCGAAACTTGTACTCGCAGAATTCCCTGCGATATCGGTCACTGTACCGTTGGCGGTGAATGTGCCTTCTGTGCTGAAGACCTGATCCGCCGGACAGGAGGCAATGCCGCTCCCTGAATCAGTACAGGTGAAGTGGACAGTCACTGTTTGATGAGTCCATGTATCTGCTGTATATGGCGAGGCGTCTGCATTGGTTGCCGTGACTATGACCGTTGGAGGTATCGAATCAATGATCATGGTGAGTGATAAGCCCAAGCGACTTGAGCTTTGATAGTAATCATCGGTCAGTGTGATGCTCGGGCTCAGCGGGATGGTGCCATTGAAATACGCGTCCACAGTGTAGGTGCCCGCTGGTAGAGACACAATCCCAAGTGCGGCGTTGCCCTGGTAGTCAGCAATCACGGAGGTGGCAAATGTGTTCGTTCCGTTATGGATCACGAAGAACACAGACTTGCCGCCAAGCGCACGCCCTGCTGAATCTCGAACCACAGCGACAAATGGCGTAGCTTGATTTGCCGTTACAGTGGCAGAGGTTGGTGTGACGGTGAGCGATGTGGAGTCTTTGTTGACAGTGAAAGCAGTAGTGGCATTGGAACTGAGGTAATCAGCATTGCCACGGAAACTGGCTTGTGCCGTGTAAGCACCAGGACGAACCACCAGGTTCAACGAGAGGGTTGCGTGGCCAGCAGAATCTGTTACCCCGAAGGTTTGTTGACCGCCGACGTCCAACGACACCAACTGACCTGATAAGGCCTGCCCATTGGATTGCAGCGATACAATGAAGGAACTATTCTTGAGATACGTTCCGCTGGCAGGAGCTGACTGGAAGTTCAGCGTTGTAGCGGCAGGAGGCGGAAGCTGCGTGGCATTTTCGTCGGCAACACTATAGTACGCGCCAAGGTTGGTCGCCAGAGTCGTCAGACCGGCTCCGCCCACAGCCTGCACCATGAACAGAATATTCTCCGCGTTCTCACCCGTTTGTAAATTAAGCGTACCTTCAAATAGAGTCGGATCATCGGCATTCTGAGTCAGATCCAGCGGGGCCCATGTGCCGTGATAGGCGCTGCCAGATTTACCTGTGTATAGAATCCAGACGGCTTGCACACTGGCTGAACCTTCCGCTGCCACGTTGACACTGAAATTGATCTGATTACCATTCTCCACGCCAGAGGCGCCGAGAATGGTCGGAGCCGCGCTGACAGCTGCAGCCTTGAGAGCAGCAGAACTATTTGCAGCTGTCCAGTTGGAAGGCAGATAGAACATCTGCAAATCGAGCTGGTTGAATTTACGCAGCGTCCCATCAATGGCACCGGGCGCACTCGACTTGAATTGAGCCGGGAAGGAGATCAAACGCGTAGCGCCACCACTGAGCGCATCTGCATAGTTGGGCGACCAAAGTTGTGTGGGATAAAAGACATCCGTATTATAGGAAAGATGAGCCGTGGATGTTTCTGTGGTCGGCGAAGATGTCAGTGGGATCACGCCGCTTTGATCCGTATACGTTCCACCACGGAACGCTACGCCACGCAACACGTTGCCATTTGAACTGACGTTATCGATCTCCTTCGGGTAGATCGGCTCGAACGGGTTGACCACCACCCCAGCAGTTCCAGATAAATAAGTAGTGTTGACCGTGCTGTTGTCCGAAAGATTTTGCAGCGACTTGGTATTTGTAGTGAGGTTGGGATTCAACGTCACGTTGCTGCTGTTCAAGCTGAAAGCCGCACCTGGACCCGTCGACACCGGATCCACCGACCCGACGATGGATGCGTCTGACTGAGCGGAGAGCCGCGCTCCGGGCATATCCACTTTCATCATGGGTAGACCGTAAAGTGTCATTTCAATGAGAGTCTTCTGGTCGATGCCGGTCAGTTGAGCCGTCTCAGCGAGATATTGCTGTTTAGCTTTGACAACCGCCTGCCCGATCGAGATTGGACCATTGCCCGTGCGCATTTGCTGCGCCATGAGCACGAAGAGACGCTCGCCATATTCGGTCAACTCGGTATCGCCATAGGCATAGCCGGTTGCTGCAATGTAGCCCGCTGCGCCTTTGCGCAGGAAGGTCTTTGCCCAATCGGGGTCAGGGGAAATATTGTTTAACACATCGCTGCTTGGAATGCTATAACCGCCATGACAACCAAGGGTCATTAGCAATACGTGATTCAGATCTGCCAGCGACTGGGCAACTTCCGCAGCGGAAAGTTGCGTGGTGTAATCGGCAGCCAGCAAGTTGCCCGCGCTGAAGTGACCGGAGAGCACGGCAATATCAAAATTACCTGAAAGCAATTTTGTGCGTAGTTGGTTCGCCGTCCATGCGGTGGGATCGGTGGGAGGCAAGCCGGGCGCCTGGATCAACGTATCAGCGGTGGAGTTGGTGCCTGCGTCCATTTCGGACTTGATCGCAACAGCCGCATCGCCGACAAAGTCATAGCCAGTCACCAGCGAGGAATGCGGTGTGATCACGCCATCGGTCTGGATATAGGCGTTGACTGCTGCACTGATGTCACTGGCGTTATCCACCAAACGTCCAACCGCGAGATCGGGCAGAGCCAGTGTGTACCCGAATTGCGTGATGTTCAATTTGGAGCCGTAGGCATCCTGTCCCTGCACAAGGTTGGTTGCCAGCCCAGCTTCGGAAGCGGTGGAAGGCTTGACCGGAGGCACGTATTCATTTTCATTCGCAAGACCCGAAACATCTGGAACCTGGAAGAACGGAATCACATCCGCGCCGCCTGCCAATACAAGATATTGGAGCGAGGGATTCGCCGCACGATAGGCATCGATCACTTTCTTGATCTCGTTCGCCACCGTATTCTTTGCAGATGGGCAGCCGAGATTTGAATCGGCTTGTGTATTGGCAAATGCCACACGTGCATATTTTGAATCGGCAAGGTCAATTACGAGTCCGTTTACATCGTTGCGCGCCGCGAGAGTCTGTAGATCATTGAGTGCGGTCGTTTTCTCAGTTGAAGTGCCATGCATGCGACTGGAATCTGTCAGAATGAGAGAGGCATAGGAACCGG
>CAZKSG010000007.1:12047-55983 GCA_964555335.1 uncultured Anaerolinea sp.
GATGGCAATGAACCGGATGGCAGCGAACCAGAAGGCAATGAGCCTGACGGCAGAGAACCAGAAGGCAGCGAGCCGGATGGCAATGAACCGGATGGTAGCGAACCAGAAGGCAATGAGCCTGACGGCAAAGAACCCGATGGCAGTGAGCCCGAAGGTAGGGAACCCGATGGCAACGAGCCTGAAGGTAATGAACCAGATGGTAGTGAGCCTGAAGGCAGGTAACCAGTTGGCAATGAACCCGAAGGCAAGGAACCTGATGGCAGTGAGCCGGAAGGTAATGAGCCCGAAGGCAGCGAGCCTGACGGCAACGAACCCGAAGGCAGGAAGGCTGGATCGGTCGTCTGCGCACTCAACGCGGGGGCATTCTCAGGATTGATCAGTCCTTCGTAGATCGGCATCGGATCACGATGCAAGCTGACCGCGCTGCCAGGCAAACTCGTCAATTTGATGCTGACCGTTGAACCGGGCTGCACCGGGAACTTGAACCACTTTTCCTGGAAGATGTCGGTAATGTATTGCTGTGTTTGAGAGCCGTTGTCCACGGGCTGCGCCTGCACCCAATTCAAGTTGGATGTGGCTACTGGACGGCAATACGAAAATTCCGATGTGCCATTCACGCCTGTGGCAGTGGTAGTTATTCCATGCGGTTCCGCCACACCGCCGCCAACATTGTTGTCAAAGATCGCCTGGCCGTTCGAGTCAGTCGTCACATAAAAGGAGCCGAGATAAGTCTGCCCTTCACCAAAGAAGGTGGGATCACACGAGTCATTGGCAAAGACATCGATGCGATAATCCTGATTCGCCTCAGACTCCAGGAAGCCGCCTACGCGCGTCGTTTCCACGCCTGAAGTTGCCACCGTTAAAACGGGATAGTTCTGGTACTTGTTGGGTCCTGCTACCTCACCCAGATGATTGAATGTAACCGCATCGCCGCCAAGATCAATGCCGAGTCCGTCATTGGAAAAGATACTGTTGCCTACTATACGATTACCCGTACCAGAAGCAACCGTAATACCGTTTCCCGCATTGAAGGCGATGGTATTGCCACCTGCTTCCACATCACCTATGAAATTATTTGACCCCGCTACATAGATACCCGCGCGTGCATTTGTCCCGGCTAGACCATCGTCAAAAGATTCGCTTCTACCGTTCGGCAGTGCTTCCTTGCCATCTGCCGTTAAACCAATTTGATTTCCAACGATATAGGTGTTGTTGACATTCCCATCTCGCAACAGAACACCAATGTGACCATTGCCAGAGATCAGGTTACCGCGAATCGAGTTGTTACTGGCAGTGTATCCGAACGACCCAACAAAGATACCGCGCTGCGTATTGCCCTGCGCCGAAGTACCTGACGGATCGGTGCCGATATAGTTTCCAGTAATGCGGTTGTCGGTTGCGTCCGCTGCGCCAGCCGCAACAAAGACACCATCGCGGTTGTTCGAGATCACGTTGCGGTCAGCAGGTGTATATCCACCAATGGTGTTGTCGGTCGTGTTGTTGACATAGACACCGGAGGCAGCCACACCATTTGGAGTCCCGTTCGCCTGGAGACCCAGGAAGTTTCCAGCGATACCGCTCCCTGAGCCGTTGACTTCGATCCCGTTGTTGAAGTTTCCGTAAATCGCCAAGCCGCGGATCGTGCCGCCACCCGAGCTGATCAACAACCCCTGA
Source organism: uncultured Anaerolinea sp. (assembly GCA_964555335.1). Taxonomy (GTDB): domain Bacteria; phylum Chloroflexota; class Anaerolineae; order Anaerolineales; family Villigracilaceae; genus Defluviilinea. Next base: position 13,722 of record CAZKSG010000007.1, read on the forward strand.
GAGCAGGGCGCAGGCGAACAGTTGTCCCCGTTCAACGCGACCTGGATGTTGGCATTGTTCCCCACGGTCAATGTGTTTGAACTGGCGCCGGTCTGGGTATACCCGTCAATGACGATCGGATCATTGATCGCTGGCAGAGGAGACAGCGGTGAAATAACTTGAACACCCTCGCTGGGGATATTGAAGGCGACTACATCGAGTCCCTCGTGCGAATTGGAAGCGTTGATCGCCTCGCGCAAAGTACAGTTCTCAATATCACAACTTCCATCATCTGAGTCAGCAGCGGAGTTGACCACCTGAGTTGCTGCGATGACGCTGGCAACGTAACGGCTCGGATCCGGTGCGCCGTTCCACCATCCTGCTGTGAGTGCTTCTTCACAGGAATAGTGCTGGGCGCGATCAAAGCCAAGGTAATAGACACCTGGTTGAGTCGGAGCAGTCACCTCAATCGAGGCGGTGCCACTCGTTCCCTCCACACCGGGAATGCCTGTATAGATACAGGTAAACGGAGCACTCTCGGTGCTAAAGCCGATCTCGATCTCATCGACACAGCCGGGGCACGCCGTATCCACAATGGAATAATTCAAGCTGAGAGTGAACGTACTTCCCGGTGAGATGAAGGCACTATTCCCGCCATCGTTAATCTGAACGTTTGAAATAGTCACACCCGCAAAACTTGGGCGTGGTGGGACTGTATCCTGCTGCGAAGCTGCGTTCGCGTTCGTCACGGAACCCGGCGCCAGACCTAATTGAACGATCATGACTGCCAGAATCATGAAAATATAAAAAGAATGAACGAGTCTTTTTTGCATGGTCTCCTCCAGACATAAAGCTAGGTCTCACCAGACTATCTATTGAATTGTCAGAATACTTACAGGAAAAGAGCGCTCTGAATACTTCATACCCGATAATGGGATATTTTGGGTGAAGTTTGTTGTGGTCCTAAGTTGCGTGACGGTTTAATCCCTTGTTATGTAACCATACAACCATTACTATTGTGTTGCAAATTTAGACGTAAAGTCTCGCCATATTGACGGCAAAGAGTGGGATCTGGTTATGTCAGAGAGATACAAATGCCTGCAAACAGACCTTCCTAAGTATTCAGGGCTACGGGTGTTCCACGGGGCTGTATTGAGGCGACATTGTTTCTGACATTGATGTTTTTGATTTTATACAGCAAGAATATGCTGAATGTCATAAGAAAGACATGACAAATGTTCAACAGGGGATTGTTATTATATTAATGTCATTTCTGTCATGTATATGTATTAAAGCGTCTACTCAATGGCGGATTATGGGATTAAGGAGGGACCCCCTTATGGAATTTGGTGCTGGGAGGAATAAAACGTCCAGAATATTGGTTATAGATGATGATCCTGATATTGCAGAGCTTTTGACCATTATTCTGAAACCTCACGGACTCGGTGTCTATCATGCCTGCGACGGTAGAGAGGGTCTTAAGAACGCGTACGAACTTCATCCTGATTTGGTTGTTCTCGATATTATGATGCCTGAGGTGGATGGATGGGATGTATGTAGCCGTTTGAGGGAACTGACAGATGTGCCCATCCTTATGTTAACAGCGAGATCGTCCGAGTCTGATATGTTGCGGGCCTTTTCGCTAGGCGCAGATGATTATATGAGGAAACCTTTTAGTAATGGGGAATTGGGAGCACGAATCCAGGTATTATTACGGCGTAACAAGATCTATAACGGGAATTCCGATATCAATCACTATACAGACAAGCAGATAAATATCAACTTGGAAACACAGGTGGTCGAACTGGAAGGAAAAGTTCTCGATTTATCTGCTACTGAATATAGTTTGCTAGCTTGCCTGGTACGAAATTTGGGAAGGACTGTAACTCATCGCCAGCTTTTACATGAGGTTTGGGGTTGTGATTATAAAAAGCTTTCCACATCTCTGACTCTCTATATTTACTATTTGCGAAAGAAACTGGAAGTCTCGCAGCATGATCACGAATATATTCATACCCAGTGGGGACGTGGATATTGTTTCATGCCAGTAAATGAAAGTTGACCCCCAATTCGAAATTCAATTCTATAACAATTTTTAAATAAATTTCTAAATCTTCCTAAGATTATTTTTATTATAGTCTGCATAGGCAAAGTTTGCTCGCAGTTACTTTTCGTATCTGTGGTCAAGGCAACTTTGTTTAGCCGATTTATTTTATTAATACATCAACACGAACTGTATCTTATTTGTCTTAAAAACTTTTGATAACTATCTGCACATGCGGATGATGCTTCTCTATGATCCTGTCAGATGGGACGTTCCTTAGATGGAGAAGATATGACTAGTCGAGTTCAAGAATTGGCGAATAGCCGGAATATGACATGCGATGATTTCATCGGCGAAATGCGAAAACGGGGCTGCAGTGAGCCTACCGCTTTTAAGATTTGGCAGGGTCTTTATGAAGAGTTCAAAGAATTTAGTGATAACGACCTCTATCTGAGCAATCTTCGCAAGGCGGCTGATGTTCTAAAAGTTGCAACAGGATCGCTTTTGCCGAGATAGGTTTTGGATTTACTGGTGGATCTGTGAGATGCGACAAAACAGCATAGTCAATCAACGCTAAAGCGTAGGTGTCTATGCCTGGGTCAAATGGGGACTAACGACTGACATTTCCCGGAATGTCTGGTGGCGGAGCACGCTTTTTATCAGCAAGATGTACAAACCCGGTATCCAAATCTATCAAGAAAAAATGAAAATCGTGCTCGGCTTTATCTGCCTGGGTATCATCCTTCTTTTGTTTCGTGAGCAATGGTTACCATTAATTGGCGATTTTCTCTCTGTTCACGATACATTACATCAGGCAGATGTGATCCATGTGATTGCTGGCGAGGACTATCGAACCGATTACGCTATTCAGTTGTACGACCAGGGATTTGCAAAAATACTATTTTTTACTGGGGGATGGTGTGATGTTCATCTTTATTACCACGGAGAACACGCAAAAGAATGGTCTCTTGCCCGAGGTATACCTGCAGATGCAATCGCCTTTGATGATGCCAGGGTCTTGAGTACCTATATGGAGGCTGAAAGATTAAAAGAATGGGTCGCCAACAGCCCATATCCGGTTCGATCCGTGATCGTTGTCAGTGATCCCTTTCATATGAGAAGGATTCGCTGGACGTATCAGCGAATATTTGGTGATAGTGTTGAAGTACAGATGGCACCGGTTCCATTTGAGCGTACTCCTTATCAACGTATGTGGTGGAGAGATCAAAAGAGCCGCCAAAATATCCGGGAGGAGTATTCCAAACTTGTTTATTACGTATTTCGGTATCAGCTTAGTTGGGGGTCTTTCAGAGAATGGCTAGCTTCCTTTGATACCCAATGAATTCGATACGTCAATCTTGTTTCCAAACCTACTGAATACCCCAACGCAAAATGTCAGCTAAGCTTCGTATAGGCTTTCTTCTGGATTCGGTTTTCCTACCTGCCTGGGCACTCAATATCCTTCATCGAATTATTTCATCGGATTATGCTGAACTAACACTCGTTGTTTTAAATCAACTACCCATTAAGAAGACAGCCCCTCTATTAACTTTTTGGCAAAGACGGAATCGCTGGTTCTATGATGTCTTCAATGCAATCGATGAGAAGTTATTTATTCGCGGAGTAAATGCCTCCATCCAAAAGGATGCATCGAACATATTTCCGGATGTGCCTATTTTAAAAGTGCATCCTGTTGGTAAATATGATGACCAGCATTTTTCTTCTTGCGATGTTGAACAAATCAAATCCTATCAACCGGACATTTTGGTCAAGATGGGATTTGGTACATTGTGTGGCGATGTATTGAGCGCCGCGAAATATGGACTTTGGTCGTATCGTTGGGGGGATCATTGCAAGATCGAAGATGGACTGACGGGGTTCTGGGAGACGGTTGAACGATGGCCCGAGACAGGCGTTGCGTTAGAGCAAAGGGAAGCCGGCACCAATCGGATTCTTTTCGAATCCTGGTTTTTTACATATCCCTATTCTCCGGCGCGGAGTCGCAATTACATCCTATGGGCCTCATCCTCTTTTTTGCCACGGCAGATCGAGAAGCTATATCGTTTGGGCGAAGCAGGATTTTTCCAAAAACATGACTCCAGAACAAACAAAGCTCCATCCTTATTGAGATCGAACGATATTCCCTCCAATTTTTCAGTCTTTTGGATCATGATGAAACTGGCGGCAAGAAATTTGTTGGAAGTCTATCGCCGTACCTTTTTTCGAGATCAATGGGGATTACTTTTTAGTCGTAATCCGAACTTTGAAAAAGACATTCTTGCATACGAGAATCTTTTTCCGCCACTCGATCGCTTCTGGGCCGATCCCCACATGATATATCAGAAGCCCAATTATTATATTTTTATTGAGGAATATCCTTATTCAACAAAGCGGGGGCATATATCAGTCATAGAAATGGACTCCAAAGGTAATTACAAACTGCCTGTTCCTGTTCTAAAAAAAGATTGGCACTTGTCCTTTCCATATGTCTTTGAGTGGAGAGGAATCTATTATATGATCCCTGAATCTTCAGAGAATAGGACGATAGATCTGTATGAATGTGCCCGGTTTCCAGATCAATGGCAGCACAAGATCACACTGATGAAAGATATAACGGCAGTGGATACTACTGTGCTTTATAGGGATGGAAAGTGGTGGCTATTTACTGCAATGGCAGAGCAGGAAGCGGCAGCTCCTCAAGTTGAATTGTTCCTCTACTATTCTGATGAGCTTTTTACCAATCGCTGGTGTTCTCACCCGATGAATCCAATTGTTTCCGATGTTAAAAAAGCCAGAGGGGCAGGTGGGCTCTTCGTAAAAGATGGAAAGTTATTCAGGCCATCACAATATTGCTCCGATGTATATGGGTACGGCTTCGACTTGAATGAGATCGTAACTCTGTCTGAGACTGAGTATTGTGAAAGAGTGACTACATCGATCAGGCCAGATCATCGGGAAAAGTTCATCGCGATCCACACATATGCGAATCAAGGAAACCTTACTGTGATTGATGCCCTCGTGCGTCTGCCGAAATGGGCTAAAGCAGTATGATCATCATTCGGAAACTCACGTATTTATCAACCTTATTGTTGATATTCGTTCTTCCTTGGGAGGATAGTATTTCCGTTGTGGGCTTGGGGTCGCTTGCCCGGCTGATGGGTTTCATCGTCGCCGGATTATGGCTGGGTATGGTCATTGTTGATGGCAAATTTCGGAGGCCGAATCTTTTTCACGTTCTTGTATTGTTGTTTATCTTATGGAATTTTGTGACATTATTTTGGAGTTTTGATATCGAAGATTCGCTTCAACGTATTAAAACCTACGGTCAAATCTTTCTTTTATTGCTGATTTATTGGGATATATATCGTAAGCCGCAAGAACTGATGGCAGGATTACAGGCATATATCTTCGGAGCGTACGTTCTCATCGGCAGCACAATCTATAACTACCTGACGAATAGTATAGCCGTTCAATATGAGGGACGTTACAGTGCCACCGGGATAAATGCCAACGATGTTGCTCTTATTCTAATTCTTGGCATGCCGATTGGTCTGCCGATCGCCATGCAATTGCTCTTTGTTGTAAAGAAAAATATGGCGGGAATATTGTTGCGGGTGATCGATATACTATATATTCCACTGTCAATTTTTGCCATTTTCCTCACAGGAAGCCGCACCTCTCTAATCGCGGTGATTCCGTTTATTCTTTTTATCATTGCTACACAACGAATTAAAGTTGAGCGAAAGGTCCTTATATTCGCAATTTTACTTTTTTCTATACTGGTGATACTTCCCTTTATCCCACAATCTTTGATCGACAGGATCGGTACAATCGGTAGTTCAATTAGCCAGGCTGATATGGGTGGACGTGTCACAATGTGGCAGAGAAGTATTGTTGTCTTCGCTCAATATCCGATATTTGGTATTGGTAGCGGCGCTGTTGATCACTTAATTGGCGGGGCTGTTCATAATACACTTCTATCTGTTTCTGCGGAAACGGGGATTATCGGCCTTGTGTTGTTTCTTTCCATTCTAGGGCTGGTTGTTTATGATGTATTCAGGTTGCCCAGGAAGACATCGGGACTGTGGTTGGCGATTTTTACAACATGGGCAATCGGCGCTTTATCACTTTCGTGGGAATTTAGAAAACTGACCTGGATCATTCTGAACTTTATGATTATCGAGAGTAGCCTGGGGAAGGAGACAAATGAATCGTCAGTGGAAGTCAATTCATTTGAGAATACCCGACGGTCTTTTGAAAGCCGCGAATTGGTTTTCCCAGCTAAAACGAAATAGATAAAAGGTTGATGTGGCTGATGTGAGACTCGATTGAGTACATTGTGAAAAACATTTCCAGGATTTCAATACTTGTCTCTTTATTGATCTTAGCATCTTGTGTAAAAAGTACACCTCAACTAGCAGGAACAGACAATTGGAAAGGCTGTTCACAAAGTGAAGGCTGCGAAACGGTAGTACTACCGGGTCCATTTGTGACCGCGGCTCAACCTCTGATACAGACTCCTGCCAAGGGCAGTCGCTATTATTATGTATCTCCTCAAGGGGACGACTCGAATTTCGGAACCAAAACATCGCCTTTCCTAACAATTGGCAAAGCTGCACAGTTGGCACAAGCAGGGGATGTTGTATTGATCCGAGGTGGCATTTATTATGAAGACGTTAAGCCTGCATTTTCCGGTGAGTCCGGTAAATACATCACCTATCAAAATGATGGGATTGGAGATGTGATCATCGATGCAGAGGATGGCAAACGCCCAGGGTGCATTGAGATCGATAACAAAAGCTTCCTGCAAATTATTGGAATTACCGTGCGTGGCGCAAACTCATATCAAAGCTGGCCGCGATCAGGGATATCGATCACCGATGGGTCAACTCATATCATCCTTAACGGAATTACTGCTTACGACAATTACTTTGGCATCATGGCGCGGGGGAATGAAGGTCCTGTAAGTTTTATCACCGTAACGAACACCAAAACATTTGGACCGGACAATATCGGCAATGTTCATTACGGCATTTTCTTCTATGAGAAAGTATATGACTCACAGATCATAAATAATCGTGTTGCTTATACATTGCCCGAAGAGCAAAGTTATGGCATTGAGATTTCCACGAATTATCCGGGTGTACAAGAAAATGGGGCACGTCGGGTTATTGTTGCCGGGAATGAGGTTGATCACAACGAATCGGAAGGCATCCACACTTGGAATGCAACTGGAGTGTTGATCAGTGGAAACTTTTTGCACGAGAATGGTGCTACGGGGATACAGATTGAGGATGGTTCTGAAAATATCATTGTTGAACATAATCTCAGCGAGACTAATGCCCAAACATACGAATTTGAGGCAGGCGTCTGGATCGACGACTCGAAAAACGTGGTTGTGCGAAATAATATTTTGCGAAGCAATAAAGTGGGATTGATCGTAACCGCTTCTGACCGTGTGATTGTTCATGACAACTACCTGTATTTGAACAATCGAGGGGCGGAAAATCTCTACAATGCAGCTGGATTAATAGCTGAAGACTTAGTGAGTAATATCTCTGTGACACATAATACGTTTTATGGCAACGGGGCAGGTAGTGCAGCACATGGAGCCATTAATTTCGGCTTATTCAATCCATCGTGCAGTGACATCACTTTTAAGAATAACATTGTAGCCGAAAGTATGAATGATTTAGACTTGTTGCAGGATACGTGTGATGGCTTTGTATCTGACTTCAATGACTTTTTTAACACGCGCCCTCTCGCAGTGGAATGGAATCAAAGTCAAATGGATTGGACAATGTATCGAATCATCAGTGGGCAGGATTCGCATTCCCTTACCAGCGCACCCATTTTCGCAGACCCTGATGCATTTGATTTTTCCCTGCAGGCAACCAGCCCGCTGATCGGCAAAGGTTCAATCCTGGCATGGACGACCAGCGCGGGCAGCGGCGATACGATCCCTGTAACGGATGCAGGCTTTTTCAGCGACGGTTTCGGGATGGGAAGTGGCGATTCCATCGTCATTGGCGATCATCTCGTGAACATTGTAGAAGTAAATTATGTCCATCGGTCCATCCGGGTTGATCGTGCGATCCAATGGGGTAGAAATGATCCGGTCAGTTTTCCATTTGATGGCGCAACTCCCGATATGGGAGTCAACAATATTCAATGAACTTACGAGCAAAAGCGATCAACAGCGTTGTGTGGTCAGCTACCCAAACGTGGGGCGTACGAGTCATTTCTTTTCTGGTAATGATCGCTCTCGCCCGATTGATCGTGCCAGAGGCATTCGGGTTGGTTGCTTATGCAAGTGTGTTTATTGCTTTTGCACAAATTTTTGTGGATCAAGGATTTAGTGACGCGATTGTCCAGTTTCCGAATCTCAGCCGCGAACACCTCGATACTGCTTTCTGGATCAGCGTTTTGATTGGTGGACTGCTCAGTATTGTCAGTGTCTTTGCAGCACATGCAATAGCAGTCTTTTTTCGCGAGTCGCAGCTTGTTCCTGTGATTAAATGGTTGTCGCCAATCTTTTTTCTGAGTGCGTTAAGTAGTGTTCAGCAGTCAATCCTACGACGGGCACTGGCTTTCAAAGCTTTGATGGTCCGTTCACTCGCGGCGAATTTGTCGGGAGGAGTAATCGCTGTTCTCATGGCTTTTATAGGTTACGGTGTATGGAGTCTCGTGGCAAAACTCTTGGTCTCTTCCATTGTCAATGCACTAATGTTATGGCAGGTGAGTGACTGGCGACCGGGTTTTCGAATCTCCATGCAGCCTTTCAGAGAACTCTTTTTCTTTGGGGTCAACATTGTGGGCGGGAATATTGTCGATTTCTTAAGTGTGCACTCAGGTGATTTTCTGATAGGTTATTTTTTAGGATCTGTTGCACTTGGCTACTATACACTTGCATACAACCTGCTAATAGTCACGACCGACCTGCTAATTTCTGTGCCCAATGCAGTTGCGTTTCCGTTGTTCTCCAGTATTCAGGGAAATTCCGCAGGTATCCAGCGGGCATTTTGCCAGGTTATTCTGTTGCAAAGTATGGTTGCATTTCCCATCTTCCTGGGAATTGCTGTTCTTTCTTCTGAATTAATTATTCAACTTTATGGGACGCAATGGGTCGCCAGCATTCCGGTTCTGACATTACTCATGTTAATCGGTGTCGTGCGATCTGCCATGTATATTTACAGTAGTGTTTTCAGGGCAGCTGGTAAGCCCTCCTGGCGTTTTTGGATTTATTTGTTGACTGCCGTACTCCATGTGATTGGATTCATGTTTGTTGTCCGCATGGGCATTGTCGCGGTGGCCGCTGCGTATGTGATTGTCAACTATTTGTTGATGCCAATCTACTTCTTCATGATCCGTAAATTGATCGGTGTTTCCATTCGATCTCATTTGAGTCAGTATGGACCCGCTGTTGTGAGTTCCTTGATCATGATCGCGGTTGTATCTGTCCTCAAGCTCGTCATTGGAGAACAGTTAGTATTAACAGTACGGTTGTGTGTTCTGGTGATCATTGGTGCACTGACCTATTTGTTGACACTTCGTCTGACGTATCAGTCGGCATATCATCAAATTGTGGAAGTGGCACAGTCAGCATTTGGCGGGCTTTTATCGCGACAAGCATAAAGTGAACCTATCTGTGGACAAGACCATATTTCCTCTCGAAAAACTAGGTGAAGAAGCAAGTCGCTGTCAGCCTGATCGAAATGCTTCCAAAGCTGTACCAGCACTTTCTACTATCATCAGACTCTGTGAAACCCTTGAAGCGGAGAGTATTGATTATTGCCATTGGAAAAGCAATGCTGCGCTTGACCGTTCCGCCAGTGGTGATAACGATCTTGATCTGTTGGTGAGCCGGGCAGATACTCAGCGGTTCATAGAAATTTTATATCGGCATGGCTTTAGAGAAGCTTTAGTACCTCACGAAGAACATTTGCCAGGTGTACAGGATTTTTATGCTTATGATGAAATCAGTGGACGGTTGGTTCATGTCCATGCCCATTTTCAGCTGGTGTTAGGGCACGATTTCACGAAGAACTATCGTCTCCCCATTGAACGTCCTTACCTGGATTTTGCTACGCAAGGAGAGTTATTTCGAGTACCTTCACCCGAGTTTGAGTTCATCGTATTTGTGATTCGAATGATATTGAAACATTCGACCTGGGATACGATCCTGATGCTGCATGGACAATTATCGAAGTCTGAGTATCGGGAGATGGAATATTTGCTGTCCAAAGTCGCCATGGAAAAATCCCATGTTATTTTGGAGCAATATTTTCCCTTCATAGATCGCGATCTTTTCAGGACTTGTGTCGAGGCGCTTCAACCTGGGTGTTCCACATGGAAGCGGGTTCAAACAGGTCGCCAACTTCAAAATAAATTGCACATCTATGCGCGCAGACCGGAAATAATCGACATTGCCATCAAGTTATGGCGGCGCGTGGAGTACCCGATTCTGGATCGTTTGCATCTGCGAATACAGCGAAAACGGATGGCTAGTGGGGGAATAATGATCGCCCTTATTGGTGGCGATGGATCTGGCAAGACCACCGCAGTGATGGAACTCCGCCAAAAGCTTTCTGAAGAATTCGATGTGATCCAGGTTCATATGGGCAAGCCGTCATGGTCTTTACTGACCATCCTCATCAGAGGAATGTTGAAGATCGGCCGGTCGCTTGGGTTATATCCCTTCGTAAAAGAAGGTACCGAGCCCAGCCTGGATACGAATTCGCCGGAGTTTCCCGGATACCCCTGGTTGATTCGCGAAGTGTGTACTGCCCGTGACCGTTATATGGAATACAAGCGTGCAAGACGATTCGCTTCCAATGGCGGACTGGTTATTTGCGACCGTTTCCCCTTACCGCAAATCAAGATCATGGATGGAGCACAGGTCGAACGGGTGACCGCTGGACTCAAAGGCAATCGTTTCCTCCAATTCCTTGCGACTCTGGAGCGCCACTATTATCAGCAGATTATGTTTCCAGATTTGCTTGTAGTGTTGAGAGTTGATCCTGAAATCTGCGTGCAGCGCAAGACCAATGAAACGCCGGAGTCCGTCCGTTCGCGTTCTGGGGAGATCTGGAGTCTGGATTGGCGCGAGACCCCTGCACATGTCATCGATGCGAGTCGATCAAAGGCGCAAGTGATTTCCGATGTGCTGGATCTCGTCTGGTCGCATTTATGAACCGCGCACCCAACAGTAGGTCATCTTCGAGAAAAGCAAAAGTCATAGAGATAGTTGGTCCCGCAGGTGCTGGAAAAAGTACACTTTATCAGGCACTTGGCTGTTATACGGAGTATGTCCGTCTTGAAAATTTTCCGGATGTGCATAAATGGACGGATGCACCCTTTTACATTTCGAACGGCATCCGGTTAATTTCGAACTTGATTCATCTGTCTAGCTCCGATAGCAGACAACTTACACGACGAGAATTTGCATGGATGAGTATTCTTTATGGGTGGCCGGCTCTATTGTGTAAACAGTCAAAGGAAAATAACAAAGTTATCGTTTTAGATCAGGGTCCAATTTATTTACTGGCAGAACTCCATCTGTTCGGACCAGAATATCTTCGGCAATCCAAAGCTGATCGACTCTGGCAGGATCTCTATGAACATTGGGCAAGCACCCTGGATACGGTAATTTTGTTGGATGCTGCGAATGATGTTTTGCTAGAGCGTATTCGGAACCGGGAGCAGGATCTTATTGTGAAGCATCAATCGGTAACAGTTGTATATGATTATTTAAACTGCTATCGCACGGAATACGCGTTTCTTCTCTCTACTTTAGCTGCAAGAAATGCCGATCTTAAAGTCCTCCGATTCGATACAAGGTTGTTGCGATCGGGTGATATTCTGAATCGATTCCTCTCTGAATTAAGTTCTTGATCGGAACCACGTGAATTGTTCAAATGCACGCCTGGCAATATTTCTGCCTGGCTTATATGACGGTGGCGCCGAGCGCACTCTTCTCAACCTTGCTGGGGGGATTACAGCAAGAGGACTTGAAGTAGATCTTGTTCTTGCTCGCGCAGAAGGTCCGTATATGAGCGAGATACCAGATTCGGTTCGGGTCGTGGACCTGAAAGCGCCTCGCGTTATGATGTGCCTTCCCGCCCTGATTCGTTATCTCCGAAGCGAACGCCCGACGGCCATGCTTGCTACACTCTATGCAAACATCATTGCAGTGTGGGCTAGGCAAATAACAGGTATTCCTGCAAGGATCGTACTTAATGAACAGAATACACTCACAAGTGTATCCAATGGGGAACACGACATCCGTTGGAAACTGTACCCTGCATTGGCGAAACGGTTTTATTCGTGGGCAGACTGCGTGACCGCAGTTTCACAAGGTGTGGCAGATGACCTTGTAAAAGCGACAGAACTGTCGCCAAATCAGGTTCATGTGATTTATAACCCGATCGTTACTTCTGATTTATTCAGAAAATCTGAATTACCTTTGGAACACCCCTGGTTTAAAAATGGCGAACCACCTGTCATCCTTGGTGTGGGGCGCCTAACGGCACAAAAAGCCTTTGATGTATTGATCGATGCATTTGCTCAATTGAGAAATGTGCAACAATCCCGATTGGTCATTCTCGGCGAAGGTGAACAACGTTCAATGTTAGAAGCATTGATCAGGCGTTTGGGATTGGAACAGGATGTGGATCTGCCAGGGTTCGTTTCCAATCCTTATCCCTATATGGCACATGCCGGGCTTTTTGTACTCTCCTCCAGATGGGAGGGCTTGCCCACAGTTCTTGTGGAAGCGATGGCGCTGCGGACACCTGTCATTGCTACAGATTGTCCCAGCGGGCCGCGAGAGATCTTGAAGGGTGGTCAATATGGTCGGATTGTGCCGGTGGATGATCCTGCTGCTTTGGCATTGGCAATGCAAAACGTTCTGACAAATCGCGCTTTTCCCACCCATCAGGAAAGCTGGAAACCCTATGATCTGGATTTCGTGACTGACCAATATCTGGATCTGTTGGTGGAATCTTCGTCAAATTAACGAAGGCTTAATGAGTTCAAACGTATTCTTTGATAATAAGTTACCGCGGGTGTTGCTTTGCGGTCATCTGCCACCTCCTATGAGCGGTATTGGCACATACTATCAGACACTGTTGAGTTCTTCATTGCCGAGACGCGTGGACTTGCAATTCATCGATACAAGTTTGCGTAGGCGTCCAGGATCCGAGACTGGCAAGTGGTCATTTTCAAATCTGGTATCGGCGATGGGTGACTGTATTCGTTTTACCAAGGCAGTTGCAGTTTATAGGCCGGAAATCTGTCATATAGCTACGGCTGTTGGGTTGTCTTTTCTCAAACATAGCGTATGTACTGTAGTTGCGAAGGTATTAGGCAGTAAGGTTTTGTTACATCCACACTGCAGTTTGTACTTCCTCTATGAGCGTCGGGGCAAAGTTTGGCGGTGGTTTGTTCGCAAAATTATTGGACTTTGTGATGGTGTTGTTGTCCTGTCAAAAGAATGGGAAAAATTACAGGAAATTGTTCCCGGTTGCCATATCTACTACCTACCTAACGCAATTGACATATTAAATTATGTTGATGTCGGGCGGGAAAAGATCGAATCACACCTTGATAAATGCTGTCTGCACGTGCTTTATCTGGGTCATATAGGGAAGCAAAAAGGTAGCTTTGACCTTGTCTGTGCTGCCAAAACCATCCTGAAAAGAGATCATGGGGTTGTTTTTGACATTGTAGGACAGGAACAAGTCGTCGGGGATATCAAACAATTGACTACTGAGATCAGTGATGCCGGTCTTGATGAGTTCATTCATATTCAGCCCGGGGTCACCGGCGCGGAAAAAATCGATACCTTCCGTTCTGCAGATATATTCGTTTATCCGTCATACCATGAGGGGATGCCGATGGCTGTTATTGAGGCCATGGCTTGTGGACTGCCTATTATTGCTACCGAGGTGGGGGGCTTACCTGATCTTATTCATCCGGGTTTGAATGGGCTGCTTGTGTCGCCGGGACGGCCAGACCAATTAGCTTCTGCAATTCATCAACTCATCACTGATCCGCAAATGAGGCGTTCCATGCAGATGCGTAGTTTTCGACTCGCGCAGGAAAATTTTGATATTGAAAAACTTGTGCTGCGGCTTCTTGATGTCTATAAGGCATTATTGTTGCCGCACCAGAAAACCCCAGTTTTTTCTTGAGTGAATAGTTGTGCGCATTTTGTTGATTGCTCCTTATTACGAGCCTGATTTAGGTCCAAGCGCTCCTTTGTTTACTATGCTTTCTGAGGGACTTGTGAAGCATGGACATGAAGTCATTGTGGTCACTACCGTGCCTCACTATCCAACGGGTCAGGTCAATGCTTCCTATCGCGGAAAATGGGTCTGGCGATCTATAGAAAACGGTGTGCGGGTAATTCGTATTGGACTTCCATCGGTAAAGAGATCCAGACTTGCCCTGCGGCTCCTGCATTTCCTTTATTATCAATTAGGCGCTGTCTTTGCCGGTTTGAACCTTAGGTACGATGTCGTGATCGCTGCGAATCCTGCACTATGGGTTTGGCTGCCTTTTGTGTATTTTATTGTGTTGAAACATAAGCCATCCATCTTTTCGATTCATGATGTCTATCCTGATGTTGGGATTACGTTGGGATTATTTCGCAATAAATTTATTGTTACTCTTGTAGCGGGCCTTGAGCGATATTGTTTAAAACAGTGTTCTGCCATCCGAATCCTTTCGGAATCATTTCGACCGGGATTACGCAACCTTGGTGTATCTGATTCCAGGATGAATTTAATCTATGACTGGGTCGATACGGATCTCATACGCCCCATGACACGCGACAACGAATTCGCTCTGTTAAATGGACTCCAAGGCCGCTTTGTTGTTCTCTATGCTGGGAATATGGGGTTATCACAAGGGTTGCAGAATGTTTTAGCTGCAGCAAAACTGCTGGCAGAACAACCGGAAATTCTTTTTTTATTTGTGGGTGATGGTCCAGGACGCGAACAACTCATTACCCTGGCAGATTCGAAGGAACTAACCAATGTTCAATTTCTTCCGTTTCAACCACGAAGTTGTCTGCCGGAAGTTTTAGCCAGCGCAGACGTCTCTCTGGTAGTTTTGCGAAAAGGAATTGGGACAGGCTCTTTACCTTCGAAGACCTTTTCCATTTTAGCCAGTGGACGTCCCATCATCGCAAGTGTCGATGAGCAAAGTGAAACATGGTGTTTGATAGAAAAAGCACAAGCTGGCTTATGCATTGAACCTGAGAATCCGAATGCTTTGGCTCAAGCAATCTTAACGCTCAAAAACGATCGAACATTACGGGATCAACTTGGACAGAATGGTCGGAATTGGGCAGAAAGAAATCATTCCCCACAATCTGCAACAATTCAATTTGAGGGACTATTGAATAAAGTTATTGCTTTGAAGTGATCACAAGCAGGTCCTTTAAATTGAAAATAAAACAATAACTCTCAGCTTGACTAACGATTATGGAGGCTAAAATGTCAACGACGAAAGTACTTGTTACTGGTGCTGGAGGTTTTATCGGTCACCATCTTGTTGCATATCTGAAGAAGCGTGGATATTGGGTGCGGGGAGTCGATATCAAGTTGCCGGAGTTCTCTAAAACAGATGCAGATGAGTTTGAGTTACTTGACCTTCGGCGGTGGGATAACTGTCTCCAGGCTACACACGGGGTCGATGAGGTGTACGGACTGGCCGCAGATATGGGAGGCATGGGCTATATATCCTTTAATAATGCTGTTATTCTTCGAAACAATTCCCTCATTAATATCCACACCCTGGAAGCTTCACGAATTAATGGGGTAAAGAGATATTTTTATACATCTTCTGCTTGCGTATATCCAGAGTTTCGGCAGATGGAAACAGAAGTTGCGCCACTTAAGGAGCAGGATGCCTATCCCGCCCAACCCCAGGATGCTTATGGCTGGGAAAAACTGATCACAGAACGTCTTTGTTTGGAGTATCGAAGGGATTTTGGACTCGAAACTCGTATAGTTCGTTTTCACAATATTTTTGGACCAGAGGGAACTTGGGATGGTGGCCGGGAGAAGGCTCCCGCTGCGCTTTGCCGAAAAGTGGCGATTGCCAAACTCAACGGAATACCAGAAATCGAGATCTGGGGAGATGGTGAACAAACCAGATCATTCTGTTATATAGACGATTGCCTTACAGGGATTTACAAATTGATGTCTTCAGACTTTCGCGAACCGCTAAACCTGGGACAGGATCGGTTGATTTCCATAAACGAATTGGCCGATTTGATCATGGAGATTGCGGGTGTAAGGCTGATCAAACGGTATGTCGAAGGCCCGCAAGGTGTTCGTGGACGTAATTCGGACAATACACTTTTGAAGAAGGTGCTGGGCTGGGCGCCGGAGATATCGCTCGAGGAGGGTCTGATGCGTACGTACGAATGGATTGAGGCTCAGGTGAAGGAAAGTAGCTACGTGAATGTTCAACCTGTAGGTGCATGATGATCTAATGCGATCCGGGTAAAGTAGCGGGGTCCATCGATACGACACTTTATAAGAGAAAGAAATGGAATGAACGCAGAAACCTTTGCTGAATGGATGCGGCGACAAGGGCATCATGTATATCGTACCGACAGCAGTTACTGGTACGATGCGGGGCCGCGTGTGCTTCAAGCGTTTCCCTACCATTGGTTGATCAGTCCTGATAAAGAAGAAACCCATGACTTGATGATGAAGCATGGGATTGTTGGATTGCGTTATTCAGCGCCATTGACTTTCCCTTATGGTATGGCAAGCTATCACATCGTATTGCACATGCCTTATGAACTCAGTGCATTGAAATCACAGGCACGTAATGGGATCAAGCGCGGGCAGGAGCAATTTCGAATTGAGCAGATCTCCTTTGAAAGACTGGCAACAGAGGGATGGTCTCTTCAATATGATACCCTGGCACGTCAGGATCGTCTGCGGAGTATGAAACAAAGCATGTGGGTTGATCTCTGCCGTTCCGCACATGGCTTGCCGGGTTTTGAAGCTTGGGCGGCGATATCCGGTGAACAATTAGCCGGCGCTGTGATCGTTTGTCGAATAGACGATGTGTTCAATGTGCCATATGCCATGAGTCGAACCTGCTGTCTGAGCAACCATGTCAATAGCGTTTTGTTTTATTCGGTCAGTTGCGAAATGTTGAAACGCGAGGGCGTAAATGCGGTATTCTTTACTGTTCAGTCGCTGGACGCGCCCGCTAATGTGGATGAGTTCAAACTGCGGATGGGATTCGAACCTAAAGCGGTACGTCAGTGCGTGGAGTTTCATCCATTCCTAAATCAATTCGCTACGCCAGGCACTTTGGTTCACACACAAAGACTTCTCCATCGCGATCCTGCTAATCCGTTCCTCGCCAAGGCGGAAGGGATGCTGCGCTTCTATGTGGAAGGCAAGCGTCCAATTACTGAACAGGTTTGGCCTGAATGTGTGGCAGGTCAAAAAGATGTTCAGATCCAATTGTGCTACACCAAATAAGGATGGGCAGGATGTTAAAGTTCGAAGGCTGCCAGTTACCTAGTATCCCCAAATTTTCCATTGGAACTGCGGAAGTAACAGAGAAGTCCCTCGTTAGGCGTTTCAAACGTCTCGTTGCTCTTCCCTGGAATCGTTACGCAAAGAGGTGGCTGAAACAATTCTATAGTATTTCTTTGACCTGGCGGGGTGACTCGTCGCAACAGCGAATTGCCGGGGACTTTTCTCCAACAGTTCCGTTCAAAGCAGGAGATCTTGTTCGAGTACGCACCCGTGAAGAGATCAATTCCACGCTTGACCCATTTAAAGAATTGAAAGGCTGTGCATTCCTGCCGGAGATGTATCAATATTGTGGCACGCAGCAACGAGTATTGAAATCGATGCAGCGCTTCATGGATGAACGTGATTACAAGTTAAAAAGGGTCCGCGGCGTCATTCTATTGGAAAATGTGATTTGTAATGGCACTCCAACGTTTGGGCCATGTGACCGCTGCTGTTTTTTGTTCTGGCGCGTGGAGTGGTTGGAGAAAATACCGGAGGACTGAAAATCAAGGGAGGCTGAATGATACGTTTATTACCTGATTCCAAAATGACGAAGAAAGATAATGGTACGTTTTTTGGTTCTTTGGCGATGAAAACCAGTGGTTTGGTGAAACGCACGTTTGACATCATTGCTGCATTCTTTGGGTTGATTTTGCTTTCACCTCTGTTTGCCCTTATTGCTGTTCTCATTAAACGCGATTCGCGGGGACCAGTTTTTTACTGGGGTCCACGCATTGGGCGGAATGGACGGGTGTTTCAAATGCTTAAATTCCGGACCATGTATGAGACCCCTAAAAGCTATAAGGGACCTCGGATCACTTACAAAGAAGACGACCGGATTACTCCGCTAGGAAAATGGCTGCGCGATACAAAGCTCAACGAACTGCCGCAGTTTTGGAATGTGTTGATCGGGGATATGAGTTTGGTGGGGCCTCGACCAGAGGATCCCTCCATCTCCAAGACGTGGCCAAGAGAAGTTGCGCGCGAACTCCTCTCCGTGCGACCTGGAGTTACAAGCCCCGCATCTGTTGTGTATCGGGATGAGGAGAATATGCTTCATGCCGGTGATGTGATGCGGAAATATTTGCATGAGCTTAGCCCTGATAAGATGCGTCTTGACCAGCTTTATGTGCGTTATCGTTCTTTCTGGCTTGATATTGATGTTATCTTTTGGACGGCGTTGCTTTTCCTTCCAAAGATCAGGACCTTTTCACCCCCTGAGCAACTGCTATTCGTTGGACCCATCTCTCGGCTGATCCAACGCTATGTAAACTGGTTTGTCTGGGATTTTTTGATTGTCCTGGCGTCCATTGGCGCGATGGGAGCTGTGGTGCGCTTGTTTGGTCCACTGAACATCGGCTGGTCGAGAGCGATTGGAATGGCATTGGGTGCTTCCACACTATATACGGTGGGGGGAATGATCTTGAGGATCAATCAGATTAACTGGTCGAAAGCCACCTCCTGGGAATCGGGTCGCCTTTGGGTAAATTGGTTAATCGTAACAATTGCCTTGTGTGTGGCTCACCATTATTTGGGCTTTAGAGATCTTCGTACATTTGGCATCATATTGGGTGGGTCTGTGCTCTCTCTTTCCGGGATCATCTTCATACGTTATCGAGACAGATTGATAGATGGACTCTTCAGCAGATTATTGAATCATCGTATCAACTCGCTCACAACGCGCGAACGCGTCATCATCGTGGGCTCTGGTCGGACGGCTGAACATCTCGCCTGGCTGATGGATCATCCGACCTATTCCAGAAAGTTCCAGATTGTTGGTTTTATCGACGATGACCTTCGGTCGCAGGGAATGAAGATTTATGGCACCAGAGTGATTGGCAGGATCAACGATATTTCACGGTTGGTCCAAAAAGAAGATGTTGGGCTGATCATTCTGGCAGATTTTCAGACAGCTGCGCATCAATACGCAGAGTTTCGTGAACTCGCCAACTTCAAGCCGGCAAGGGTCGTGGTGGCCCCCGATATTTTTGGATCACTGAGCGGTTTGGAAAATCATTCATCCAGCGAAGTTGCTATCTCTGACCTGAACGGTTTTCAGTGTCAGCATTGCCTGGCAAGATATGCTACTGTGAAAGACTCCAGTATTCATTTTGCGGAAGTGCAAGATGCAGCCAAGTAGATCAAACGAACAGACTATGGATGAGTTTTGGAAGAATAAAAGGGTTCTTGTAACAGGTGCCGGGGGATTCATCGGAAGCCACCTCGTGGAACAGCTGGTTCGGCTGGGTGCATTTGTACGGGCTTTTGTCCGCTATAACTCTCGCGGCGATCCGGGATTGCTCCGTCTTGTTTCAGCAGAAACGATCGATAATGTCGAACTCATCGGTGGGGAATTGAGAGACCCGGATGCTGTTCGAAAAGCGGTATCAGGCTGTCAGTTTGTTTTTCATCTGGGCGCGTTGATCTCCATCCCATATTCCTATCGTCACCCAGTTGAGGTGGCTGAGACAAACTTTATCGGAACGCTAAATATATTAATGGCGTGCCGCGACTTGAATGTAGAACGCCTCATTCATACCTCTACGAGTGAAGTCTATGGCACAGCCAGGCGGACTCCCATTGATGAGTCACATCCTTTGCAAGGACAATCTCCTTATTCTGCAAGCAAAATCGGTGCGGACAAACTGGCGGAAAGTTTTTACTGCTCCTACCAACTGCCAGTCGTTACGGTTCGACCGTTTAATACGTACGGACCGCGCCAATCTACACGCGCGGTCATTCCCACAATCATTACACAGGCATTGGCGAATCACACGATCCATTTAGGGAATATCAACACGATACGCGATTTCACCTTTGTGGACGATACAGTCAATGGTTTCCTTTGTGCGGCTGCCGCTTCTGCTGTGGAAGGTGGCATATTTAACCTGGGAACAGGAACCGAGATCACAATTGGGGCTCTGGCAGAGAAGATCATTCAGAAGGTGGGTGCACAGGCAAGGGTGGATGTAGACCCTCAGCGGCTACGTCCCGAAAGATCGGAAGTGTTGCATCTCTTATCAGATAACTCTCTCGCGCGCGAGCAAATCGGCTGGTCGCCATCCACTAGCCTCGATGACGGGCTGGATAAAACCATTGATTGGATGAAATCCAATCTGGATCAGTATCGAATTGGGATTTATGAGCTGTAAGCAAGATGGAGGTGGATAATGAAAGCGGTCGTATTGGCAGGTGGGAAAGGGAGTCGGCTTGCACCTTATACCCATATTTTGCCAAAACCATTGATGCCGATTAGTGACATGCCCATTCTTGAAGTCATATTGCATCAATTGAAAGCAGCCGGGATCGATGATGTTGTCCTGACGGTCGGACATTTGTCTGAGTTGCTTCGTGCTTTTTTCGGTGATGGAAGCCAGTTCGGGATCAATATCACATATAGCTACGAAGCATGTCCATTGGGTACGGCAGGTCCGATTGCGCTGGTAGACGGATTGCATGAAACGTTTGTCGTAACCAATGGCGATGTGCTTACCACTTTGGATTTGCGGGAACTGCTGCAGTTTCATCGGCAACAAGGGGCTGTTGCCACAATCGCTGCCCATCATCGTCAATCCAAGATCGATCTGGGCGTCATCCAAAAAGACGGCGATTGCCGGATCAAAGGATATATCGAAAAGCCTGTGTATGATTTCCTGGTCAGCATGGGAATCTATGTTTTTGAGCCGATTGTTTTACCCTATATTGTTCGTGAAGAGTATCTTGACTTTCCCGATTTGGTTAAAAAATTACTTGTAGCTGGCGAGCGAGTTGTCGCTTATCAATTTGATGGCTATTGGGAAGATCTTGGGCGGCCAGATGATTACCAGCGTGCTTCACAGGATTTTGAAAAAATGCGTGCGCAGTTTTTGCCCGAGCTTTGCGGAGAATAAATTATGGAATGGCAGATACCCCTCTCCGATATTGATTTTGACACAGAAGAAAAAGATGCGGTCAGCCGTGTTTTGCAAAGCAAGTGGCTGACCATGGGGTCCGTCACGCAGGAGTTTGAACAGGCTTTTGCGTCATATGTGGGTGCAAAGTACGCAATCGCGGTGACGAATGCAACCGCTGCCCTTCATCTAGCTTGTGTAGTGGCAGGTCTGGGCCCGGGAGACGAAGCAATTGTGCCCTCGCTGACATTTGTTGCGACTGCCAACGCTGTGCGTTATACAGGTGCAACCCCGGTCTTTGCCGATATTGTTGGCGAACAGGATTTGAATATTTCATACGAGTCGATCCGAAGCGCAATTACCGAGCGGACGCGCGCGATCCTGGTGATGCATTACGGCGGTTATGCCTGCGACATGAATCGGATCCTCGATCTGGCACGTGAATATGGATTGATGGTGATCGAAGATGCTGCTCACGCTGTTGGCTCAGAACTTAACAATAGAAAACTCGGGACGTGGGGCGATATGGGATGCTATAGCTTCTTCTCGAACAAAAACATGACGACTGGCGAAGGCGGCATGATCGTTACGAATCATGAAGAGTATGCCAAAAGGCTGCATTTGCTTCGCTCGCATGGGATGACCACCCTCACCTGGGACCGGCATAAAGGTCACGCGTCAAGTTACGATGTTGTCGATTTGGGATACAACTATCGGATCGATGAAATTCGCGCTGCTCTGGGTGTAGTACAGCTTGGAAAATTGGAATCCAATAACGGACGCCGTCGCCATCTTACACAGGTATATCGAGATGCTTTACAGGAATTGACTCCGCAGGTTTCTGTTCCATTTGTAGGACATGATGGTATTTCTGCTGCTCACCTGCTTCCAGTTCTACTCCCTGCAGGGACGAACAAATCGAACTTTATGGAAAACATGAAAACATGCGGTGTGCAAACCAGTTTTCACTATCCCCCTATCCATACCTTTACAGCCTATAAACATGATGAGGACCACATCTCACTTCCAATAACAGATGCGGTCGCAGAACGAGAGGTCACTCTGCCTCTCTACCCAACGCTCCGTGATGAAGATGTTTTAACTGTGGCACATACGGTTGCAAAATCACTTGCTTTACGCTGATGTTTCCCATGTCTCAACCCGAAGGCATTCCGCTTTGATGAACGGACAATGAATGCCTCACGAATTTCTCAGCATCCTGTTTGGAGATAAACCATGGAAAGCAAAGATCTCCTCTTGCTATTGTGGCGAAATGTACGATTCCTGATCGCAGGTCTCGTGCTCGGCGCCGCTCTTGGTTTTGCTGCTTCACGGATTCAAACGCCGGTATATGAAGCGAAAACCCAGATTCTCATTAGTCGCTCCCGTCAACAAAGCAACACGGATATGTTGCCCATGGGGGAAGATCAACTGGTATCCACAAATATCCAGTTGGCAAAAAGCCAGCCTGTTTTGGATGCTGTTTCGGTGGAATTAGGCAGCAAGATCAAGGCTGATAACATTCATGTTGCTGCCATCCCGAATACCTTGATTATTCAGATCAGGGCACAGGATGAAGATGCTCACCAGGCGGCGTTGATCGCCAATACGCTGGTCCAGGTGCTCATTCGCCAAAACCAGGAACTGGTAGCGGCGCGTTACACAGAATTTGAAAGTCATCTAAATGAACAGATCGATCAACTCCAGAAGCAGATCCACGATCTGCAAGGTCAGATCACACAGATTAACGATGCGAGTATTTTGGAACAACTGTCACAGGTAAATCAGGAGATAGACCGATTAACCTCCGAGATTACTTCTCTGGAAAACGAGATTAACAGTTATCCGATAGTTCTAAACGATAAACAGCGGGTCACGTTGGGGCAGGACCAGGCACAGCTTGAGCAACTTCGTTCCAGGCTGGATCTATACCAGCAAATTCAAACGAATCTTACGTTTATTGGCAAACCAGGGCAATCAGGGGTATCTCGTGACGATCCTCGCCTGAACAGCCTCCAGTCCACGCTCAATCTTTATCAGCAGCTTTATCTGAATCTGGTCAACAACCGCGAAACGATCAATTTAGATCGAATGCAGAACACGCCCAATATCACACAAATCGATCCCGCTCTCCCACCGAAAGAACCGGTACGTCCATTGCCGTTATTGTACGTTTTGTTGGGAAGTGTGGTGGGGTTTTTTCTCTCTGCTACAGTGATCCTCACAATGGACTATTTTGATGACACCCTTAAATCCTCAGAAAAAGTACAGGAAGTTCTGGGTATTCGTATCATAGGCAAAATCTCTGAAGCCCGCCGTATTAATCAAAACCGTGGAGACTCTCTTTCTGAACGTGACAATTCCGCACTTTTAAATGCTTTTGGAACATTGCGGATTAACGTCAGCCGTTTGATGACACAACGTTCTATAAATGCGCTTTTGATTACCAGCCCCGCACGTGGGGATGGAAAGACTACGATAGCCATGAATCTGGCAGCGGCCTTTGCCCGTTCGGGGAAAAAGGTAATTCTATTGGATGCTGATCTTGCTCATCCTCAACTGCATGTTCGCCTTAAATTGGGCAATGAGAGAGGGCTCACGAATATTCTGGCTGACCGCCTGAATTGGGATGAAGCGAAACATAGTACTGAAAGCATGGTGGTTATCACCAGTGGTCCATCGTCCATTTCTGCTGCCGAGTTGTTGGAGTCGGATGAAATGCTGAAATTGTTGGAGACATTACAAAATAATTTTGATGTAGTCATCGTGGATGGACCTCCTCTCTTTCTCATGGAGGGGCAAATCCTGGCCTCCCGGGTAGGCGGCATTGTCATGGTTGTTCGGCAAGGTGACACGCTGACAGCTGTTGCACGTGCCATGCTGGACCAGCTTAATCTCATGGAAGCAAATGTGATGGGCGCTGTACTCAACTGCGTTCCCCAACAACAGTCGTATTACTTTGATGAACGGGTGAAACACCTGGGCAAGAAGACGTCCGAGCCCATCGAGCGCGCAAAATCTTCGTAATTCTATTGAAGTAAAACATACAACCTGCCGATGTAGCACTCTATGTGCGGAACATTTGCTAATTAAGAACAAGGAGGAAAGGAAAGTCGAGCAGCCAAGCCAATCTGCCCTACGTTTTACCGATAAATGTACTGAATGCTGATACCTACTGTTTGGATAGTTAGGTTTGTAATTCCTCTTTGACGATAGCTGCATTTTAGGGTTTGAGAGAACAATTGAATATTTGCAACATTGTGGAAGCCATGAACCAGGGATCAGACTTGGTCGCCTACCCTTCAGAGTTATTTGTCACATATGAAGGGAAGATCCTTGCGGAGCTAATCGCGAAACCGGCCACATCGGCCGGTTTCACTGCTTAATTGGACATATACAATCTTTTTTCTTCTAGATTGACGGAGGTCATGATGAAAAGCCAACTGAAAGTTCGTGTCTTCTCGATTATCTCAATATTCAGTATTTTGCTAGCCGCGGTGTGGACGCCAACAGGCACTGCTCATGCCGCCTCGCCTTCCACGATCAGTGGTAATGCTGGGGTGGCAGGTGCAACCATCACCTGGAATGGCAGCGGGAGCGGCTCGGATGGTTCGACAACCGCCGACAGCTTGGGGAACTACTCGTTCCAAGTCACGTATACCCTATGGTGGTCTGGTACGGTGACGCCCTCCAAGGCTGGTTACACCTTCTCACCTTCCAGCAGAACGTACAGCTTCCTCACGTCCAACCAGACCAATCAGAATTACACTGCCACGGCGATCACATATACGGTCAGTGGTAGTGTCGGTTCGACTGGAGGTGGGGCAACCATCACCTGGACTGGCGAAACGACTGGCTCGACCACGGCAAGCGGTTCTGGGAGTTACTCGTTCTCTGTCCCGTATGGCTGGGATGGCACGGTCACGCCCACCAAGACCGGCTACACGTTTTCACCTGTCAGCCGGAGTTACGCTAACGTAACATCCAACCAAACCAATCAGAACTACACCGCCACGCTGAGCGGCTATACCATCTCTGGTAACGTAGGCGTTGGCAGTGCAACGATCACCTACACGGGCGGTTCGACAACATCTAACAGCTCTGGAGACTACTCATTCTTTGTCTCACCCGGTTGGTCCGGTACAGTCACACCTTCCAGGACTGGCTTTGCTTTTTGGCCAGCCAGCAGGAGTTATACCAATGTATCGGCGAACCAGGCGGCGCAAAATTATACCGCCAGGCCCACCGTCTTTACCTTTGGATCATTTGGTGATTCACACAACGAACCCTACTTTGATACCACTGCAGATCAACTTGCATCCCTCAATCCGGCGCTTGTCCTGGGGATTGGCGATGTTGAAGATAATGGTTTTTCTTTAACCGATATGAACCAGGTTGTAGGCGTACTGAAAACCGAGAACCTGTTCAACAAGACGTTTCTGGTTAGAGGCAATCACGATGACAAAATCGATGGCAGCGCAGCCGGGTGGGAGAGCTATTTGGAGACCTCCCCAAACATTCCAACTCGGCCGGCGTATGTAGCCAATAAAGTAAGTCTCAATTCATCTTCGGACAATTTAATCTACAGCTTCGATTATGGCAATTCCATCTTTATTGGATTGGATGTCCCCGGTGATGTTGGCGGGGCAGGCGGCGCTCAACTTCTGACAGACGAGCAAATATCCTTCCTGGATGCCCGCCTGACCTATGCCGAAAACGCGGGATTGACCCATGCCTTTATTTACTTCCACGGGCCTGAGTATTGTGTGGAACAGACCCATTGTTCGGTCTCGGGGAGGAGTGATTCGTCCGCTACCCCTCCGGCGCTGATGGCGGTGATCAACGAGCATCCCATTGTATCTGCCACCTTCCACGGGCACGAGCATGTCCTGTCGTGGACACATATGGACAACACTCGCGTGTCCAGCTTGACCCGCAGCTATGAGCAATTTGTGACCTCCCCGGCCGGGGCATCATCGTATGACGATATAGTCTACCCAGAGAGAGTGGACGTTGTTGCAACGATGGCGGATGATGACCAGGGCTTTGCGACAGTCAACGTCAACGGGCTCTCGTTCACGGTCAACTTTTACAAAAATGGCTTCACTTCACCTGAACTTCTCTGGAGTCATACCTTTTCGAAAGTAAATACACCTCCGACGATCAGCAATATCGCCGATCAGACCACCACTGAGGATACGGCCACGAGCGCCATCCCCTTCACCGTGGGTGATGTGGAGCTCAACCCGGCATACCTGACTGTCACGGCCTTGTCTTCGGATATGACCCTCGTGCCGAGCGGGAACATTGCCTTGGGTGGCGCTGGTGCAGACCGCACCATCACGATCACACCTGCCGCCAACGAGAGCGGCACCGCCACCATCACCGTTTCGGTGAATGACGGCAATGTGACAGTGGACGATACCTTCATTCTTACGGTCAACGCCGTCAACGATGCGCCGGTCGCCGATGCGCAATCGGTCAGCATGCCGTGGAATACCTCCACGAACATTGTCCTGACCGGCAGCGATGTGGAGCTAAGCCCCTTAACCTTCGAGATTGTGGACAACCCTGCCCATGGCAGCCTGAGCGGCAGCGGCGCCAACCGGCAGTACACGCCGGCCGCCGGATACTCAGGGACAGATAGCTTTACGTTCAAGGCTTATGACAGCGCGCTGTATAGCGTGCCCGCCACGGTCAGCATCAATGTGACGGCGTATGTGATTTCTGGTAACGCAGGAGTTGGGGGTGCAACTCTTAGTTACACAGATGGCACACCCAAGACGGTGACAGCCGATGGTTCCGGGAATTACTCCTTCCAGGTTCCAACTGGCTGGACCGGAGCGGTCACACCTTCCAAAGCTGGCTTTACTTTCTCGCCTGCCAGCATGAGCTATACCGATGTGCAGGCCGACCAGCCCGGGCAAAACTATTCTACCAATGGCGTCATGGTGACCATCTCTGGGAATGCCGGGATTGCCGGTGCGACACTCAGTTACACCGACGGCACGCCCAAGACAGTCACTGCGGATGACGCCGGCATGTATAGCTTGGATGTCTCCTATAACTGGTCCGGGACGGTCACGCCCTCCAAGACAGGCTATGACTTCCTGCCCGCTTCGCGTACCTACACCAATCTGATCGAAAACCAGAGCTCCCAGGATTACACCACGACGCAATTGCGAGTCTGGTATGTGGATAAGACCAATCCGGCTTGTACGGATGTCGGTCAAGTCGGCTCGTTCGCGCAGCCGTTCTGTACGATCTCAAGAGGCGCCTACCTGGCACAGCCCGGTCAGATCGTACACGTCCTGCATGGTACCTATGCCGAGACCATCTATCCTGAACGCAGCGGTACCGAAGGGAATCCGATCACCTACGTGGCAGACCCAGGCGTGACAGTGACCGGACAACCGGGAACCCCAACCACCTCCTACTATGCCTTCGGGTTGGGAGCGCGGAACTACATTGTTATCGACGGTTTCAACATCACGAACACCAGCAATAAGGGCATCTATGTGGATGCCTCGAACCACGTCACGATCATCAATAACCATGTAAGCTATGCGGGCGCGACCTCGCAAAACCACCCGTATGAGCAGGGCATTTATCTGCGGAATACCACCTACTCCACGATCTCCAACAACATCACGGATTACAACACTTGTATTGGTATCCGCGTGGTCGGTGGCGACCATAACCTGATCAGCAACAATACCTCCTTTGAAAACTTCTCGCTGGTCGAGACGGATGCAGCCGGGATCGAGTTGGACGGCAGCAGCTACAACACCGTCATCAACAACCTCGTCTACAGCAACGAGGACTCCGGGATCAATTTGTATTATTGGGATACAGGCGCTGTCGGCTCTCATCACAACCTTGTTGTCGGAAACCTCAGCTACGAAAACGGCGACCACGGCATCGATAATTACCAGTCGCCCTACAATACGATTGTCGGCAACACGGTTCAGGGCAACGGTACGGTAGGCATCAACTTCGAAGGCGGCGCCGGAAAAGGATCGTACGGTGCGATCGTTGCCAATAACATCATGTCTCAAAACGGGACCACGCCTCCGTCCGGTTCCTGGGGCGGCAACCTGCGCTTCGACTCGGAATCAGTGACCGGTTCGACCACTGATTACAATCTCTTCTACCGCACGGCCGCCACGGTCCAGATTATTTGGAGTAATACCAACTACACCACTCTCGCAGCATTCAAGACCGCTGTACCCAGCCAGGAAGTGCATGGGCTGGAGGGGAATCCGCTCTTTGTGAATCCGGTTGCGCCCGTTCTACGGCAGACCGGGGTGCCCTATAATGGTCTTGGGATTTTCGGTAATTACTATACCAGCGCCGGATCCCCGGCCATCGACAGCGCCAATGCAGACGCACCCAGCGAACAGGAATTCGATGTGGCTGGCAACAGCCGTATCGACGATCCTGCTACCCCGAACACCGGCGCCGGCGTGCGCACCTACGATGACCGCGGCGCCTATGAATATTTGCCCGCAGGTCCGTCATTACCTGTCGTCACTACCCAGGCAGTTACAAATATCGGCCTGACCACTGCCACCGGAAACGGAACGATCGCTGCAACCGGTTTGCCCAATCCCACACAGCATGGTGTCGTCTGGGGCCTAGCACCGAATCCCACGGTCCTGGACAACAAATGCGTGCTTGGACCGGTCAGCGAACCAGGTCCTTTCAGTTGTACGATCACCGATCTGACTCAAGGTACGCTCTATCACGTGCGCGCCTATGCTACCAACGATGTCGGCACTGTCTATGGTGAGGATGTCACCTTTACAACCTTGCTCGCGCCGGCGGTCACTACACAGGTAGTCACGAATATTACTTCAACAACCGCTACGGGCAATGGGAACGTCACTGCCCTCGGCGTGCCGAATCCCTCGCAGCATGGCGTGGTCTGGAATACAACGGGTACCCCGACCATCGCAGATAGCAAGACCACGGATGGACCCGTCAGCGCCATTGGGGCATTTACCAGCTCCATGACCGGTCTGACACCCGGTACGCTCTATTACGTTCGCGCTTATGCCACAAATGATGCAGCCACGGTGTATGGCAACGAGGTCACCTTCACGACCCTGATCGTGCCCACCGTTACTACCCAGGCTGTCACGAACATTTTGACCACCACCGCGGTGGGGAATGGAAACGTCACTTTCCTCGGCATTCCCAACCCCACCCAGCATGGCGTGTGTTGGGCGACCACCTCGAATCCGACTACGGCGAATAGCCACACCTCGGATGGTCCGGTCAGCGCCACGGGCGCCTTCACCAGCACCATCACTGGACTGACTCCCAACACGCAGTATCACGTCCGTGCCTATGCCACCAATTCTGTTGGCACGGTTTATGGCGAAGACGTTACCTTCAGCACACTGCTCGCCCCCACCGTCACGACTCAGGCCGTTACGAACATTACTACGACGGCCGCCACCGGCAACGGCACAGTCACGGTCCTGGGTTCATCCAACCCAACCGAACACGGCGTGGCCTGGAGCGTTTCGCCCAACCCGACCCTCGCGGATAGCCATACATCAGATGGACCCATCACCGTCGCTGGTCCCTTCACCAGCAACATGACCGGGTTGACCCCGGGCACGACCTATCACGTGCGCGCCTACGCCACCAATGCGGCTGGCACATCCTATGGCAGTGATGTCACGTTCACTTCGCTGATTTTGCCCTCAGTGACCACCCAAACGGTCACGAATATTACACAGACGACCGCCATGGGCAATGGCTGGATCGTCAGCCTGGGCGTGCCCAATCCCACCCAATACGGTGTGGTCTGGGATATCAACACCAATCCTACCGTGGCACTAGCTACCAAGACCCAGCAGGGTCCGGCAACTGTCACCGGTGCCTTCACCAGCAACATCACCGGACTCAGTCTCGGTCAGACCTATCACGTCCGGGCCTATGCCACCAATGCGGTTGGCACAGCCTATGGCGAGGATATCGTCTTCACCACCCTGCCCTCCTCTTCGACCACCACTACTCCGGTTACAAATCCCGGAACGGGAGCTGATGTTAGCGGAACCGGCACGGCCACATGGACGAGCCCCGGCTACATCACCGCTGACGATACCAATTATGCACAGATAACACTATTTGGTACAACCTCTCATTACCTGGAAGGCACCAACTACGGCTTTGCCCTTCCTGGTAATGCCACGATCAACGGCATCCAGGTGACCGTCGGGCGTTACGAAAGTGGCGCGGGGAGCGGCAACGATGTCCGTGATAGTATCGTCAGTCTAATGAAGAGCGGCGCGCTGGTTGGCAGCAATAAAGCGGCCACTTCCACCGAATGGCCGACAGGTTCTCCGGCTGCAGCCAGCTACGGCGCCAACAATGATCTGTGGGGCACCACGTGGACCGCCGATGAGATCAATAACAGCGGCTTCGGCGTGGCACTTTCTGCGAACAGCACTAATAACAGAATTGCCTACGTAGATTACATGCAGATCGCGGTGACCTACACGGTCTCGATTGTCAGCTCCACGACGAGCGTCAACTGTGGCTCTGGAACCCCAATCGTTAATTACGGTTCGAGCATCACCTGTGTCGCGACCGTTGTACGCGGTTCCGGCACGTTCACTCCTACCGGCACTGTGAGTTGGACCACGAATGGCAGCGGCAGCTTTGTTACCAGCCCGTGTACACTCTCTGGCTCCAACGGAACTGCATCGTGCTCTGTAACCTATACACCCAGCTCTGTGGACACTGGTTCGCACCTGATCACTGCTACCTATGGCGGAGATGCGAGCTTCTACGGCAGCAACGGCAACCAGACCCTCACCGTCAATAAGCTGGCTGCTTCGGTCACCCCGAATGCCGCTAACAAAACGTATGGCGAGGCTGACCCGACTCTAACCGGCACCCTCGCGGGTTTCCTGCCGGCCGATGGCGTGACAGCCACCTACAGCCGCACGGCAGGTGAGTCTGTTGCCGGCAGTCCATATACGATCAGTGCAACGCTTAGTCCATCTGGCGTGTTGGCCAACTACAATATCACGTACAACACCGCATCATTCACGATTAACAAAAAGACTGCTTCGGTCACTGCGACTGCCGCCAGTAAGACCTATGGCGATGCAGACCCGGCTCTGACCGGCACTCTTACCGGATTCCTGCCAGCCGATACCGTGACGGCGTCTTACAGCCGCACCGCGGGCGAGACTGTGGCTGGTGGACCCTACACGATCAGCGCCGTGCTCAGCCCGGCCGGCGTGCTCGGCAACTACGATATCACGTACACCACGGCGAACTTCACGATCAACAAGAAGGACGCTTCGGTCACTGCGACTGCCGCCAGCAAGACGTATGGCGATGCAGATCCGGCTCTGACCGGAACACTCACTGGTTTCCTGCCTGCGGATGATGTAACGGCAACCTATAGCCGCTTCTCAGGTGAGACCGTTGCGGGTGGTCCATATACGATCAGCGCGGCACTCAGCCCGGCCGGTGTACTACCCAACTACAATATCACCTACAACACCGCGGACTTCACCATCCATAAGAAGGCGGCTTCTGTCACATTGAATGCTGCCAGCAAGATCTATGGCGAGACCGACCCGACCCTGACCGGTTCGTTGGTTGGCTTCGTACCTGCGGATGCCGTGACGGCAGTTTATAGCCGCCTCGCGGGCGAGACCGTAGGTTCGTACGCGATTAACGCTACCCTCAGCCCGGCTGGTGTACTTGGCAACTACGATATCACCACGAACCCAGCAGACTTCACCATTAACAAGAAGGACGCTTCGGTGACGCTGAATGCCGCCAGCAAGACGTATGGCGATGCAGATCCGACCCTGACCGGCACCCTCGCAGGCTTCCTGCCTGCCGATGGCGTGACGGCAACCTACAGTCGCGTTGCCGGCGAGACCGTTGCGGGCGGACCGTATGCGATCAGTGCAACGCTTAGCCCAACTGGTGTGCTGGCTAACTACAATATCACCACCAATACCGCTGTCTTTACCATCAACAAAAAGGATGCTTCTGTCATAGTGAATTCCGCCAGCAAGATCTACGGTGCTGCGGATCCGACCCTGACCGGCACCCTGACCGGCTTCCTGCCTGCCGATAACGTGACAGCAGTCTACAGTCGCGTCGCCGGCGAGACCGTTGCGGGCGGACCCTACACGATCAGCGCCGTGCTCAGCCCCGCCGGTGTGCTGGCCAATTACAACATCACCAATACCCCTGCCAGCTTCACCATCGGCAAGAAGGCTGCTTCGGTCACTCCGAATGCTGCCAGCAAGACCTATGGCGATACAGACCCGACCCTAACCGGTACCCTGGTTGGCTTCGTTTCAGGCGATGATGTAACAGCGGCATACACCCGCGTCGCGGGCGAGACCGTTGCAGGCGGACCCTACACGATCAGCGCGACTCTCAGTCCCGCTGGCGTGCTGCCAAACTACGAGATCACCTACAACACCGCGGACTTCAGCGTCCATAAGAGAGATGCTTCGGTGGCACCGACTGCCATCAGCAAGACCTACGGCGATACCGATCCCACCCTGACCGGCACCCTGACCGGCTTCGTATCTGGCGATGGTGTGACGGCTACCTACAGCCGCGTCGCGGGCGAGACCGTTGCAGGCGGTCCGTACACGATCAGTGCCACGCTCAGCCCGGCCGGTTTATCTGCCAACTACAACATCACCTACAACACGGCGGACTTCACCATCAACAAGAAGGACGCTTCGGTTACGCCGAATGCTGCCAGCAAGCCGTTAGGACAGCCCGATCCAACCCTGACCGGTACGCTCGCGGGTTTCCTACCTGCAGATAACGTGACGGCCACCTATAGTCGCACCCCAGGTGAGACCGTGGAAGGCAGTCCGTACACGATCAGTGCGGCACTCAGCCCGGCTGATGTGCTAGGCAACTACAACATTACCTACAACACTGCTGCTTTCACCATCACTGCGCCGCTGGATGAATACACCCTGACCATTAGCAAAATTGGAAATGGCACGGTCACGAAATCACCCGATCAGGCCACCTACCATTATGGCGATGTGGTCACCCTGACTGCCACAGCTGACCCGGGCTGGACCTTCTTCAACTGGTCTGCCAATGTGGTCGGCGGGCAGGTAACGATCCACGGCAATACAACCGTGACAGCCTTGTTCATGCAGGATGAATACACCCTCACGATCAATAAGGTCGGTAATGGCACGGTCACGAAAGATCCAATTAAGACGACCTATCACTATGGCGATGTGGTCACGCTGACTGCCACACCGGATGCTGGCTGGAGCTTTGGAAGCTGGTCAGCCAACGTGGTGGATGGAAAGGTTACGATTAATACCAATACCACGGTCACTGCCACCTTCACGCAGGATGAATACACCCTGACGATCGATAAGATTGGCAACGGCACGGTAGTGAGATCACCCGATCAGGCCACCTACCATTATGGCGATGTGGTCACACTAACCGCTACGCCGGATCCTGGTTGGAGTTTTGGAAACTGGTCTGCCAATGCAATCGGTGGAACAGTGACCATGCATGCCAATACCACTGTTACGGCCACCTTCACGCAGGATGAATACACCCTGACGATCAATATCACTGGCAATGGTTCAGTCGCGAAATCACCTGATCAGGCTACCTATCACTATGGCGATGTGGTCACACTGACTCCCACCGCCGACCCCGGCTGGACATTTGCTGGCTGGTCTGAGAATGTGGTCGGTGGACAGGTTACGATCCATGCCAACACAACGGTCGCTGCAACCTTCACACAGGATGAATACACACTCACGATCAACAAGTTTGGAAATGGTACGGTCACGGCAGAACCTGCTCAAGCCACCTACCATTATGGCGATGAAGTCACCCTGACTGCTACGCCCGATGTAGGTTGGAGCCTTGATAGATGGTCTGAAAATGTGATTGGTGGGAAGGTAACCATCCAGGGCAACACGATCGTTTCTGTCACCTTCACGCAGGACGAATACACGCTGACCATTAGCAAAATTGGAAATGGTACGGTCACGATAGCGCCTGAACAAGCCACCTACCACTATGGCGATGTGGTCACCCTGACCGCCACACCGGACGTGGGCTGGAGCTTTGGCAACTGGTCCGAGAATGTGGTTGCTGGACAGGTCACGATCCACGGCAATACCACGGTCACTGCCACGTTCACGCAGGATGAATACACCCTGACGATCAATATCACTGGCAATGGCACGGTCACGAAGACGCCCGATCAAGCCACCTATCACTACGGTGATGTGGTCACCCTGACCCCCAACCCTGACCCAGGCTGGAGCTTTGGAAGCTGGTCTGAAAACGTGGTCGCTGGACAGGTAACGGTCAATGCGAACACCACCGTTACCGCGGCATTCACGCAGGATGAATACACTCTCACTGTCAACGTAGTTGGCAACGGCACGGTAACGAAGAATCCTGATCAAGCCACTTACCACTACGGTGATGTGGTTGCGCTGACCGCCACACCGGATGCAGGCTGGAGCTTTGGAAGCTGGTCTGCCAATGTGGCTGCTGGACAGGTAACGATCCATGCGAATACTACTGTTATGGCGACCTTTACTCAGGATGAATACACCCTGACGATTGACAAGACCGGCAATGGCACGGTCGCAAAAACACCCGACCAAGCCACCTACCATTATGGTGACGTTGTCACTTTGACAGCCACACCCGATGCGGGTTGGAGCTTTGGAAGCTGGTCTGAAAATGTGTTGGTTGGACAAGTGACGATCTCTGGCAATACCACAGTGGATGTCACCTTCACACAGGATGAATACACCCTGACAATCGACAAGATCGGCAATGGCACAGTCGCGAAAGCGCCCGATCAATCCACCTACCATTACGGCGATGTGGTCACATTAACCGCCACGCCGGATGCCGGCTGGAGTCTTGGAAGTTGGTCTGCCAACGTGATTGCTGGAGAAGTAACGATCCACGGCAACACAACGGTGACAGCGACCTTTACGCAGGATGAATATACCCTCACGATCACGAAGATCGGGAATGGAACAATTACAATAGATCCCGACCACGCTACTTATCACTATGGTGATGTGGTCACTCTGACCGCCACACCAGATGCAGGCTGGAGCTTTGGAAGCTGGTCTGACAATGTGGTTGCTGGAATAGTAACGATCCATGCGAATACCACTGTCACTGCCACCTTTACGCAGGATGAATATACCCTCACGATCGCGAAGATTGGCAATGGCACGATTACAATAGACCCCGATCAGGCGGTTTACCATTATGGAGATCATGTCCTACTGACCGCCACAGCCGACCCGAGTTGGGACTTCACCGGCTGGAGCGGAGATCTGGATAGCACAACCAATCCTTACGACCTGGTGATGAATGCTAGCAAGAACATCACTGCCACGTTCAGGGAATTGACTCTGCCGGCTGTGACAACCCAGGCGATCACTGATATCACGACTACCACTGCCACTGGCAACGGAAACATCACCGATCTGGGCGCACCTTTGGCAACCCAATACGGCGTGGTATGGGACACAGCAGTTGATCCTACCGTTGCACTTTCTACCAAGACGGAACAGGGAGTTCCTGCCGGCACTGGCGTCTTCACAAGCAGCATCACCGGCCTGACACCCGGTACCCTGTACCATGTTCGTGCGTATGCCACGAATAGCCAGGGCACGGTCTATGGTCAGGATGTCACGTTCACAACCCTGCTTGTACCAACGGTTACGACCGAGGCTGTCACTGATATCACAACCACTGCAGCCACCGGCAATGGCAATATCACGGACCTGGGTATACCGAATCCCACTCAGCATGGTGTGGTGTGGAGCACGTCGCCCAACCCGACTCTCGCAGATAGTAAAACGACAGACGGCGCTGTCAACGCGACCGGTGCCTTCACGAGCAGCATCACAGGACTGGCACCGTATACACAGTATCACGTGCGCGCCTATGCAACCAATGCAGCAGGCACTTCCTATGGTGATGATGTTACCTTCACCACCCTGCCAGTTGCTCTGACGATCACGACCCAGTCAGTCACTGGCATCACTACCACAACAGCCATAGGAAATGGAACTATCACAACCCTGGGCATCCCGAATCCAACGCAGCATGGTGTGGTCTGGAGCACTTCCGCCGATCCCACGATCGCGGATAACAAGACTACCGATGGACCGGTCAGCGCGGCGGGACCCTTCACGAGCGATATCACAGGGCTTACCCCAGATACGCTCTATCATGTCCGGGCGTATGCCACCAACCTGGCAGGCACAGTCTACGGCGCAGATGTAACTTTCACCACGCTGCCGCTGGCCCCAACGGTCACAACCCAGGCAGTCACAAACATCACGACCACAACGGCCACTGGCAACGGTAACATCACCGATCTTGGTGTGCCCAATCCAACACAGCATGGCGTGGTCTGGAGCACTTCACTCAACCCGACACTCGCCGATAACAAGACCACCGATGGACCCGTTAGCGCGACGGGTGCCTTCACGAGCACCATCACTGGCTTGGCGCCGTACACGCTCTATCACGTTCGTGCCTACGCAACCAATATGGCAGGCACCTCCTACGGCGAAGATGTTACATTCACAACATCACCGGTCGCACCGACCGTCACGACCCAGGCAGTCATTGATATCACTGGGACGACGGCAACGGGCAGTGGGGAGATCACGAGTCTTGGCATTCCGAACCCAACCCAGCACGGCTTGGTCTGGAATACAACCGGCAGCCCGACAATTGCAGACAACAAGACAACGGACGGCCCCGTCAGTTCAACTGGTGCCTTCACCAGCGCAATGACCGGACTTACCCCGAGCACGCTCTATCACGTGCGCGCCTATGCCACGAATGCGGCTGGCACGGCCTACGGCGACGAGGTCACCTTCACGACGTTGTTCACGCCGACCGTCACAACCCAGGCAGTCACCAACATTACGGGAACAACAGCCACGGGTAACGGCACTGTCACGGCTTTGGGTGTACCGAATCCAACGCAGCACGGTGTGGTCTGGAGCACCTCGGCCAACCCGACCATCTACGACAGCAAGACCACCGATGGTTCGGTTAGCGCGACGGGTCCCTTCACAAGCAATATTACTGGTCTGACGCCAGGCACGCTCTATCACGTGCGTGCCTACGCCACAAACGCTGTTGGGACTTCCTACGGTGACGATGTTACCTTTACCACTACCGGTTCAGCTCCGACTGTCACAACACAGGCAGTGACCAGCATCCGGCAGACTTCGGCCACCGGTAATGGCAATATCACCAGTCTTGGCGGCCCGAACCCGACCCAGCATGGCGTTTGTTGGGCCACGACTGCCAACCCGACAACAGCAAATAGCTGCACCACGGATGGCCCGGTCAGCGCGACTGGACCGTTCACCAGCAGTATCACCGGCCTGGCGCCAGGCACGCTTTATCACGTGCGTGCCTACGCAACCAACTCGGTTGCAACCTCCTACGGCGCGGATGTGCAGTTCACAACTACGGCTGGGACCCAGCAAACCCTTACCACCGGCACCTCTTGGACGGTTCCGGCGGGTGTCACCTCGGTCACTGTTGAAGTTTGGGGCGGCGGCGGACGAGGCGGAAGCCGAACGACCAATGGCGGTGGTGGTGGTGGTGGTGGCGGTGCCTATTCGATGTCCACCATCACAGTAACCCCTGGACAGGTCATCTCTTATACGATTGGGGCCGGCGCAACTACAACATCGCCGGGCGGCGATACGTACTTCGTCAACAACACAACTGTGATGGCCAAGGGCGGCAGCTCCGTACCTGATAACACAACAACTGGCGGTACTGGCGGCCAAGCAAGCGCTGGCTATGGAACTACCAAATATAACGGCGGCTCGGGTTACACAACGACCAGTACCGGTGGTGGTGGTGGTTCATCGGCTGGAACGGGCGCCAATGGTACTAACGCCACTTCATCTACAGGCGCGACCGCACCTACTGGTGGCGGCAACGGTGGTAACGGGCGTACAGGTTCACAAGGCGACGGCAGTGCTGGTTCAATACCAGGCGGTGGCGGCGGCGGTGCTTATAGAACTAGCTTTAGCACGCGCAACGGCGGAAGCGGCGCCAACGGCCAAATCCGTCTCACCTATGGTGTGAACGCCACAACCACAACCACTAGCATCAACTGCGGTGCGGGCAACCCCACCC
This sequence comes from uncultured Anaerolinea sp., assembly GCA_964555335.1. Taxonomy (GTDB): domain Bacteria; phylum Chloroflexota; class Anaerolineae; order Anaerolineales; family Villigracilaceae; genus Defluviilinea. The sequence goes on from CAZKSG010000007.1 coordinate 52,403, forward strand.
TTACCTACGGCAGCACAATTAGTTGTGTTGTGACGGTAACCCGCTCCAGCGGTACTAACAATGTGACCGGCACGGTAGTCTGGACCACAAGCGGGGCAGGCAGCTTCACCACCAGCCCGTGCACACTCTCCGGCACTGGTGGTTCAGCCTCCTGCACGGTCACCTACAACCCGACCGCGGTCGGCAGCGGCTCGCACCTCATCACAGCCTACTACTCTGGCGATGCGAACTACCTCACCAGCAGTGGCACACAGACGGTTACCGTCAATAAGAAGGCTGCTTCGGTAACCCCGAACGCCGGCACAAAAGTCTACGGCAGCACTGACCCAACCCTAACCGGTACACTCACCGGCTTTGTGGCGGGTGACAATGTGACGGCGACCTACAGCCGTACCTCCGGCGAGACCGTGACGGGCAGCCCCTATATCATCAGTGCGGCGCTCAGCCCGGCCGGTGTCCTCAATAACTACACTATTACCTACAACACGGCGAACTTTACCATTACAAAGAAAGCGGCTTCGGTGGCGCCGAACGCCCTCAGCAAGACCTATGGCGACGCTGACCCGGCTCTAACCGGTACTTTGACTGGCTTCCTGCCCGCGGATAACATCACGGCGACTTACAGCCGCACGGCGGGCGAAACTGTCGCGGGTAGTCCTTACACCATCAGCGCTGCATTGACCCAGACCGCGGCACTGGCGAACTACACCATTACCTACAACACAGCAACCTTCACGATCAACAAGAAGGATGCCTCGGTCACACCGGACGCCCTCAGCAAGACCTATGGCGGCGCGGACCCGACGTTGACCGGTACACTCACCGGCTTCCTGACGGGAGATAACGTCACAGCGACCTACAGTCGTGCGGCAGGTGAGACCGCTGGTTCGTATGCGATCAGCGCCACGCTGAGCCCGGTTGGAGTGCTTGCCAACTACAATATCACCTATAACCCCGTCAGCTTCACGATCAACAAGAAAGATGCTTCGGTCACGCCGAATGCTGCCAGCAAGACCTATGGCGATGTGGATCCGGCTTCCTTCACTGGAACTCTGACCGGCTTCCTGCCTGCGGATAATGTCACGGCGACCTATAGCCGTGTGGCAGGCGAGACCGCTGGTTTGTATGCGATCAGTGCCACGCTCAGCCCATCTGGTGTGCTTGACAACTACACCGTTACCTACGACACTGCAAACTTCACGATCAACAAGAAGGACGCCTCAGTCACGCCAAACGCTGCCAGCAAGCAGGTAGGGCAGCCAGATCCAGAACTGACTGGAACGCTCACCGGTTTCCTGACCGCAGACAACGTAACGGCGACCTACAGCCGCACGGCAGGCGAGACCGTTGAGGGCAGTCCGTATACGATCAGTGCCGCACTCAGCCCGGTCGAAGTACTCCCCAACTACAACATTACCTACAACACAGCCGACTTCACTATTACTGCACCACCGCAAGAGTACACACTCGACGTTCTCATCACTGGCAATGGCACGGTCACAAAAGCGCCGGACCACTCAACCTATCATGAAGGCGATGTGGTTACACTCACCGCCGCAGCTGATCTGGGTTGGAGCTTTGGTAGCTGGTCTGAAAACGTAGTGGATGGAAAAGTGACAATTCACGGTAATACAACGGTCACAGCCATCTTCACGCAGAACGAATATACCCTGACGATCGAGAAGGCCGGCAACGGCACGGTAACGAAAGACCCGGATACTCCTGTCTATCATTACGGAGATCAGGTCACGCTAAGTGCTATACCTAATCCAGGCTGGAGCTTTGGCGGTTGGTCTGAAAACGTGGTGGATGGCAAGGTAACGATCCATGGGGATACAACAGTCACAGCCACCTTCGTGCCAGCGGAATACACTCTAACGATCGTCACCGATCATGGCACAGTAGCAAAGACTCCGGATAAGGTCACGTATCACGAAGGTGATGTGGTGCAACTGACCGCCACTGCAGATCTGGGCTGGGCATTTGCGAACTGGAGTGGGGACCTTAATAGCACCAGCAATCCAGACACAGTCACCATCCATGGCAACACGATTATTACAGCCAACTACACGCCTGTCGAAGTGGCTCCGTCCTTCACGAGCACACCGGTGACGACTGTCGATGAAGATGCGCTGTACACATACAACATCGTCGCCTCTGATCCGAACATCGGCGATACGCTCACGATCACCGCTCCAACGAAACCGGTCTGGTTGACCTTCACAGACAATGGCAACGGCTCTGCCACCTTAAGTGGCACACCGACCAATGCAGAAGTGGGCGATCATGAAATGGTGCTGCATGTCAGTGATGGCACTCTGTCAGCAGACCAGCCCTTCAGTATCGCAGTGGTGAACACCAACGACGCCCCGTCCTTTACCAGCACGCCTGTTACCAGCGGCATGCAGGGCGCGATATACACCTACAACATCATAGCCACAGACCCGGATGCGGATGCTGTGCTGGTTATCACTGCTCCAACGCTGCCCGCCTGGCTGACCCTCACAGATAATGGGAATGGCACTGCAGCCCTCACGGGTACGCCCGGCAACAGCAATGTAGGCATCAATGATGTAACTCTCAAGGTCAGTGACGGGACAGTCAGTGTAGATCAAATCTTCACGATCGATGTGGGTAACACCAACGATGGGCCGACCTTTACCAGTACACCTGTTACATCTGTAAATGAAGATGAACCTTATACATACAATATCGTAGCCGCAGACGTGGATCAGGGTGATACCCTCACGATTACGGCGCCGACGCTGCCTGCCTGGCTGACCTTCACCGATAACGGACATGGCTCTGCCACTTTGAGTGGTACGCCAACCAATAGTGAAGTCGGTGATCACCCGGTAGTCTTGCAGGTGACCGATGGCGTGGAGATCGTGCCGCAGTCCTTCACGATTACCGTGGTCAATGTCAACGATGCCCCGGTCCTTGTTCAGCCTGCAGATCAGAACGATGTCAAGGGTGCTGTCGTAAGCTTGCAGCTCTCTGCCAGTGATGTGGATCTTGGCGACACCTTGACCTACTCCGCTAGCGGTTTGCCTGACGGCTTGAATATCGACCCGGCCAGCGGCATCATTAGCGGTACGATCACGGCGAATGCAGCGACCTATCCTGTCATAGCAAGTGTGGATGATGGTCACAGCGGCGCAGATAGCAAGACCTTCGACTGGGTCGTCACCGAACCAACGTACACACTCACGATCAACATTATTGGCAACGGTACAGTGACGAAAATGCCGGATCAAGCCACCTATCTTAATGGTACAGAAGTTACCCTGACCGCCACACCCGATGCTGGCTGGGTCTTTGACCATTGGTCTGCAAACGTGGTTGGCGGGAAAGTCACCATCGATGGTAATACAACTGTCACGGTGACCTTTACACAACTTGAGTACAGCCTGACAGTGAACATCGTGGGGAATGGTAGTGTGACGCGCGACAACGCGGGTCCGTATCATTATGGGGATGCGGTTAGCCTGATCGCTGTAGCAGACTCCGGCTGGACCTTCTCAAGTTGGGTGGGTTGTGCAGGTAGCGGGAGCACCTGCTTGGTGACGATGGATGGAAAT
>CAZKSG010000008.1:0-52427 GCA_964555335.1 uncultured Anaerolinea sp.
AACAGGTGACGAAGTGGTTTGAATGATGAACACATCCTGCCCGCGCGCGCTGCTATTCAATTTTACAAAGATATTTTCATTGGGGAATTGAATGATCTCTCGTGGACTCAGGCGCTGCCCCAGATAGTCGGCGATCTTTTGGGCGAGGTCTGGTGAGCCCGACCCACCATACAATTTTATATCCCCATACATTTTGATTTCGCCGTGAGAATGCGAATGTTGTGGCATCAATGCTCCTTGCTCTCTATGAGTGAGTCTTTCCGTTCAGAAGCGAGTTCACTGCTTCATAGGGAGACGTCTTTCGTTGCAGAACTCTCTCAACCATCTCTTGATATTTTTGCTGTTGGACCGATTCCATGAATCGACTCACCAGCGACTCGCGCAACAACGCTTCCATTTCGGAACCAAGCCGGGCGCGGTCTCGAGCGGCCCAGTCTCCACTTTGATGGAGGTGTGCCTTATGTTTTGCGATGGATTCGGTCAGTTCAGCGATGCCTTTACCTTCGGTGGAGATCGTTTTGTGGATGGGGGGAATCCAGATGTTGTTACTTTCCTCTTTTACAGAGGGAGCATCATCTACTTGCATGGCGCGGCCGTGATGGCGGAATACGCGTCGGGCGGGATGAGCAAGCTCGAGCGTGGAACGAAGCGCACGTTCGGTATTTTCCACGCCTGGGCGATCGGCTTTGTTGACCACGAGGATGTCCGCGATCTCCAGGATTCCCGCTTTGATCGCCTGGATATCGTCGCCAAGGCCAGGTGCTTCGACAACGAGCGTTGTGTGGGCAAGGCGCGCCACGTCCACTTCGCTTTGCCCTGCGCCGACCGTCTCGATGATTATGATATCAAAACCGGCGGCGTCAAAGACCTGCGTTAACGAAGCAGTGGTCTGTGCAATGCCGCCCACCGAACCGCGAGAGGCCATCGAACGGATGAAAATCCCACTGTCGCCGGAAAGATCCCGCATGCGAACACGGTCACCCAGCACGGCCCCACCTGTGAATGGACTCGATGGGTCCACGGCAATGATGGCGATCCGTTTATTCTCGTTCCTGCGATAATACAGCGCAAGCTGATTGACCAGCGATGATTTGCCCGTGCCGGGTGCGCCAGTCACCCCGATCAGGTGGGAACGCCCAGTATGTGCGAAAAGTTCTGTGAGTGCAGTGCGTCCCTCTGGCAGATCGTTTTCCACCTGAGACAATAGCCTCGCCAGTGAGAGACGGTTTCCTTCCAGAACAGATTCGGTCAGTGACATTTGTATCCAATCATGAAATTACGTGGCGCTATAGCGCCACGTAATTTACCTTTACTTTATTGCTTCGCGGACATCTTTGATGATATCCTCTGTGGATGCGCCGGGCCCGTAAATACCGGTGATGCCCATCTCTTTCAGGCGCGGCATATCTTCATCGGGTATGATGCCTCCAATGAACACACGGACATTTTCCTGCCCGTTTGCCTTGAGTAGTTCCAAAATACGGGGTGCAAGCGCCATGTGCGCGCCGGAGAGAATGGAGAGTCCCACTACATCCACATCCTCTTGTAATGCGGCTTCGGCGATCATTTCGGGAGTCTGCCGCAAGCCTGTGTAAATTACTTCCATGCCTGCATCACGCAAGGCCCGAGCGACCACTTTAGCGCCGCGATCATGCCCATCGAGCCCTGGCTTTGCAACGAGTACACGGATTTTTTTCTCTGTCATTCGTCCTCCGTGGAAATATTCTGTTGTCATTATACTATGATGAAAGAAGGTGGAAACATCCCGATGGCCTATGAATATTCAGCAATGACACTGAAATTGATACGACTTTTGAGGGAGCAAGGGCACTTGCAAAATATGCTATACTTTGTCCATGCAATCGCGATCTGAATGGTCAAAGTGGGCTGAATCATTGCGTCGCCTCAAATTGGATGGTTTGGCCGCCTGGTTTCTTGAAGCGGCAGGTCCATTGACAGTTCTTGGCGCACAGGCAGTTTATTTGACTCAGCCTTTCATTGGTGGGAAACAATTAAGGTCGCTTGCATCCATGCTCGAAGAAGATGAAGAGACACAAGCCTTTGCCCGCTATTTACGCGGAGAGGAATCGTCATGATTGCACTCGGGTTGTTAGTTCTTGCCGCCATTCTGCTGCTCGCGTTCATCCTGCTGCGGCGCAGGTCACCGGCTGCATTGCGCCGCATTGAAGCCTATGAAAACCTGAACCGTGCCGTGGGACTCGCCGTGGAAAATGGCACCCGCCTGCATGTTTCTCTTGGGCGCGGGGGCCTGCTCGCCTCGCGCGGTGCATCTGCACTTGCGGGACTTGCCATGTTGCGTCGCCTCTCGGAGCGCACCTCTGTCAGCGATAACCCGCCAGTTGTTACCTCGGGGGATGCGTCGCTGGCTATCCTTTCTCAGGATACGCTGCAATCAGGGTATCGAGCTGCAGGGGCGGAGGAGCAGTATCGCTTTACCACGGGACGCCTGACAGGGCTCACACCGTTTTCCTTTGCCGCCGGGACGATTCCCACCGCACACGACGAGAAGGTCTCTGCTAATGTGTTCATCGGTGACTTCGGTGTTGAGTCCGGTTTGCTCACAGAAGCCGCTGAGCGCGAAAGTTCCATGTTGATTGCGGCGAGTGATAATCTCTCTGCTCAATCTGTTTTTTATGCATCATCGCAGGAACCGTTAATTGGGGAAGAGTTGTTTGCTGCCGGTGCTTATGTAGGGGCCGGCCCCGTTCATGAAGCCAGTTTGAACGTGCAGGATATTCTCCGCTGGCTGGTCATTCTTGGACTCCTTCTTGGTTCTCTCTTGAAATTTGCAGGAGTGATCTGATGCGCGTCCTTGCCACTGTTCTTGCCATTGCCTCAGGCTTGATCGTCCTGCTCGGATATTTTTATCCAGTTGAACCATTGCTCGGTCTGCGTTTGCAGTTGACGAATTGGGCATTGGTCATTGCTGCTACAGCAGCGCTTGTTGGGATCGTCAATCTTGTTTCGGTACAAATGGAGAAGATCCGCACACGGCAAAAAGGTGCAGTGTATAGTTGGGTGTTGGTGGGATCCTTGGTCTTTACTTTTTTCTTTGCGGTTATCTACACTCCCAATCACATCCTTATGCATGCACTTGTGGATGCGATCATCGTGCCAGTTGAGGCATCTCTCATGGCCATCCTTGCGGTGACCTTGATCTATGCCAGCATGCGTCTCCTTCGCCGCCGCGTGGATGTCATGTCCATTGTCTTTTTGGTCTCTGCACTTCTTTCTTTAACTGCTGTTGCCTTGATGTCATTCGACTCTGGGTGGGGCGACTTTCTCCGCCAGGGTATTGGGCTGTTCTCCAGTGGGGGCGCGCGCGGGCTTTTGATCGGCATTGCTTTGGGGACGCTGTTAACCGGCTTGCGCGTGATCTTCGGTGTTGATCGTCCATATGGGGGGAACTAATGGCTGATATTCGTTGTCCGCACTGCGGAAAAGATAACCCCGACTTTTTGGATGTCTGTCAGTTTTGTCAGAGCCCGCTCAAGTCTGAGTCCATGCTGCATATTGGGGAAAAACCGACGAAAAAGAATACCGGCGAACTTGAAAATGTCCTGCCGGATTGGTTGAAGACTGCACGTCAACAAGCCAGGGATATAGCAGAGGAGGAAGCTGCTCATGCTGCAACCCAGCCAAAAGTCCAGAAGGATGAACCGCTTGACCTTTTAGCCGGGCTTGCCTTTCAGTCCGAATCCTCTGATGATGAGTCCGTCCCCGATTGGTTGTCGAGTATCAGTCCTGCTGCCAAGAGTACTCCGGCTGCCCCGGTAACCCCAGAACCTGCAACTGACTTTTTTGCCCAGTTCAATAAGAGCCAACCCGAGCCCGAGTCTGGACCCGTACAAGCTCCGCAGAAATCTCCAGAACGTGACGAATTATCTGAATGGTTTGTTCAGGCATCCGAACAACCTGTAGAGTCCTTACAACCTGATCAAAGTACCTCTCACTCCGATTGGGAAGTCTCTGATGCGTTTTCGCTTCCTTCGAAGGAATCCCCCGCGCCAAAAGAGGAAGAGGATCTTAGCTGGCTTCATAATTTGGAAGCGACAGCAAAGCAGACCGATGAACTCAAAGCGCCAAAGCCCTCCGACAGGGCGAGTGAATTTAGCGCACCTGCCCAAAGCACTGGTGATGAAGATTTGAGCTGGCTCAATAACCTGGGAGCGATTTCCTCCCCCGAGGAATCCACGCAGTCTGTATCTACGTCCCAATCAAACGAAGATCTGAGTTGGCTTGATAGTTTGGGCGGTACGCCTTTGCCGGCCACACCAGAGTCGTCAGGGGATGATCTGAGTTGGTTGAACCCATTGGGTTCAACGCCGGCAGAACCGCCTGTTCCCGCGCCATCATCAACTACGCAGGCTGATCTGGGTTGGTTAAATAATCTGGGGGATGTATCTGAGCCGACTCCTGCTCAGCCATCTACACCACAGGAGGATCTACGCTGGCTGGATGCCTTCAATAGTGAAACATCTGTCCCTTCTGAACCTGCTTCTGCGCAGCCAGCTTCTCAGGATGACACAAGTTGGCTCAAGGATCTCAGTGGGACTTCTCCTGCTGAAGAATCTGCTCCTGCTCAACCCGCTGCGCAGGAGGATCTACGTTGGTTAAATACGTTGGGTGAAACTTCACAACCCTCACAGCCTGCTGCAAGTTCGCAAGAAGATCTGAGCTGGCTTAATACGTTGGGGGCAACCCCTGCCGAACCAACCCCTGCTCAACCCTCCGCATCGCAGGATGATTTAGGTTGGTTGAGTGCTTTTGGCGAGACTTCGCAGTCATCTCAGCCTCCTTCTACTTCATCCCAGCAAGAGGATTTAAGCTGGCTCAATACATTAGGCGCAACATCTGAGAAACAACCTTCCGCACTTCAGAATGATCTAAGTTGGCTCAACAACCTGCAGGGTGAGCCAGACATTTTTTCTGCAGCTCCATTTTCGGAAACGCCAAGCGGTGAGACGAGTGAAGAAGATGTCACACACGTTTCCCCCTTCGTACCGCGTAAAACTGCACCATTGGATGACAGTTCGGAAGCGCCCATGCCTGACTGGCTGAAGAACGCCACAGAAGGCCCCTCCATGCCCATGGGTGCGGGAGCGCTTGATCAATTCCGTGAGGACTATAAAATCCCCTCCAAACCTGAGGAGCCCTTCTCATGGAAGAATTTCACACAGGAAAGTCAGACGCCTCCTTCCCAGCCGGAACCTGCGTTCGCTGATTCGAGTCCTTTCGTCCCTTCAAGTGAATCATCCACACCATCACAGGATGATATCAACTCGCTCTTTTCCATGGAAATGCCGGACTGGCTTTCACAAGCGGAACCTGCAAAGGAACAGCCCACCGCACAGGATATTGGTATCCACGCTGAAGGTGGAGAGGCGCTAGCTCCGGTAGACTTGCCCTCCTGGGTACAGGCCATGCGACCTGTAGATGCGGCCCTTTCAGAAGCGGTTCCCAGTATTGAAAGCCAGCCAACTGAGCGCGAAGGCCCACTGGCAGGATTCCGGGGTGTACTCCCAATGGTTCCTTTGGGGTCAGCGCGTCGCCCCAAACCGCTTTCGTTGAAATTGCAGGCAAGCGACGAACAACAGGCAAGTGCTGCAATTCTCGAACAACTTCTTGCAGGTGAAACGGCCCCACGTCCACTTGTTACTTCTCCCGCGCTTGCGAATCAGCGCGTATTGCGTTGGGTGTTGACTGCATTGTTCATCGTTGTCTTGAGTGGCGTGATCGGTTTGCGCTCACAACTGTTTGCTCCGTCTGCATTGCTGCCAGTCGAGTCCAGGGATGTGGGCAATGCGATTCAGGGACTTCCAGATGGAGCGAACGTATTGGTGGTCATGGATTATGAACCGGCTTTGGCCGGCGAAATGGAAGCGGTCGGGGGCCCATTGCTGGATCAGCTTGCCATGGTGCGGCATCCGAAGCTTTCGTTCATGTCTACATCGCCGAATGGTCCAGCGCTTGTCGAAAGGCTCATATTGAATACTGGACTCGATAAGCCATCGGGCTCCGGCGAACCTGGCTACAGCGCCGGACAGAATTATTTTAATCTGGGTTATTTGGCGGGCGCCGAATCAGGCGTACTTGCATTCATTCAATCGCCGAAGGCCGCGATGCCCTCGGCAACGGTCAATCAGTTCTCGGGGTATTCTGCCGTGATTGTACTGACCGACAATGCCGACTCCGCTCGCACCTGGGTTGAACAGTTACAGAACGAGAAACAGAACAACTCATCTCTGGCGCTTCAACCCTTGATTATTGCATCGAGTGCGCAGGCAGGTCCGATGTTGCTGCCGTATGTATCCTCACGGCAAATCAATGGATTGATCACCGGCCTTGCCGATGCATCGCGCTTCGAATTTGTCAACAACAGCCGGCCCGGTATTGCCCGTTCCTACTGGGACGCGTTCGGTGTGGGGCTGATAATGGCGATCGGCTCGATCTTCCTTGGCAGTCTGTGGAGCATCTTTGCCGGGATCCGTGCCCGCCGAACTGAAGCCGCAGAGGGATAAGACGTATGCCCATCGAGATCATCTCCACACTCATCGGCCTTGTTTTTACACTTTTCGTGTTCAGTTATTTGCTTGGCGATAACCCGCTGTTCCGCATCACGCTCTACCTTTTTGTCGGCGTGTCTTCCGGTTATGCGGCTGCGGTGATAGTCCATTCTGTATTACTACCGAGACTGAATTTATTGCAGACAGATGATTTTAACCAACTACTGCTTGCAATCATTCCGCTTGTCTTCAGCCTCTTGCTCCTTGCAAAATTCCTGCCGCGCTTTTCATGGATCGGAAACTTTGCCATGGCTGTACTGGTCGGTGTGGGAGCCGCTGCTGCGATCGGTGGGGCAGTGATCGGAACATTATTGCCTCAGGCACAAGCTTCGGTGAATGCATTTGGTCCCTCCGTTTCTGCCAACTCAAGTGTGCTGGGACGGCTTTTTACAGGAGCGGTTATGTTGGTGGGAACAGTCTTTACCCTTGCATCATTTCAGTTCAGCGCTCGTCGAGCGCCAGACGGAACGGTCAAGCGCAATTCTGTTTTTGAGGGCGCGGCCTGGTTGGGTCGCATCTTTATCGCCATCACCCTTGGAGCGCTGTTTGCGGGAGTGTATATGGCGGCTCTGACGGCAATGATCGAGCGTTTGAGTTCGATCATAAATTTCTTACGAACACTGATTGGTTTATAGAGTATGCCTGCATCGCTGATCCAAAATGAATCCATACTGGCAATAGACGTTGGCGCAGCTGTGACACGTGTTGCCTTGTTCGATGTGGTCGAAGGGCAATACCGCTTTGTCGCGTCGGGACAAGCACCTTCCACTGCCGAAGCGCCGTTCAAAGACATTGGCATTGGCGTCCGGCAGGCCATTACGAACGTACAAAACATTACCGGTGCACTTTTGCTGGATGCACAGGACAACAATCTGATCGCGCCTGCCCAGCCCGATGGTTCAGGTGTAGATGCGGTGGTCGCCACGATCTCTGCCGGCCCTGCCGTGAAGACGGTGGTTGTTGGGTTGCTTACTGATGTCTCTCTACAAAGTGCCCGGCGTTTGGCGCAATCTACCTACAGCCGCATTGTGGATACGCTCGATCTCTCGGATCATCGCAGACCCGATCAGCAAATGGACAGTATCGTCCGTTCACGGCCAGACCTTGTGGTGTTGTCTGGCGGAACGGATGGCGGTGCATCCCGGTCCATTCAAAAGATGTTGGAGGCTGTTGGGCTCGCCTGTTATTTGATGCCAATGGAAAAACGCCCGATGATCTTATACGCGGGCAACCAGAAACTTGCCTCGGATGTACAGGAATTGCTCGGTGGACATGCGGGCAAACTTCAGATTGCTTCCAATGTGCGCCCATCACTTGAGATGGAAGATCTTGCGCCTGCGAGTCATGAACTGGCTTCGCTGGTGGTGAAGTTGCGCGAACGTCAGATCAAAGGTGTGGATGAGCTGAATCTTTGGTCCGGTGGAACAATCCTGCCGACCTCGTATGCTCACGGGCGAATGATCCAATTCCTGAGCAAGTTGTATCAGTCTTCGCGCGGATTATTAGGTGTGAATGTAGGCGCATCTGCCGTTTCTGTGGCGGCTGGGTTCAATGGCGATCTGACGCTGGGTGTGTATCCACAATTTGGGTTGGGTGAAAACCTTGCCGGCATCCTTCAGTATACTTCTGTGGAAGATATCATGCGCTGGTTGCAACTCGATATTTCACCGAATACATTGCGAGAATATCTATTCCAGAAGTCGATCTATCCGTCTGCGATCCCGGCGACAAAGGATGAACAGGCAATCGCACAGGCAATCGCCCGACAGGCGTTGTATCTCTCTGTTCGACTTGCGCAGAAGGATTTCCCAGCGAATATTCGTGCTGCGCGCATGGAACAAATGCCGCCTCTCGATTTGATCATTGGCGGCGGTGGAGCGGTTAGCGAAGGGACGTCGCTCGGACAAAGTCTCTTGATGCTGCTTGATGCCATCCAGCCGGTTGGGATAACACCAATCCTTCTTGACCAGAATAACTTATTACCATTGCTTGGCGTTGCCGCCTCACGGAATCAGTACCTGCCTGTGCAGGTTATCGAGTCTGGCGCGTTCATCGGGTTGGGGACGGTTGTCTCGGTCCTTGCCTCTGGGAATTATGGAGACCAGGTGGTGCGGGCGAGGTTGTCGTATGCCGATGGAACAGAAGCACGGGCGGAAGTCAAGATCGGCGGACTGGAAATCCTGCCATTGCCGAGCGGACAGACAGCCCGCCTCAGTTTGCAGCCGCTTCGTCGCGTGGATGCAGGCCTGGGTCCCGGAAGAAGCGGGACCGTTCAGGTGACAGGTGGTGCTCTGGGAGTTGTTATCGACGCTCGCGGGCGTCCACTCCAGCTTCCCAGCGACCCAGTGCGCCGACGCGAATTAATGAAGCGATGGTCTTATACGGTGGGAGGATAACATGCTGGCTCCTGTAACCCATATTTTGCCTCTCACTACGATCGTGCGTGAACGGGTTTTGCCTGTTGCCGGAAAAGTGAACGTACATGTCAACCAACGGGTTAACCCAACAGATGTGATCGCCGAAGCAACTTTTGCCCGCGAACATGTGTTGCTCGATGTAGCCCGGACATTTGGAATTTCACCCGCAGCAGCGGATAAGTTGATTAAAGTCAAGGAAGGCGATCGGCTGGCTGCGACTGCTCTTGTTGCCGAAGCGGGTGGGCTGTTTTCACGTTCGATCAGAGCGCCGCGCCCGGGACGTGTCATGGTTGTTGGCAGTGGACAGGTATTGATGGAAGTTGGCGATACGCGTGTCGAGTTGAAAGCCGGGCTTCCTGGAGTAGTGACGCAGGTCATCTCCGAGCGTGGTGTTGTCATCCGTACGGCGGGTGCGCTCATTCAAGGCGTGTGGGGGAACGGACGCATCGACAATGGGATGATCGTCAGCCTGCTCGAAAAGCCTGATGATGTGCTTACCTCTGATCGTCTCGACGTCAGTCTGCGTGGTTCGGTGATTCTGGGCGGGCACGTACGCGATGCAGAGACATTAAAGGTCGCCAGCGAGCTGCCCGTTCGTGGATTGATCGTTTCAAGTCTGTTGTCATCGCTGATCACGAATGCCTACCAGATGCGTTATCCGATCCTGGTGATGGAAGGGTTTGGTGCCATTCCGATGAACTCAGCCGCATTCAAACTTTTAACCACGAACAATAAACGTGAAGCCACGGTCAATGCAGAACATTTCGATCGCTACTCGAGCAATCGTCCCGAAGTGATCATTCCATTGCCTGTCTCTAACGATCCGCCTGAACCCAATCCGTATGTGACAATTGCTGTTGGTCAACAGGTGCGGATGCGCCGACCGCCCAATGTTGGCATGATTGGTACGATCTCTAATTTGCCTGCGGCGTTGAGTATATTGCCAAGTGGTTTGCGCGCCGCTGCAGCCGATGTCAAGCTTGAAAATGGCGAGAGCATGCTCGTGCCTTTGGTAAATCTTGAAGTTGTGGGATAATTCAATTCACATAGGAATCTCGAGGAGAGTGCAATATGACGATGTATGATGAAGATAACACCAATTTTGAAGATGAAAATCCGCCGGAGGAATCGAGTAATCGTACGTTCCTACTTGTTGCCGGCGTCCTCGGTGCATTCGTCTTACTCGCGATCTGCGGTACGGTTGGTTATATCCTCTTCACCCGCAGCAGCAACCAGCAGGCCCAGGCGCAGGCTCTACAGCAGGCAACGGAGCAGGCAGCCACCATTCAGGTTGGTCTGACTCAAACGGCAGCGGTCAGTGCACTTACCCAGACCGCCGCGGTGACAAACACAGTTCCTCCAACCAATACGCCAGTCATTGCCCAGGCGACAGCGACCGCTTCGGCCACACAGAATCCTGCCACAGCCACTGTTGGCGCGGCGTTCACCCAGATTGCGGTTTCCACACAAACCGTGATCCCCACATCGACAGCGTTGCCGAACACAGGCTTTGCCGATGATATTGGCGCTCCCGGTTTGTTGATGATGGCAGTTGCCCTTGTTGCCGTGATTTTCCTGGTGAGACGATTGCGCGCAGCACCAAGCCGATAACTGTTCCCGTGCTTTTGAACAGACCCGAACGTATACTTCGGGTCTGTTTTTTTTACTTGACAAGAAAATGTATAGTGATATTATTCACAATAAATAGTATCTAAATAGTCTGAATAAAGGAGATGATATGGCTGGGAGAGTGATGTTGATCAATCCGGCGCGGCATTTCATTGCCAACGAAAATGGATTGGGTTATCTTATCCCACTTGGGCTGGTTTGTATCGGGGGACCGTTGATCGACGCTGGTTTCACTGTAAAGTTAATCGACCATGATCTGTATGGTTGGCCGATGCAGCGCTTGATCCGGGAAGTATCCGATTTTCAGGCAGACTATATTTTATTGGGACATTCGGGCTCAACCGCCGCACATGGGACCGCCCTTAAGACCATCCGTGCTATTCATAAGGAACTTCCGAACATTCGTGTTGTGTATGGCGGGGTCTACCCCTCCTATGCTGATAAGGTCGTCATGGCGGAATGCCAAGAAGTGGATGTCATCGTCCGCGGGGAGGGAGAACAGACCATCGTGGGCTTGATCCGTACGTGGGAGCAGACAGATGACTTAAGTTATGTGGATGGCATCACCTGGCGAAACGGCAGCGAGATCGTCGTCAATCGTTCGCGGGCCCCGATCCAGAACCTGGATGAATACCGTCCCGGTTGGGAATTGGTAGACTGGCCGCGCTATTCCATGTTTGGTTTCAAAAGTGCGGCAGGGCTGCAGTTCAGCCGCGGTTGCACACTGACGTGTAATTACTGTGGTCAATGGATGTTTTGGAAAAAGTGGCGGCATCGCAGTCCTGAAAATGTCGTTGCACAATTAAAAACCCTGGCAACACAATGTGGTGTGAAAATTGTCTGGTTTGCAGATGAAAATTTTGCTGCCGACAGGGAACTCGCCAAAGAGATTTTGGAACGCATCGTAGAGGCAGATCTGGGGTTGTCCCTCAACTTGAATATGACCGCTGCGGACGTGGTGCGCGATGCCGATTTGATGCCACTATACAAACGTGCCGGTGTGGATTACATTGTGATGGGTGTTGAATCGGTCAAGGATGATGTCATCGCCAGCATTCGCAAGAATAACCCGTTTCAGGTTTCAATAGAAGCGGTACGTTTGCTGCGTGAGAACAACATCATCAGCCTGACCAACATCATTTATGGATTGGAGGAGGAAAGCTGGAAGACAATCTTTGAAAAATTCAAAGGCTTGCTTCGACTGGATTCCGATATCCTCAACGCCATGTATCTCACCCCTCATTTCTGGACTGCCCAGGGGAAAGCAACACAAGCGTACGACGTCATCCAATTGGACCAGGATAAATGGTCGTACCGCAATCAAGTGATCGCTACGCGTCATCTTCCGCCTGTTGGATTATTCATCGGTGTAAAATTGACCGAAATATTTTTTCACCTGCGTCCGAAGGCATTGAGACGCTTATTGTTTGCCACGGATCAGCGCTATCTGAAGATCATGCGCTCATCCATGTGGATCGGAATCAAAGTGGTGCTGGCAGAGATCTTTGAGTTCTTCTTCCAAACCAAATTCTCACCGCAAGGAAGCATGAAGGCGCTGCATGGGGCAGGTATTTATCCGCCATCAATCGGCGATGATTAAAATTCCCCCAGTGTGCATCGCAGACAAACCAACTCCCCAAGACTATCGCGCTTCACAATGGGTGTAATAAAAAACATCCCTGAAAGCCTGGTACTCACAGGGATGGAAGAATTTTCAAACGCTCTATTGGATTAAACGACGCTTTTCGCCACTTGTTCTCCGTAGCCAAGAAGCGCTTTTACCATTTCATGTGATCGGCCTTCCGCATACACGCGCAAGACTGGTTCTGTTCCGGAGGGGCGGATAAGCAGCCACGAGTCATCCGACATAATGTACTTGACTCCATCGCGCTGACTAATCTCGAATACCTTCTCGCTTCCGATCTCAGCCGGAGCCTGTTTCGTCAAAAATTCTGTCATCTCTGCCTTGGCTACAGGCCGGCTCAAACGCAAATCTGTACGCTCGTAAAAGGCGGGACCGACATCGGCAAGCAGGTCTTCCACCATGCCGTGCAGCGTCTTGCCTGACGCGGCGATCATCTCTACAAGCAGAAGCCCCATGATCGGGCCATCGCCTTCGGGGATGTGTCCCTTGAACGAGATCCCGCCAGATTCTTCACCACCAATCAACACATCTTCCGACATCATGTAGTCGGCAATGTGATTGAAGCCAACGGGTGTCTCGTACAGTTTCAGACCATACCGTTTCGCCAGGCGGTCGATCATACGCGTGGTGGACACAGTACGGACAACTGCGCCAGTCCAGCCGCGTTTTTCGACCAGATACTTTAATGACAGCGCCATGATCTTGTGTGGGTCTACGAACGTGCCGCGCTCGTCCATCGCGCCGATACGGTCCGCATCACCATCAGTGACCACACCGAAGTTGCCCATCCCCGAACTGACGGCAGATGCCAGTGCGCCAAGATATTTGGCAATCGGTTCCGGATGGACACTGCCAAAACCGGGATTCATCTCACCGCGGATCTCAGCAATCTCACAACCTGTCCCTTGCAAAAAGGACTTGATTACGCCGCGGCCTGAGCCATACATTGCATCTACAACGAAGCGTTGCGGGTTGTCTGCGATAATATCGGTATTGATGAGCGTTCGCAGGTGATCGAAATAGGAGGGCAATGGATTGAACTTTTGGATCAGATTTGCTTCACGCGCTTTTCGGAAGTCCATCAGGTTGGGGCCGCGCGCCTGTTCTTCGTTGTCGTTGATATAAATTTCCACGCGGCGGCATTGTTCTGAGAGAGCTGATCCGCCGAATGCGCCTTTTAGTTTGACGCCGTTGTAACGCGGCGCATTATGCGACGCTGTGATCATAACTCCGGCAATTGCGTGATGATGTTTGACCGCGAACGAAATTGCCGGGGTCGGCGCGTCCGATTGTGCCAGCATGACGGTGAAGCCATTGGCGGCCAAAACGCGAGCCACTTCACCAGCGTAGCGGTCTGAGAGAAAGCGCGTGTCAAAGCCGACCACGATCTTTTTTGCATCGACGTTTGGTTCAGCGCTGCGGGCAATGTTCCAGTATTCTGACCCAACCGCGTCTGCAATGGCTTGAGCGACAATGCGTAGATTGTCGAATGTAAACGTGTCTGAGATGACGGCTCTCCAGCCGTCGGTTCCAAAATGGATAGGCATGTTGTTTCCTTCTTACAGTGATGTTTTTATGGTGTTTGACTGACAGGTGACGTGGCTGATGGCTGCCAGTTTGCAATCGGGGTCGCTGTCTGTAACACTGATTGCATCATCCATCCTTCCACGCGCTTATCGTGTACCAGCGCAAAGACGTGTACCCAGATCACTTTATTAACTTCCTGAAAATCATTGGGGAAGATCGTGACAGCTGCTCCATTGCCAAGTGTGGCAAGAACAACACCGCCGGGTTTTTCGCGAATGAAGGCCCCGCCTCCCTCTGCTGCACGGATAAGGGCGATGATGGGAGTGGGTTCTGCAGTGACAGTGGATGTAGCTGTATCAGTAGGGACAAGTGTTGGACGTGGTGTGCGCGTGGCTACTGCGGTTCGTGTCGCTGTGGTTGTAAGAACACCAATCGACGCGGTGGCATTGTCAGGCTGTGATGATGGGGTGGCGGTGGAAGCAGGAGTAGGGGAGGCTATCACAAGGGTAGCGGTGGCAGGTATCGGCGTAGCCAGACCCGTTTTCTCCATTGCCCATTGCCCGAAGCCTGTAAGCGATACAACAACAGCGATCAGGACGATAACGATGGACCCAGTCAAAGTCAGTCCACCGAGTGATGTTGGATAAAAACGTACAAAAAAAAGCGAGAGGATGGCAAAGACTGTTGCCCATGTAAAATGGACAAGGAAAACATATAAACCTTGTGGCCAGAGTTCGCCGACACCTACGCCGCTTCCCAAACCGAAACCGGCGGCGCTCAATGGGAGAAAGAGTCCATAGGCAAGTAATGCACTTGGCAGATACGGACGCTCCTCTGAGCGCACGAACGAGATCGTAAAGATGATTGCACCAATTGTGATGACGACAATATCGGGCCACCAAAGGCGGGTATGAACAAACGCTTCATTAAAAACGCGTGGTGGTGTGATCCGCGATGCGAACCCTGCCAGTGCGCCGATTAGAAAGACGGTCAGCATACTCACGAAGATTGCTGTAAATGTTTGAATGAAGAATCGCGCTGCACCTGCGATGGTCGCAAGGGAGATGCCGATCCAGGGTGTCATCAAAGGTGCGACAAGGATGCCAAAGATGAGCAATGCTTGTGAGTCTAGGAAATATCCCAGCCCCAGGATCGTTCCACTGATGAGCGAAAAAACGAACAGTTCATAGGATGGATACGCACGTCGGGCAAGGTGGGCTAAAAGTGCGGCACGTCCCTCTTCATCTGTAGGGAAATAGGCACGGCGTTGGGCACGTCGTCTTCGTGCACGCGCCGACACAAACTCTTGGGATGCCTCAGATGCAGGCTGTGGGGAAGGTTCAGGAAGGTTCATTGGTCTGTTTCAATTATAAATGCACTTTATAGACGGCGGGCCTGGTCTGTAGAACGTCTTTGATTCAATGACAAGTGACACTTCCTTCACTTATTGACACGTATCCTGCTTCGGGTATAATACCGTGCGCACCAAAAACTATGGCTCCGTAGCTCAATGGTAGAGCAGTTGACTCTTAATCAATTGGTTGAGGGTTCGAGTCCCCCCGGAGTCACAAAATCGAAGTCCGATAAATGAAGGTCGGACTTTTCGATTTTAATAAGACCTCCAGTTGATTTTCCTCCCGTCATGGATATATCTCGCATGGCGTATAATGGACAAGTCCTGTTTTCGACCAGTCTTTATTGAAGTTTTTTTGAGGAATGATGGCCGTCTCATGGTATGCGATCCGAAGCAAACCGAATAAGGAAGATTTCCTTGCCGGACAGCTCGAAGCATATGGCATCGAAGTGTTCTATCCACGGATCTTTGTGAAAACCGTCAACCCACGGGCACGTAAGGTTCGCCCTTACTTTCCGAGTTATTTGTTCGTCCATGTAGATCTGGAAAAGGTCAACACTTCAACGCTTCGATGGATGCCCGGCGCTGTGAGCCTGATCAGCTTTGATGGGGAACCTGCCTCTGTCCCGGACCTGTTGATTGGTGCGCTCGAGCGGCAGGTCGCGGCGATTAATGCTTCACAAAAGAATTTCATGGATGAACTAAAGCATGGGGACACCGTCCTGGTCCAGGATGGACCGTTTGCCGGGTATGAAGCGATCTTCGACGGGCGGCTCTCGGGACGCGATCGTGTGCGGGTACTATTGAACTTCCTCCAAAAAAGGCAGGTACCGCTTGAACTCAGGGAACAGCAAATCGGACGTGTGAAGCGGTCCTGATATCCTGTAAATACATAACAGGGGGTTAATCAAAATTTAATCTTTTGTTATCCCTTCCCGACCATCCTGCACCAGTAACCTTTTTTCGACGTTTGCGTCATGGGATTGATTAGGTAACAACCAACTTCACAAGATTGAAGATCAACTTAATAAACAGACACCGGATGAAAAAAATACATCCTCCTTTTACGTTATCGGTGTAAGGAACTTCGTATGATCACCATGAGAACCAATGCAGAGCCCGTCAATGTCATCACATTAGGAAAGAAGATCGGTAAAGTCAACGCCTTGTTTCCGCGTTCGTCACAATGGCGTTTTTACAAGATACTTCTGGTGTTAATGGATATCGTTACAGCTAACGTGGCTTTTCGTTTGGCCTACTACGTCCGCTTTGAATCCAACCTGACCTTCTTCGATGAGAGTGCTGCGGTATCCGTGGAGTATTACCGAACCCTTGTCTTGATCTCATCGTTCCTTTGGTTGGGAATTTTCTGGGTCAATGGGCTGTATGCCCAGCAAAACTTGTTAGGGGGGACACGCGAATACGACAAAGTATTCCGATCTTCGACAGTGGGATTTTTGCTGATCGTTGTGGCTGGTTTTCTACAGCCAGACCTTCTCATTGCTCGTGGCTGGCTTTTGATGGCCTGGCTGTTCACCTGGGTCTTTGCTTCACTCGGGCGCTTCGCTCTCCGGCGCTTTATTTACTCCCTTCGCCGTCATGGTTTTTTCCTGACCCCGGCAGTGATCGTCGGTGCTAACCAGGAAGGTCGCTGGCTTGCTGAACAATTGTTGAGCTGGGAAACCTCAGGACTGCATCTGGTGGGGTTTGTTGATAAAAAGGAGCCAGTTACTACACCACTTTTCCATAATCTTGTATGTCTGGGATCTGTGGATCAATTGGGGGACATCATTAAACGCTATCAAATCGGGGAAGTCATCCTGGCTTCGAGCGCCATTTCCACGCGCGATTATCTTTTAGACATCTTCAAACAGTATGGCGTTTCTGATACGGTCAATATACGCATGTCATCTGGTCTATATGAAGTGATTACGACCGGATTGACCGTAAATGAATTTGCTTATGTTCCGCTTGTGTATGTAAACAAGGTTCGTTTGACGGGTACAGATAACTTCATGAAGTCGGTGCTCGACTATGTGATCACAGTGACGGGTCTGATTTTGATATCGCCCCTTCTGCTGACGATCGCCATCCTGATCAAGTTAAGTTCCCCGGGTCCCATTATTCACAAGCGCAGGGTAATGGGCATCAATGGCAAGCAGTTCGATGCACTCAAGTTCCGTACCATGGTGGTCAATGGTGATGAAGTGCTGGATGCGCATCCGGCACTGAAGGAAGAACTGGCCCGGACCCATAAGCTGAAGAATGATCCGCGCGTGACGAAGATCGGCGCCTTCCTGCGGAGGTTTAGCCTTGATGAGTTGCCGCAATTATTTAATGTGTTGAAGCGTGAGATGTCCCTGGTGGGTCCTCGAATGATCTCACCTGAAGAGATGGCCATGTACAAGCAGTTTGATATGAATCTTTTGACCGTCCACCCTGGTATGACGGGGTTATGGCAGGTGAGTGGCAGGTCTGATATATCTTACGATGAACGTGTCCGTCTGGATATGTATTACATCCGCAATTGGAGCATCTGGCTGGATCTGCAATTGCTGTTTCAAACGATTCCCGCAGTATTAAAGAGCCGCGGCGCATATTAATCTCATCCAAGAGGAAAATAATATGGCCAAAAATTTGGTTACTGGGGGAGCCAGTTTCGTGGGCTCCCACATCCTTGATGTATTTCTGTTCGAAGAGAAGACTGTCAACTATAACAAGCTCGTTGAGAGGACCGCTTGATCATCGTTCAAACACCATTGCGGATCAGTTTTTTTGGAGGCGGAACAGACTTTCCCTCCTTCTTTATGGAAGAGGGAGGCTGTGTCCTCAGTTCGGCCATCGACAAATATATTTTTGTTACTGTGAAAGAACGCTTTGATCACAAACTCCGTATCGGTTACACCCAGACCGAGATGGTGGACAGCATCGACGAGATACAGCATGAGCTGATCCGCGAGTCGCTGCGATTGACAGGGATCACCTCTGGGATCGAAGTTACAACGATGGGCGATATCCCATCTGAAGGTTCTGGATTGGGTTCGTCCAGTACGGTCACGGTCGGTGCGCTACATGCACTCTATTCGTTTCAGGGAGAAATGGTCTCCGCTGAGAAGTTGGCCCGCGAAGCCTGTGCGATCGAAATCGACAAGCTTCAAAAACCGATTGGAATTCAGGATCAGTATATTGCTGCTTACGGCAACCTGCGCTTTTTTGATTTCCAACCCAACGGTGAGGTTCGGGTGGAGAAAGTGGTACTCGACACAGAATCGCGGCGAGCTTTGAACGACCGGTTCCTGTTGTTCTTCACGGGTGTCAGCCGTAAAGCGGATGGCATCCTGAAGGAGCAAAAAGCGAATATCAAAACTCGCAAAACGATCCTGCGTGAAATCAAGCAAATGGTGTACGAAGCACGAAACTCACTCACGGCGGGCGATTTTGATGGCTTTGGAAAACTGATGCACGAGTCATGGATTCTCAAGAAGCGACTGGCTGGGAAGATCACCAACAATGCAATTGATGATATGTATGAGTTGGCCAGACGTTCCGGTGCGATTGGCGGCAAGATTACCGGCGCGGGCGGCGGTGGATTCTTGATGCTCTATGTCCCTTATGAACGACAGGAAGCGGTCCGTAATGCGCTTTGTGAATTGCAAGAATTACCCTTCAGGCTTGAGTCTGATGGTACAAAAGTTATTTTCAATTATCGAAGGTATTAACGAACATCGAAGCAAGGAGGCTTTGAATGAAGAGAGTTGAGAACTACCTGTCATCACTTCAGCAGACGATGAATGAGCTGCCCAGGGAAACCATTGTCAGCGTCATCGACTTGTTGCACTCCGCACGCATGGATGGCAGGCAGGTGTTTATCATGGGGAACGGCGGTTCCGCATCGACGGCAACCCATTTTGTTTGTGACCTGGCAAAGAATACTCGGAAGCAGGGTTTGCCTCACTACAAAGTCATCGGGTTAACCGACAACATGGCCATCTTCTCTGCGTATGCCAATGACGAGGGGTATGAAAGTGTATTTGCCCAACAACTGGAAAACCTGGTGATGCCCGGTGATATTGTCATCGGTATCTCAGCGAGTGGTAATTCCAAGAATGTTTTAAATGGTATCGAGATGGCGAAGGCTCACAATGCGACTACTGTGGGTTTCACTGGTTTTAATGGCGGACAGATGGCTCCAATGGTGGATATTGATATCCATGTCAACAGCAATATCATTGAACATGTGGAAGATATCCACCTGATGCTGGAGCATATGATCGTGAAGGCGTTGAAGGAGCAGGATTATTCCGAAAACATGAAAGGGCTCATGTTGCAGGAAGTGGAAGCCTCGCAGTCGTAACGTTATTTTTTTCGAAGAGAGATAATGTTCCCAAGTGCATCGAAAACATCATCACATATCAGGAAAGGTTTTATCTCTCTCTCTTGATTTTGCAGTAATTGATCTGCCCCGCGTCCGGTTCGCACGATAATCATCCCTTCGACCCCCGCGGATTGGCCGGCAAGCAGATCGGTCCAGGCATCGCCCACCATCCAGGATGAACCGAGATTGAGCGAAAGTTCGTGGGCAGCCTGGAGAAGCAATCCCGGCAGAGGTTTGCGGCAGGAACAGTTGTCCTCTGGCTTATGAGGGCACATGTAGACGCCGTCGACCCAACCGCCATGTTCTTTAATGGTTGCAACCAGACGCTCGTTTATCGTTTGTGCGTCTTCGAATGTCATAAATCCACGGCCGACGGCTGCTTGATTGGTTACAATGACAATCTTGAAGCCTGCACGTTGAAAACCGGAAAGCGCATCGATCGCTTTGGGTAGTATGCTGACATGTGACCATTGGCGGACATAATCGGAACGATTTTCGATGATGACGCCATCGCGGTCTAGAAAAATCGCTGGGAACATGTCCTTATTATAAGCCACGGTCAAACTAAATAATTTTGATAATGAAAGTGCTCCATCCGTCAACACGTGCATGTCGGAATGGCGGAGCACGCCAGTTACCAGTCAGGACCCATATCAATGCTTTCCAGTCTACAGTTGTATTTGAGCCGTCAGGCATCCTCCATCTTGCGATATTTTTATGAGCAATTCTTTCTCATCTCATTTGGATGGATTCCCACTGTATTTGGAATCGCACTGCGTGGAGTGCTTTACCGACTTATTTTGAAGATGGATGGCGTCGCGGCGATCGAGAACAACGTCCGTATCCGGTTCGCTGACAATATCAAACTCGGGAACGGCGTCTATCTGGACCAAGGCTCGTACCTGCATGCCACCCCGCAGGGGATCGAGATCGGATCCGGTTCGATCGTGATGCATGGTGCTGTGCTGCACGTATATAACTTTCGAAACCTGCCTCAATCCCATATCAAGATCGGGCGGGACAGTCTGATCGGTGAATACTCGATCGTACGCGGGCAGGGCGGGGTCGATATCGGAGATCGGGTGTACACGTCGCCGTTTACGCAGATTATCGCAGTCAATCACGTGTTCGACGACCCGAACCGCCCGTTTGTAGACCAGGGCATTACAGCCGAAGGTGTTGTCATCGAAGATGATGTCTGGCTGGGAGCCGGGGCTGTGATTACCGACGGCGTACGAGTGGGGAAGGGGTCTGTAGTGGCGGCGGGCGCCGTCGTTACGAAAGATGTCCCACCTCATACGGTGGTTGGCGGTGTTCCCGCCAAAATAATCAAATCCATTGATGGCACTGCTAGCAGGCCAGACCGAACCATATTTCACTCACGTAAGGATGGAAATTTATGACAACATTATCGATCGTTATCCCTGCCTACAATGAAGAGAACGGCATCGCCGAGATCGCGAACCGTGTCCTCAAGGTCAAGCCTGAGCTGGCAAAAGTCGGCGTTCAGGATATGGAACTTCTGGTGGTGGACGATGGCTCACGTGATCGTACTGCTGAGGTTGCTTCTGGCATTGCGGGCGTTACGCTCGTCCGTCATCCCAAGAACCGGGGATATGGGGCGGCATTGAAAACCGGCTTTTCGAAAGCATGCGGTGAACTGATCGGTTTTCTCGATGCCGATGGCACGTATCCACCTGAGTATTTTCCAAAGCTGTGTCAATCGGCTTTGAATGGTACGGACCTGGTGATCGGCTCGCGCATGGCGGGAGAGGCTAGTGAAATGCCGATTACACGCCGCGTTGGGAATTTTTTCTTCGCCAATTTGCTTTCCCTGCTCGGCCGTCAAAAAGTGACAGACAGTGCCAGCGGGATGCGTGTATTCAAGAAAGAAATCCTGGAGCAGATCTATCCTTTACCTGATGGATTGAATCTTACTCCAGTCATGAGTACTCGCGCTCTGCATGAAGGGATCAAGATCGAAGAAGTGCCGATCCCCTATAGCGAGCGTGTAGGGCGTTCCAAACTGAGCGTCATCCACGATGGACGTGTTTTCCTGCAGAGTATGGTTTGGACTGCGCTTTCCTACAACCCGGTGCGCATTTTCGGGATGTTGGGATTGGGTGGGTTGGCACTGGCAGGTTTGATCTTCTTAGGATTGCTCATCGCAAGATTGAACGGCATCACCACCCTGGGACCGTGGGGCGTGGCTGCACTTTTCACTGCGATGGTATCCACGATCACAGGCGTCAACGTTTTTTCGCTGGGCGTTACGTTCAATTACCTGGTATCGCTCTTCTACAAGAAGCCGATTCGCCAGGGATTGTTCGGCAAACCGTTCTTCAAGACACCGCTTGACCAGCAGTTTGGCTGGATGGGGCTGGTCGCCATCTTTACAAGCATTATCATATTGGTGGTCAGCTTGATCCTTGGCTTGCGTGGCTGGGAGATCGAACGAATTTGGTTTTACCTCCTCGGAAGCGCACTCATCTTCCTTGTCGGACTTCAACTTTCCGTATACTGGTTGCTGCTGCGCGTGCTCGAAGAGTTAAGCAAGCGTGAACTATTGACTCGACATGACATGGGACTTGAATAGTTCGAAGCATTTTGATTGAATTGTTTTTATGTATAGATAAGGAGAGAGACAATGAGTACTAAAGATAACGATAACGATATTCAGTCTGTGAACATGGGAAGTCGCCTGTCGCCGAAGCTGCGCATGGTGGATTTCCCCAATGCAGACGCGATCGTGCGCGAAGGACTTCTTGCGGCTCCCCGCTCAGCCGACGCGGTGGACATCATGCTGGTGAATCCGCCCACCCCTGATGGCGAGCTCTGGATCCGCACCCAGCATCGTGTGGGCCGCCGTACGCGTGAGAACATGGTTTGGCCGCAGGTCTCGCTGGCGCAGATGGCTGCGTTGTTGCATCCCGTTTATAAGGTAAAGGTTGTGGATTGCAACGCGGAGCGCATGGGTTGGCCGGAATTCACTCAATTATTGGATAAATACCAACCCAAGTATTACCTGACCCAGCTCACTGCCCCGACATTGGAAAACGACATGTACGGGTGTTTCCTTGCGCATGCGCGTGGAGCGAAGACGATTGCCTTTGGAACGCACATCACTCCCATCCCGGTGGAGACGATGCGTCCCTATCCCAGCCTGGACTTTGCCCTGGTGGGTGAGCCCGATCTCACCATCCGTGATTTGCTGGATCATCTGGAGAATAGGATCGATCAGCGTTCGCCGGAGATCAAGAGAATCTTCGACAAGCATGACCCGATGTACAAGCCATCCTTCAATGAAGATGGTTCGGTCAATATGCATGGAATCAAAGGTATCGCCTGGCGTAAGGACAGTGAGATCATTCTGAACTTCCCACGTCCGTTCGTGGCTGACCTGGATGACATGCCCATCCCGATGCATGAACTGCTGCCTTTGCAGAAATACCGCATGCCCTATATCAAGGGGCCGTTCACCTTCATGCTTACCAGTCGCGGCTGCCCGGCGGGTTGCACTTACTGTATCAAGCACGTCAGCTATCAGTATGCCACGCGTCTGCGTTCACCCAAGTTGATCGTTGAGGAAATGTGGTATTTGAAGAAACTTGGCATCAACAATATCCATATGTATGCAGACCTGTTCACGGTCAACCGCGATCAGGTGATCGAGATGTGCAAGCTGATGATCGAGCAGAAGATCGACATCCATTGGACAAGCAACAGCCGTGTAGACTTTGTCGATGAGGAAATGCTGATGATGATGGGAAAAGCCGGCTGCCGGTTGATCTCATGGGGTCTCGAGAGCGGCAATGAAGCCATCCTGAAGCATGCCCGCAAAGGTGCAGACCCTGCCAAAGCCGAACGCGCTTTGCGTTGGGCCAAGAAAGCCGGCATCATGAACTGGGGCTACTTTATCATCGGTCTGCCTGGCGAGACGGAAGCAACCATTCGTCAGACGATTGACTTTGCCAAGAAGCTGCCTCTCGATATTGCCCTGTTCCATGTGGCGGCTCCATATCCTGGTACACCGTTCTTCTTTGAAGTAGTTAAGAACAAATGGTTCCGTCCCGGTACTCGTTGGGAGCATGTCGATATGGACAAAGGGACCGTGTTGGATTACCCCGATATGCCTGCAGAACGCCTGCTCTACTGGCAGAAGCGTGCCTTCCGTGAATGGGCATTCCGCCCGGGTCCGGCATTTACCTATCTCAAGATGTTACTCTACGATTGGTCCACGATGAAGACGGCCATCAACGTGGGTATGCAGCATATCTTCTGGGCAAACTCTGACGAAGGTGCTCCTATCGGCGGCGCTGGTTAGTATCGGGTGTTCTGTAGGTCTTTCATAAGGAATTTGGTTCGTTGCGTACTTTCATCGAGAGCCGCTGGTTTGCACTCTGCTACTTCATCTCGGTAATCGCCAGCGGCATCTGTTTGTATGTTTGGCCGCGAACCTGGCTGTGGGCGCTGTTACTGCCTTTTGTGCTATGGATATTGAGATCGAGCATCAAAGGCACGCTGTTCCGGTACCCGGTTATTGATGGAGGACTGATCCTTTTTGTACTAACCGGCGCTGTGGGAGCCTGGGCAGCGTATGATGAAACAGCCGCATGGAATAAATTCTGTTTGATTGTTGCGGCTGTTTTATTTTATTATGCGATGGCAGACCAGCCTGTAGATAATTTCAAGGTCCTTGCCGGATTTTGGTTCGTCATAGGCATTGGTATTGCCATATATTTCCTGCTAACGTTCGATTTCAGCGCACAGGCTGAAAAGTTCCAGGTACTCCATCAATTAGGACTCGCGTGGATGAACATGCGTCCGGGACTTGCGCTCCCATCCATTCATCCCAACGATGTTGCAGGGATCGCGATCATCGCAGGCGTTTATGGTGTATCGTTTTTAGATGGCTCACCCCGCGATAACCGTGTTGCCAGGATCATGACATTGACCGGGTTGGTGATCGTTCTTTTTGCGGTCGTGCTCTCCTCCTCACGAGGTGCTTTTCTTGCGCTGATTGGGTCCACGTTCATTTTGTCCATCTGGTGGTTTCTGCTGCGACAAAATTCCCCGCAAACGAAGCGTCTCTTGGATCTGTTGCCCGGTCTGGTCATTATTGGCATTGTGACCGTTGGGATCATGGAGTTCTTCATTCCATTGCGTTTGTTGGGACCGTCGTTCTTCGTCAGCGACGGCGTGGGTATCAGCCGTTCTGAACTCATTCACAGCGGTTTGCAGATCCTGCGGGATTTTCCCTTCACCGGTGGTGGGCTGAACTCGTTCCCGGGGCTATATTCTCAATATGTCCTCGTCATTCCCTATTACTCGATCCTCAACAGTCACAATATGTTTCTGGATGTGGCGATCGAGCAAGGGGTCCTGGGCGGAATCAGTTTCGCGGCAGTGTACTTGGGCGTTGTTTGGCAACTCATGCAGATGCTGAAAAAAAATCAAACTGCCCAAATACGATGGCTTTATTTGGCAGCCTGTATTTCCCTGTTCACTGCAATCTTCCATGGGTTGGTGGACGATTATATTTATGGAGGCAGAGGAACCATCCTTGCTTTTGTTCCTGCCGGAATGGCAATTCTCGTTACCCAATGTAGGCGCATGGATGAGTCACTTCAGGAGTTCGGACTGCAAGTCTCTGGGTTGAGAACTTCGTTTTTTTCTTTTAAAGCGTTTATTTGGATCGCACCTGTTATTCTTTTGCTGGGTATTCTATGGAGACCGATCACCGCACAGTGGTATGCAAATCTCGGTGCGGTTAAAATGGCTAAACTAGACCTGGCGGACTACCCTGCTAATAGCTGGCGTGAAAGCACAGATGTACAGAACCGGCGATCCGCAGAACTTGATCTTCGCCAGGCACTGGCCTATGATGAAGATAACCAGACTGCGAATCACAGAATCGGTCTGATCCAATTGCAGGCTCGTAATTTTGAAATTGCATCCAATTATTTGTTGAAAGCATATGAACAGGATCCGGCAAACCGGGGTATCATCAAAAACCTGGGATACAGTTACCTGTGGTCTGGTGAAATGGACAAGGCGCAATCGTTATTAGAGAGGATTCCCGAAGCGAAATATGAACTGGATATCTATGTATGGTGGTGGAGTGTCCATGAACGGCTGGACCTTGCAAAACAGGCATTTGACCTGGCATCCCGCTTGAGTAAATAGAACGATCAATTGTGAATGGATCATGTGCTGTGAATAAAAAATACTCCGTTGAGATCAAGTTATCCATTTTCATCACCCTGGTGAGCATGTTTTTTGGCATTGTTCCTTCAAGCCATGCTCAGTCGGTGCAAACCTGGTCAAACCCGGTCAACCTGTCATTGTCGGGCGCGGCGACCAATCCATCCATCGTGGCAGATAAGGATGGTGTTTTACATGCGTTATGGACCGATAGTTTTTCTGGCTACAAATATGTGGAAAGTACCGATGGTGGGCTTACCTGGTCATCGCCAAAGGATGTAAAGTTTCCCTTTAATAGCAAAGGCACTCCGCCTGTATTGATGCCTGATTCGTCGGGGCGAATCCACATGTTTTGGATCGACGAGAAGAGCGTGCTTGTCTATGCCCAGGCAACGGGGCCGACCTTTGACTCTCCAGCTTCCTGGCGGGTAAGGGTCTCTTTGGACGCGCCTGTTTACGATTTCAATGCAGCGGTTGACGGCAGTGGCCGTGTTCACGTCAGCTATATCAAGAATCCCAAGTCTCCTTCAACCGAAGCCTCTGGTGCATATTACGTTCGTTCGCTGGATGGAGGACTTTCATGGCAACCGAAAAAACTGCTTTACGAGTCAGCCTATTTCCGTTCGATCGATGAGAAATCTGCGCACATCCGTGTGGCTGTTTCAAGCGAGCCAGGGAATGACAACGTGTACTCCGTCTGGGATGATCTTTCGCAGAAGCGTGTCTATTTGGGAATGTCAAAAAATGCGGGACAGGATTGGGAACCTGTTCGGGAGATCGTCGCTCCAGATGCTGCACTTGGTTTCAAGACGCCCTTTGGCTCTGAGATCACCATCTTAAAGGGCAATGTGCTTTTGACCTGGAATGTAGGTGAACCGGGCGTCCGTTGTGCGCTGTACAGCCGGGTGTCTGCGGACAATGGGGCAAATTGGGGTGAGTCGACCCGTGTGTTGGCCGAATCGGCCCAATGTCCCGATAGAAGCGAGTTCATTTCCGTAGACCCCGATTATTCCGTGATGTTATTGACCATTCAGGGGGATCTTTCCATCATTGTATGGAATGGCTCTGAATGGAGCAATCCCGAAACTCAGACCGGACCATCTTCGATCTCCAACCCTGCCACGTTTGATACGGTTATTTTGCGCTGTCAGCATGTTGCTCCTTTTGATAACAAGTTATATGTGATTGGCTGCGACCAGGGCGGGGGAGGTGATATCTGGTTTGTTTCACGCGAGCTTGACCCGTTAAAAGACCTGTTCCCACTGCCCTCCGCATGGGGGCTTGAAAAGACCGTCGCGAATATTTCACAAAGAATCACATCTGTATCTTCGGTGACAGACACGGCCGGGAATGTGCATGCCCTTTGGGTTCAATCGGCGGCATCTGAAACTGATGCGTATGAGCCGCGCATCGAATATTCAGGGTGGGATGGAGCAGAATGGTCGGAGCCCGCACCTGTGATCACAGATCTGGATGGGTTGCCAATCCATGTTGCCCTGACTATTGATGCTCACCAACGACTGTTGCTGACCTGGGTCAATGAGAACAGCGGTGACATATTATTCAGTTGGGCAAATTCAGAACGTGCAAATATCCCCCTGGAGTGGTCGGCGCCTGTTGTTTTGCCATCAACATCTGAACTAAATGATTCGCCCTCCATTATTGTGGATCCCTCAGATCGGATCGTTGTTGCATATGCGGTGACTGTGAATGAAAACCGTGGCATCTACCTTACCCAGTCCACTGACCAAGGTGCCACATGGTCGCCGCCTCAAAAAGC
The DNA here is from genome assembly GCA_964555335.1 of uncultured Anaerolinea sp. GTDB lineage: Bacteria > Chloroflexota > Anaerolineae > Anaerolineales > Villigracilaceae > Defluviilinea. The sequence continues at coordinate 27,519 of CAZKSG010000008.1, forward strand.
GTTCGATGCGGTTACTGCTGGTTGGAATCGGATCGATCAGCCAAAACTGACATTCACTTCCGATGGTGTTCTTCATTTGCTTTTCTCGAAGTATTCCGCCCGCCCAAGCCAGCGTTCTGCCAATCTATACTATAGCCAGTCTGCAGACGGAGGAAGTTCGTGGAGTACAGCCGAAGCTGTGAGCGAAAACTCTGTTGAATGGAGTTACATTGTGTCCTCCCAGCAGGGATTGCATCGCTTCTGGCAGGAAAAGGACAAGCTTGTTCTGTCCACTTATCATCAGATCTCTACAGATGGGGGAGCCACATGGGATACACCCGTCAAAATTTCCAACATCGACACGATCGGTTCGGAACCTTCCATTAGCGTGGATTGGGAAGGAAAGATCCATCTGCTTCAAACGATGTTCAGCGATCTGGAATATATGAACGAATGGGAATGGTCGAACAATCGCTGGCAGTTGGTGGAGGCGAAGAAGATCCCTGCTCCTGCACAGGACGTTTTAACGGATGTTCACGGTGGCATAACATCAAAAGGTGAATTCTATGTCCTGTTGCAATCTGAATTCGCGAATACAGATCAGCAGTTTGAAAGTACATTGACAAGTTTGAATCGTTCCCTGAGTCTTTCCACCACTCCTGCGCCTTCAACCGCACTCATTAACACACCTTCTGCATCCTCTGCAACAGCAGAGTCTCCTGAAATTCAGAGTACGCCCACGGTTACCTCTCCACTTTCCGGATTGGAGGATACGTCTACACCAGTAAGCAAAAACACAGTGGGATTGGTCCTCGTCATTGCCATCGTCGTTGTCATTCTTGTTACGGTAATCCCGAAGAAGAAAAAACAGTAAAGGGATGATGACCCCGATTCGCACGCAGCCGACATCTGATACCGTTTCCCAACGCCGTCTTTCCCGGATCGTCTTTGGTCCCACGATGGCCCAAACGATGCTAGTTGGTCTGGAAAGATACCTTTCACCAGTCACCTTTATGAAACTAAAAACCTGGAGATTTATCGCTCTACTTCTGTTGATATTTGGAAATGTGACCCCTTCACAGGCTCAAGGATCGTCCTTCTGGGCCCCACAGGAACGCATACCCGAGTATTTGGATTCAACCGAAGAACCGCCATATCTGATCGCAGACATGAATCGTACGGTCCATGCATTCAATGCACAGCCGCTCGATCTGAACGACGCAGCCGGGCCCAGGGCGATCTTCTATCGACAATGGACAATTGACAACGGATGGACATATCCCAATGATATCCTGTATGACATCGACGGATATAGCCTATACCTGGTAGGTGCCACATCTGATGCGACGGGTCATGTTCATCTTCTGATCCAGAAAAATGGCGATATTTATTATGTGCAAAATTATCTTTCCCTGGCTAATAATGCGGCATCGTGGCCGGTCCCCGTTGTGATAGCCGGGAATACGACCGGGTTCGGGCCAGGGTACGAGATCATCAGCGCCATCGCGACGAATCCGACCGGAGACAAGATTGTTGTTGTCTATAGCGGGCGTCAATATGGAAATGGGCTGTATTTTACAAGTTCTTCCGATAGTGGAGCGACCTGGTCAGAGCCGTATCCTATTTACTTAACGGGCGACGACCAGATCCTTGTCACCGACGCGAAGCTTTACATGGGCGAATCGGGTTTGGCCCATGCAGTTTGGTCAACGTTCCTCGATACCGGCGCTGGCGGTCCAGGATATTACGCAAATTTCAACACGGAGACAGAGTCGTGGAGCGAACCGATGGAACTCGATGTTCCAGGTATTCGTACTCCTTCTGTGATCGAATGGCAGGGCAATGTCTTTGTCAGGTACTATCATGCCAATGTCAACGGAAATTGGTGGCGGAAATCAAGTGATGGAGGAAAAACCTGGAGTTTTCCTGAGCAGTTTTCCCCCCGGCACGTGGGTACGAACGGCAATGTATCCTTTGCTGTGGATGGTGGGAATGTTTTGCACGCGTTCTTTGGCGAACGTATCGATGACAGGAATCATGGTATATGGCATTTAACGTTCAATGGAACGACCTGGGGGGGCATTGAAGCGGTCGTTCGGGGACCTCAGGTACGGGACAGGACCGGCGGCAAGGGATTTGACCCCCGATCAGCGAGAGCTGTGATCGTCAATGGCAATGTGGCGCTGGTCACCTGGGGAACGGACGGTTTTGCAGGACCCAATGGAGCCTGGTTTTCCTATAAACGTTTGAATGCTTTGGAATTGCCAACCCAGATTTCGGAAGCGCCCACCAGTATTCCCCTTAGTACGCCAACATTTGAACTGCCAAACACGCCGACAGTCACTGCCGTCGAACCTGGACTTGATCTTCAAGCCGAATCGCCGGAATTTGCCCAGAGTCCACAGACATCCATTTTGGTAGGCGTTGTTCCGGTGCTGCTTCTGTTGCTGGGAATTGTTTTGATATATTACATTGTTCAATATAGAAGTAAATAGAAATCAATCATCCTTATGACATCTACAAACCAATCTCTTTCCAAGAATTCCACGTCGATCATGAAAAGTAGCCCGGCAGACAAACCTCTCATACGAATTCAACCGTCCAAAGGATGGACGTCTCTGAAGCTAAAGGAGTTGTGGGAATACCGCGAACTCGTAGGTATCTTCATCTGGCGTGATCTAAAAGTACGTTACAGACAGACAGTGATCGGTGCGCTGTGGGCGATTGTCCAGCCATTTCTAACGATGGTCATCTTCAGCGTGTTTTTTGGTCGTCTGGCAGGAATGCCCTCAGATAGTATCCCCTATCCCATTTTCAGTTATGCGGCACTGGTCCCATGGACCTTCTTTGCCAACAGCATCAATCAGGCGTCAAACAGCCTGGTGAACAATGCTGAAATGATCAAGAAGATCTACTTTCCACGCTTGACCATGCCGATCGCATCCATGCTGGCAGGGCTCGTGGATTTTGCTCTGGCATTCGTCATCTTGATTGGTATGATGTTGTTTTATGGTTATGTTCCCACGGTTAACATCGTATGGTTCCCGTTCTTCCTCCTGCTTGCGATGGTAACTGCATTGGGAGTCAGCTTGTGGCTGGCAGCGATGAACGTTCAATTTCGGGATGTCCGCTACATGATCCCGTTCATTACACAAGCCTGGCTGTACGCCACACCTGTGGCGTATCCAAGCAGTTTATTATCTGAACCCTGGCGTACCTTGTATGGCTTGAACCCAATGGTGGGTGTGGTCGAAGGTTTTCGCTGGGCGCTCTTAGGAACGGATACTGCTCCAGGTATGATGGTTGGTGTCTCATTTGTTGTTGCTTTTCTGGTTCTGATCAGCGGGATCTATTATTTCAGGCGAATGGAAAAAACGTTCGCGGATGTGATTTAAGGACTTAATATGAGTGACGTTGCCATTCGCATTGAAGGATTAAGTAAACGATATCTTATTGGCGGAAAACAGAAACGCTACGGACGTTTGGGTGACCAGATTACCGAAGCGGTTCTGTCTCCATTCCGCCGAGCTGGTCGATTGCTCAAAGGTGAATCCAGTGGGGCATCTGAACTGACCCAGGAGTTCTGGGCCCTCAGGGATATTTCAGCAGAGATCAAGCATGGCGAAATTATTGGTGTCATTGGGCATAATGGAGCGGGAAAGAGTACCATGCTCAAGATCCTCTCACGGATCACCGAACCGACAACCGGCTACGTGGATGTTTTTGGGCGAGTCGGTTCTTTGTTGGAAGTGGGGACGGGCTTCCACCCGGAATTGACCGGACGCGAGAACGTCTACTTGAATGGTTCCATCCTGGGCATGCGCAGGGCGGAGATCGACCGAAAGTTCGATGCGATCGTCGACTTTGCCGAGATCGAACAGTTCATTGATACACCGGTCAAGCATTATTCAAGCGGCATGTATGTCCGTCTGGCGTTTTCTGTGGCGGCACACCTGGAACCGGAAATCCTCCTGATCGATGAAGTGCTGGCCGTTGGCGATGTCGGTTTTCAAAAGAAGTCCCTTGGGAAGATGGAGAACGTCTCTCAACAGGGACGCACTGTGGTTTTTGTCAGCCACAACATGAACGCCCTGCAACGACTGTGTCCGCAGTCGATATTGCTGAGCCATGGCAAACTGATCGCCCAGGATAAGACCAGCAATATTATTGAGCAATATTTGGCAGCCGTTTCCTCTGAATCGGTGGGACCCAATCAGGTGATCGATCTCTCAGATCAGAAGCGGGATGGCACCGGGAAAGTGAAGTTTGAGTCCATCTGCTATTCAGGCGATGAAGCATCCCTGCGTTATTACCCATATACCAACGGTCCACTGGATATTACGGTGGACCTGGTTGCCCACTCTTCGTGTTCTGTAGGAAGTGTTGCGGTCGTTATTTTTGATCGCTATGGAACGAAACTGGTGAATGCAGATACGCTTTCGTATGGCGAATCGGTTGACCTGCAAAAGGGCAGAAATACATTGAAGTTCCGATTGGATCAGCTTCACCTCAACCCCGGGATGTATACGATCGGTCTGTGGGCAGCCGATCCACCCAGCGAGATCCATGACTATATTCCATCGGCTGTTTTGTTCGAAGTGGTCGAGACCGAAAAGGAAAATATCAGAGTGCGGGCAGATGGAATTGTTCCGGTTACGTTTTCATTGTCTGCCGGCAAGTAAAACATCTGAAGTTTGAGCGTATGCCAAAGATCAGCGTCATCATGCCGGTATACAACGGCGAACCGTTTTTGAAAGAGTCGATCGGTAGTTTGCTCGCTCAGTCTTTCCAGGACTGGGAACTGATCGTTGTCGACGACGGCTCGAAGGACAAGACGCCTCAACTCCTCGAACAATATGCGGATGATAGGATCAAAGTGTTTCAGCAGGCAAACCAGGGAGAGGCAGGAGCTCGCAATACGGGATTGATCCAAGCTACGGGCGACTATGTGGCTTTTCTCGATGCAGATGACCTCTATCTCCCCAACGCGCTGGAAGACCTGTCTTCCTTCCTTGATCACAACCCTCAGTTTGATGTTGTTTTTTCCGATGGATTGATTTGCGATGAGCACGATCATTTCGTCATGAGTCTGACAGACGTCCGGCCTGGGATTTACACAGGGAATATTCTGGAAAAAGTGGTGATTTCCTCCAGCGTTGTGACCGTCCCGGTATGTACGATGACGCGTCGGTCAAAGATACTCGAACATTCTGTCCAGTTCGACCGGAACGTGGTGATTGGTCCCGATTGGGATTTCTGGATACAACTGGCTGTCCACCTGGAGTTTGGTTACCTCGATACGAAGACCTGCAAGTATCGCATTCATACGTCCAATATCAGCCGGACGACAGGTTCAGAAAAGCGCAAAAAGGATGAACTCTATCGTCGGCTGAAGATCATCAATACAGAATGGTTCAACAGACTGTCTTTAGCCACGCGTGAAATGTTTTTCCTTGATTCGCTGACCAGGGCACTTTCAGGCGATACGGAGAAACAGCTACAGATCCTTCAGAATCGGCAGTTTGCCGGCATCTCGCCGTTCAAGCAGGCTGACCTGTGGCGCATGGTGGGAATCGATGCCTTGAAGAATGGATGCGATTCGGCCCAGGTCAGTGTCTTTTTTCAAGAGTCGCTGAAACTCAACCCGGCTGACTCGAAAACCCGGATCTTGTCGCGATCCCTGTCTGTTGGACGCCCGGTTGCGTTGGCTTTGGTGAATGTGTGGTATCTGCTTTTAGGTGCAGGGAAACGAATGAGTTCAGCCCGTGACTCACGCTCACTTCGCCTGCAAAAATTACTCGGGATAAAATAGTAAATTCACATGGATCAGAAAAACGCCTCTCCTCTTAACCGTCTTGAACGGGCACTCAACCGAAAAGTCGAACTTTTTCGTGGACATACTCTCCGCTGGAGAGGCGCTCACGTAGGAGATAATTTTGGCGTCGGGATGGGGACTCGGTTCTTGTATCCTGCCTACTTTCGTGCGGAACATGATGTCACCATTGGTGATTTCTCATACCTGGATTGTATTTCCAGAAGGGGAGTCAAGGTTGGGCATCATACAAGCATTGACCGCAATTTATGGCTGAGTTGTGGAGGCGTAAAGGGCACAGGCAAGGGATTCTTCGAGATCGGCAATTATTCTTATATTGGGTGCAACGCTGTCATTGGTGCTGGAGGGGGAGGTATCAAGATTGGGAATAATGTGTTGATCGGGCAAAGCGTAAACTTACATTCGGAAAGCCACGTGTTTGCTGATCCCAACGTTCCTATTAAAGATCAGGGAATTTCGTACGAGGGAATCACCATTGAGGACAATGTCTGGATCGGCTCCAAGGCAACGATCCTGGATGGCGTGGTGATCGGAGAAGGGGCGATCATCGGTGCTGGTGCTGTGGTAACACATTCCATTCCACCGTACGGCATCGCGGTGGGAATTCCCGCGAAGGTGGTGGGAACGAGGGAACATTCCAATCCATGAAGATCGCAGTCTTCCATGATCTTCCTTCTGGAGGGGCAAAACGGACGTTGTACGAGGCGATGAAGCGCCTCTCCCAACGTCACACTCTGGATGTGTACACTCTGGATACAGCGGATCGGTTGTTTTGCGGTCTGGATGAATTCACAAGTGCCGAGCATGTCTTCCATTTTCAGACATCCCCATTGTTTCCTAGCCCGTTTGGTCGACTAAATCAGTTTCAACGTTGGATGGATCTCCAGAAATTGGATCGTCTGGCGCGGGAGATCAGTGCTGTTATAGACGCAGGCAACTACGACCTTGTGTTTGCCCAGCCTTGTATGTGGACACAGGCACCGTTGGTTTTGCGCTATCTTCATACACCAACAATTTACTACTGCCATGAGCCTCCGCGGCACATGTATGAAGATCAGTTTAAAGCTACAAGCGTACGCTTGAAACTGCGCAACGCTTTGAACCGTATGGATCCTTTTATCAAGCTGTATCAAAGTGCCGGTCAGAATCTCGACAAAGCAGCCACGCGTTCTGCAAAATTAGTCCTGGTGAATTCCATTTTTATTCGCGATCAGGTCCGGCACATTTATGGGATCGAGCCTGTCATCAGTTATCACGGTGTGGATGCAGATGTATTTGCTCCGGCTTCGAACGGCGGGATGGGAGGCTATATTCTTTCCGTGGGCGCCATTCAGCCGCATAAGGGTTTCGATTTTCTGATTAAGAGTCTGGGTCAGGTGGATGAGACCGTCCGCCCTCCTTTGTATTTGATCGGGAACATGGAAAACCCAAAGGAGCAGAACCGTTTGCAGGCATTGGCATCAGAAAACAAAGTAAAACTTTACATTGAGGTCCGGGTGGACCAGGCAACCCTCGTTCAGAGATATAACGATGCCATTTTGGTCGCGTATTCACCGTACAATGAACCGTTTGGACTGGTCCCGTTGGAGGCGATGGCATGTGGCAAACCGGTCGTCGGTGTGAACGAAGGCGGCGTCAAAGAGACCGTTGTCCACGAGCAGACTGGGCTCCTGGTTGAACGCGATGCGACAAAATTCGGGAAAGCCATTCAGCACTTACTGGATGATCCTGTATTGGCTAAAAAGTATGGGGAGAATGGTCGCAGACAGGTCATGGAAAAATGGTCCTGGGAAAAATCTGTTGCTGAACTCGAAAAACATATGCAACAGGTGATCCAGTGATCTTTTATCAAATGTAGAAAAAGTATATTGAACTGCTTATGCCAACTCCTCTTCTGTATGTAGTCGTTTTAAATAATAATCGCCGTGATGATACGCTGGCCTGTCTGGAATCGTTGTCTCAAAGTGATTACAGGAACTTGAAAATCATCCTGCTCGATAATTTGTCAACGGATGGCTCCATTGATATCGTTGCGCAAAGGTATCCTGACGTGCAGATCATTCGACTGCGCGAAAACCTGGGATATGCCGGTAACAACAATATAGGTATACAAGCCGCACTTGATCAGGGCGCTGAATGGGTATTTGTTCTGAATGACGACACCATCCTTGACTCGAATTGTTTATCGCTCTTGGTCGATGCCGGTGAACGAGACAAGACAGTTGGTATTCTCGGTCCCATGGTTTATCACTTTGACGAGCCGACCATCATCCAGTCTGCAGGTGGGACGCTGGGCCAATATTGGTTAAGCATGCATCTTGGCAAGGATGAACCGGATCATGGACAATTCAAGTCTGTTCATGAGGTGGAATGGATCTCGGGATGTGCCATCCTTGTCCGGCGCGAAGCGATCGAGCAGGTTGGAATGCTGGATGCGGATTACTTCCTCTATTGGGAAGAGACCGAATGGTGCATCCGCGCTAGAGAAGCTGGATGGCATATTCAACATGTCCCTCAGGCAAAACTATGGCATAAGGGAGTGAAGCGCGATTATCAACCCAAGCCATATGTTACCTACTATGTGACACGGAATCGCCTTTTCACACTTGTGAAACACCACGCTCCGTGGTCTGTGCGTTTTATCGTTGTTTTGCGGACCCTGCAAACGATCGTAAGCTGGTCGGTCAGACCCAAATGGCGTTCCCAGCGGGAACATCGTAATGCCATGTGGAAGGGACTGATCGACTTCTGGCAGAGACGTCTGGGACCCATGTCCTCCTGATTAATATGAAGATTCTATTTCTTTCTCGCTGGTTCCCATTCCCTGCTGATAATGGTTCCAAAATACGGATACACAATATCTTAAGGGGATTATCCCGACATCACGATGTGACGCTATTGTCTTTTTATGACCCAAAGGAAACGTCATTAGATGCTGCCGGAAAATATCCGTTTTGCTCAAAGGTAGAAGTGATTCCGTGGAAGCCGTTCGATAGGAATAGTAAAAAGTCCAGAGCCGGATTCTTTAGTACAACACCGCGTTCCCTTCTGGATACCCATTCACCTGAAATGGAAGCACGAATTCGAGATCTGCTTTCCAGCCAAAAGTTTGACGTTATTATTGCATCCCAGTTAACCATGGCGTCCTATTATCCTTTTTTTGGAGGGGTGCCTGCGATCTTTGAAGAGATTGAACTTGGCTTATACGTAGATCAGGCCTTTCGTGGAGGCGACTGGATAAGTCGTCTCCGATACAAACTAACCTGGTTCAAATTAAATCGATATTTCCTGCGCCTGCTCGATTCTTTTTCTGCATGTACGGTCGTTTCTGATGAGGAGCGCCGGATCTTTGCCGATAGTTTTTCTGCACACCGTCATAAGGTTGAGATTCTTCCCAATTGCCTAAATATTGATGAATATCAGGAAACGAGACCAGTTGTTAGACAGTACCAGTTGATATTTTCAGGCTCGTTTCGTTATCGTCCGAATTACGATGCCATTCAATGGTTTTTAAATAGTGTGTATCCATTGATCTTAAAGGAGAACCCCAATGTAGACCTTGTCATCACGGGTGATCGGGCGGACTTGCCTGTGCCAGAGACCGGAAATATTATCCTAGCCGGTTACGTGGATGACATAAAATCATTGATCGCATCCTGCCATGTAAGCATCGCACCTCTCTGGAATGGCGGTGGGACGCGTCTGAAGATCCTTGAAGCGATGGCCTTGGGTACGCCGGTAGTATCCACCTCAAAAGGCGCAGAAGGTCTGATGGTGCAGCACGGAGAACACATCCTCATTGCAGATGAACCAGATGTGTTTGCAAAACACGTACTCGAGTTGTTAAGCAATATCGAACTTCATGAACGGCTTTCCTCCACTGCAAGGCAATTGGTGAAAGATCATTACAATTGGCCGACGATCCTGCCACGATTCCTGGATTTGATCGATAAGGCGGTTGTGGAATAATCTCATTATGGACCTGATAATCAATTTGAAATTTTTCTCCATACGGCGGACGATCTCCATTAGCAGGCAATGGCTCCAGTTTGGCATTATTACCGTCGTTATGCTGATCAGCACGATCATTGCATTTTGGGGCTCTCCCATTATTTATATCCTGATGCTGGTCCTTCTTGGTGTGGTCGGCGCGGCTCTTGCTCTCCTTCGTCAGCCGAACCTTGGTTTTATTTTTGTCTTTCTGGGTGGAATGTTTGTTCCGATCACCGGCCCCAGTGGATTGAGCGCCGGCACAGTCATGGTGGCCCTGATGCTGGGCTTGTGGCTTATGGATATGTTCGTGGTTCGAAGGAAGGTGGAACTGATTCGATCGTCTGTCATGGTCCCGATCATTACCTTCCTCATCATTGCCATCCTGTCGTTCCTGATCGGTCAGGTGCCGTGGTTTGTCTTTGCACGTCAGGCTCCCATCACTGCGCAGGTTGGCGGATTTGCCATATTTATCTTTTCCATTGGGGCTGTGTTATTGGCGGCTCATTTGATACATGATGTCCGCTGGTTGAAGATCATTACCTATACTTTCCTTGCCCTGGCTGCGATCTATGTGCTGGGACGGGCGGTTCGATTCCCTTTGATTTCGAGGGTGTATCACTGGGGTTCTGTATCACAAAGCATGTTCTGGACGTGGAGCATCGCCCTTGCGGCTGGACAGTTGATATTCAATACAAAGCTCACGCGTCGAACCTGGGGAATGCTGTTTGCATTGGTCGTCGTCACCATGTATGTGGCCGTTTTTCAAGGATTTGAATGGAAATCTGGCTGGGTCCCCGCCTTGGTTGCAATAGCTGTATTATTTGGAATTCGTTATCGGAACCTGATCGTTTTTGCCATACCGTTTGTGGTTATGGCAGTCCTCTACGTGACTCTCGACTTGATTGCGTCCGATGATTATAGTTGGGGCACTCGTGTGGATGCCTGGCGAATCGTCCTGGAGATCAGCCGCGTCAGCCCGCTCTTTGGCATGGGTTTCGCGAATTATTATTGGTACACACCTCTGTTCCCGATCCGTGGCTGGCGGGTCAGTTTCAATTCGCACAGTCAATTTATCGATTTGATCGCACAGACCGGATATTTAGGCCTGATCGGTTATTTTTGGTTGTTTTTTGAATTTGGGCGCCTGAGTTGGAAGGTTGCGAGAAGACTCCCCGATGGATTTGCCCGTGGATACGCCTTTGGTGTACTGGCAGGGATCGTAGCGACTCAGGTCGCAGCGTTTTTGGGTGATTGGGTCCTGCCTTTTGTTTATAACATCGGGCTGACTGGATTTCGCTCTGGTATTCTGCCGTGGATCTTCATGGGTGGAGTTATTGCTCTTGAACAGATGCTCAAAGATCCCTCAACTCCACAAGGAAATAGATTCGTATGACCAGAGAAGGGACAGGTACGTTGGATTTAACCGTTATTATCGTAAGTTGGAATACATCGGGATTATTATCCCAATGCTTGGATTCGCTATACAAGACCGGGTCCCGTTTCACCTTCGAAGTGATCGTCGTGGATAATGGCTCCAGCGATGACAGTATCGGGATGATGGAGAAGCAGTTTCCTGAAGTGATCCTTGTCAAGAACGATCAGAACCTTGGATTTGCACGCGCAAACAATCAGGGATTGGCGATGGGGAAGGGCAGGTATTTCCTCCTGTTGAATAGTGATACGGTGGTCCTTCCCGGGGCTCTGGATACACTCGTCCAGATCGCAGATCAATACCCGACTGTTGGTATCGTTGGTCCCAAACTTCTTAATATGGATGGTTCGCTGCAAAAGTCATGGTCGAGTTTCCCCAGTTTCCTGTCCGAACTGGTCGGTCAGAATTTTCGGGTTCGAACACCGGTTATAAACATCCCGAATGCATTTGAAGTGGATTGGATCATGGGAGCATGTATGTTGGTTCGATCTCAAGTCATTCGCGATGTGGGGAAGATGGATGAGGATTACTTCTTTTATTCGGAAGAAACAGATTGGTGCTTTCGAATCAAAAAGAAGAACTGGAAGATATGGTACATTACAAATGCCGAGATCTATCATCTGGGAGGCGGTAGTGCTAAAAGAAGCAGCGTCATCCAGCTGGTCCGGCTCTATCAGGGAAAGCTTCTTTACTTCAAGAAGAACCATGGAAATCTTTCAAGTACGTTGTTGCGTTTTGGACTGGCGATCGGCAATGCCCTTGGCGTTTTGCGGCGTGTGATCTTTATCAACTGGTGGGATCGGGAAGCCTCATTCGAACGGATTGCCAATCAGTCCAAGCTTGTGTGGTATTTGCTCAAGAACCAGTATCCAAAATCATCTTAATCTTCATTGATATCATCCACGATCTGAGAACTAATCATGTCCCAACATCTCTACTCTATTAAATTGTTTCGTAAAAGTTATTCGGTCACTGCACGGAATGCGCTTTTTTCCATTCTGGCTTTTGCAATTATTTTGCGTGTCATTGCAGCCTTGCTTCTCGGTAACGAGGTTACCGTATTGCCCGGGATCTATGATCAAGTTTCCTATGACAACCTGGCACAGCGCGTGGTGGATGGATATGGTTTCACGTTTGCGGAAAACCATTGGCCGCTGACACGGGCAGGCGAGCCCACCGCCCATTGGAGTTATTTATATACAATTTATCTTACAGTCATCTATTCGATATTTGGGCACCAACCTGTCATTGCCCGAGTATTGCAGGCGATCATCGTTGGTGGTTTGCAGACGTATCTCATTTACCTGATCGCTGAGAAAATCTTTTCCAGGAACGTTGGACTGCTTGCCGCAGGGATTTCTGCCATCTACATTTACTTTATTTACTATGGTGGCGCATTGATGACAGAGCCTTTTTATATCACGGCGATCCTGTGGAGTCTGTTCCTTACCATGCGGATCGCTGAAAACGATAGCCGAAGACGGGATATAAGCCTGGGTGTTCAACTGGGAATTGCCATTGCGATTACGATCATTCTGCGGCAGGTCTTTTTGTTGTTCATTCCATTCCTGTTCCTGTGGATGTGGATCGCCCGCCTCAAACGACGCCTTGGGCTGCCTGTTGTGTCGACAGTTTTATCTGTTCTTATCATTGTCCTCAGCGTCCTGCCGATCTCGTTATATAACCAGTCACGTTTTGGAAAGTTTGTCCTGTTAAATACAAATTCCGGATACGCCTTCTTTTGGGGCAATCACCCGATCTATGGTACACAGTTCATTCCCATCCTGCCGAGCGAGACATACCTGTCTCTTGTCCCTGAAGAACTTCGCAGCCTCGATGAGGCGTCCCTCGACCAGGCCTTACTCAAACAGGGGATGCAATTCGTTTTTGATGACCCGAAGCGGTATATCCTTCTATCTCAGCCGTATCCCCGCTTATTTCATGTTCTGGCCGTCATCCGATTCAGGTCTTGTCAGTAATATTTCCCGGGTTGCAAGTTTTGGTATCTTCCTTCCATTTATGATCTATGGACTGGTTCTGACGATTGGAAAAAAACGTCCTGGGGTGGGGAATCGCCTGGTTGAATTGCTTATTTCTCCTGAGGGACTTCTGATATTATTTGTTGGCATCTATGCGTCGGTTCATCTTCTTACCTGGGCACTAGTCCGCTACCGACTTCCAATCGACGCTGTCTTGATCCCGTTTTCTGGGCTTGCTCTATCGCACATTTTTGAATCTTGGAGGAGGAGAAAAAATGACCTTGTACAAGCTGAAACAACACCATAGGAGCGACACCTTTACATTCGGACTCAATCACGTAAAGCAATGAGCCTTTTCCTGCCATGAAAACAAATCAATACCCGAAAATGTTGAAAGTTGAAACAGGCCGGCTTGAAAAATCCTATCAATACTTTCCTACAGATGAATTCATTGACTACAAAGTGTATGACAAAGTGCCCAGATGGTGGCGGCGGATCGAGGAATTTTTGCGCATGGACTTCTACCTGGCCTTTCAGGTAAAGAAGATCGCGGACCAATATGACATCATCTGGGCCAATTCGGAAAAGGTTGGAATTCCGCTCAGTTTCATGAATATCAAGAAGTCGTTGGTCGTCATCCTCCAGCATCCTGAATCACCGTTACGAGTACTATTGATGAAATGGACGGGAATCGCGAAAAAGTGGGCGGGGATTGGCATTGTTGCGCGCGATGCGGCGGAGTTTTTGCAATCAAAATTGGGCGTGCGCTCTGACCGAATCTTTCAATATTATGCAGCCAGGACCGATATCTTCACTCCTATGGAAGAGTATCGGCAAACTGATGGACCCATCATGAGTATGGGGGTTGCCAAACGCGATTATGACACTTTGATCGCAGCCCTGTCGGAACTTCCTGGTTATCAGACCGAGATTTTTGTTTCCAGCAAGTATGGAGATAAATACAAGGGCGGCGGTGTAAATCGGGTTGCCGATTGGATTCAATTCCCCGGAAGGATTTCCGATGAAGAACTCCCATGTCGCTACCAACAGGCAAGATTTGTGGTGGTACCGCTCATGGATACATCGCATTCGGGTGCCGGAGTTACATCCATTTTCGAGGCAAGTGCGTCAGGCAAGGCAGTGATTGCTTCGAATACTGGTGGTATGGGTTCCTATATTGTGGATGGAAAAACGGGCATCTTGGTTCCACCGGGCGATGTGCAAGCCATGCGGAAGGCGATCAGGACGCTTTGGCAAAACCCGGGTCTGGCTCAAGAGATGGGAAAGTCTGGACGAAAATTTGTGGAAGAAAACTATGATTATGTCACAGTGGTGGATGGAATCGTTGCCTTCCTGAAGAAGTTATGGGAAGACACAAAAAGTAGTCTGAAAAAAAACTAAATCATTTATTGGATACTCATGTTTTGTACAACCATCATTCCGACAATAGGGCGTACGACTCTTCAGCGGGCGGTTCAAAGCGTCTTGGACCAAAATTTCTCCGCTGATGAATATGAAGTTATTGTGATCAATGATTCGGGTTCTCCGCTTGCATTCGACGAGTGGCAGAACTCACCTCGGGTACGGTTGGTGGATACAGATCATATTGAACGTTGCTTTGCCCGTAATACGGGTGCTGCACTTGCAAAAGGTAAATATCTCCATTTCTTGGATGATGATGACTGGCTGTTACCCGGCGCTTTACAACAATTATGGAAGCTTTCACAGTCCCATAAAGAGGCTGCATGGCTTTATGGCGGGACTTTAATCTGCGATCGCGATGACCAACCTGTAATCCGTCTGATTCATAAGCTTAACTCAAACTGCTTTGTTCAGACCATGGCAGGCGAGTGGATTCCGTTGCAGTCATCTCTGATCCATCAAACTCGTTTTCATCAGATCGGTGGTTTCAATCCGCTCATTCCGGGCATTGAGGATGTGGATCTGGCCCGTAGGATGTCGTTGCATTTCGATTTTTTCGGTATGGACGAGCTTGTTGCTGGTGTCGGGTTGGGAACGACTAATAGTACAACGAACCAGCCCAGGGCGCGTCTCGAAGGTCGAGGGGCGCGTGAATTGATTCTCAATGAGACGGGGGTATACAATCGCTTGTGGCAATCTGCACGCAATGGATTTTGGAAAGGCAGGATTATCCGTCTTTATTTGACTTCAGTTGTTTGGAATATTTCTCATAAAAGGCTGTTTACAGCATTAAGCCGTATGGTCCATGGCTTTGCTGCGTTGCTCGGCTCTGCTTTTACTTCACTATTAAGCAGGGAATTTTGGAAGGCGATCATGGGTCCGTATGAAAGTGAAGCCTTTCTGCGCGGGCAGCAAGAGCGCCAAAGCACTGTGAGCAAGGCAGAGTGATTTATTTTTTTGGTACAACCATGATCAAAGAATTTGCTAAAAAAATCATCTACTATTTATGGGCGGTCAACGGTTATATAGGACTTAAATCGGAATTGGGAACATCGAAATCACTTACCGTTTTGATCACATATTACAATCCGGTTCGGATGAAACACGTGAATCACCAGGTCCGCAACCTGTTGAAATGTAATTTTGTCGAGCGGATTGTGATCTCGAATCATAATCCGCAGGTCAAACTTGATGATTTCGTCACGCTTCGAGATAAGCGGTTGGTTCTGATCGACCAGAGTGTCCGCCGGGGATGTGGATATCGCTGGCTGGTTGCCGATCAATTCTCCCCCGAGTATTTGATCGTTATGGATGACGATATCCTGTTGTTCCCATGGCAGGTTCGGAAATTGTTTGCATCCCTGCTTGCTGAATCAGACATCCCGCATGGGTTTGCCGGAATGGTACAGCAAACAAATGGTTCTCTCGACTATTACCAGAAGGTTAACCAATCTGTGGATTACCTTTGTGAGATCTATGCCATTACAGGCAAAATGCTGAAGCAATATATTCTTTTGAAAGATCAGATACAGACCACTCCGGAACTTGCAAAGAGTATCGAGTCCACGGCCGATTTTGTGATCGTCAGCCAGACTGGCAGTTTGAAACCCCAAATACATCATGCCGGGCACTTGCTGCGATGCCCTACCTTCAATCAGGCAGGAGTTGCAGTTCATAAGGAACGGGCATTTCTGGATGATGTCAACGCTGTATCACATGCGTTGGAAAATATCAAGATCCAGGCATAACCCTATTCGTACTTCATTCCATTTATATAAAAGGGAACTACGTGAGCACAACCACACCGCGATTAAGCATTGGACTTCCGGTTTTCAATGGAGCCGATTATCTCAAAGAAGCATTGGATTCGATCCTGGCTCAAACGTATTCGGATTTCGAGCTTGTGATTTCCGACAACGCATCCACAGATGGTACGGAGGAACTTTGCCGTGCCTATGCGGAAAAAGATCGGAGAATTAAGTATTATCGGAACTCCAAAAATATTGGGGCAACTCAGAATTGGTACCGGGTTTTTGAACTGTCCTCCGGCGAATATTTTGCATCTGCCGCACATGATGATCTCTATGCCGCGGACTACATGGAAAAATGTATTGCCGTACTTGAGCAGGATCCATCAGTCGTGGTCTGCCATACCAAGACGCGGATCATCGATGAGAAGAGCCGCCCATTGGATGATGCGCGAATCTCGAAGATGCTCGAGGCGAAAATTGACACGGTTTCCTCCAGTTCGTCGGTACGTCTCTATAATGTGATCGCGGTCGACTATTTGTGCATCCAGTTATATGGGGTGATGAAAACACAAGCATTGCGCGATACAAGGGTTTTTGCGGGCTATTATGGTTGTGATCGAAATACGCTGGCCGAGCTTGCCCTGCTGGGAAAGATCCACGAGATTCCGGAATATTTATTCTTTCATCGAATTTACCCCGAAGCGTTGGGCGCCGCAGTGTACTCCGGGCGCAGTTTGCAGGAATTGTTCTTTCTCGACCCGGGCACTGACTGGAATGAGCGATTCGCCGCGCTGAAGGTTTTTGGCAATTACTTTGGCTCTGTCACGCAGGCATCCATGTCATTCGGCGAGAAGCTCAAGAGCTATATCCAGTTGTTACGTATTCTGTTGGGCAAAGTCGCTGGGCGCGTGCGCCGATTTGTGGGGAAGTGAAATGGCATCCCGGGAACCACGCATCATCCTGTATGGTCATTTCGGCTCGGGCAACATCGGAAATGACAGTTCGCTCGAAGCCATGCTTCATGCCATAAAAAAATATCGTCCTTCTGCTGAAGTACTTTGTATATGCAACGGCCCCCAGGAAGTAAGGGATCGTTTTGGAATCGAAACACTTCAGATCAGTGCAGCATCTCATGGAGGAGATGATCGATCCGGCTCCCGGTTGAAACGAATCATGAATCGCATTGCAGCCGAGATCGGTTTTTGGTGGAAGCGTCCTGCCTGGTTTCAGTCTGGCGACCAGTTTACCGTAGTAGGTACAGGGGCGGTGGACGATATGGCTGTCAAGCATCCGTGGAATGCCCCATACGATCTATTTAAATGGTGCAGCGTTGCTCGAATGGGACATGCTAAACTTGTCTTCTTAAGTGTAGGGGTCGGACCGATCATGAACCAGATCAGTCGCTTCCTGATGCTGTGGGCGCTTCGGATGGCTCATTATCGTTCGTATCGCGAGACGGCAGCCTTCGAGTATCTGAAGAGTGTTGGTTATGATACCCGCGGCGACGTGTTGTATCCCGACCTTGTGTTTAGCCTGCCGAAGGAGACATTGCCGCATCCCAAGAAAACATCTTCTTCCATCGAAGTAGGGTTGGGATTGATCAACTACCATGGCTGGCGTCATGATCCCGAACGGGGCGAGGCTATCTATCAAGAATATGTCTTGAAGATCAAAAAGATCGTCGCATGGTTGTTGGACAAGGGATGTTCGATCCGTATCATCTCAGGTGACGCAATCGACCAGCGCCCGGTTCAGGAAGTTATTGAGTATGTAGCAAAAGAGAAACCAGGCCAGAAACAAAAACTGATCGTTGAACCAATTTTAGATGTGGCTCAACTCTTCGAGCAGATCGCTCAAACAGATATCGTCATTGCCAGCCGTTTTCATAATGTGTTGTGTTCGTTGATGCTGGAACGCCCTGTTATTTCGCTTGGTTATCATGAAAAGAACGTCAACCTGATGACTGAGATGGGATTGGCAGATTATTGCCAGCATATCGAAAGCTTCACCTTCGAAAAAGTAACCGAACAATTCGAACGTTATGCCTCCGAATTGGAGGAAGCTGTTCATTGCATCCATCAGAAGAATGAGCAATACCGTCAATCTTTGGATGAACAATACCGCGCCATCCTTTTATTCGAACACAAATAATCGTCATCGCCAACAGGAGCAAATTAAAGAAATGAATCTCGATTCGACAAATACCGCCAAATGCAGGTTTTGTAACCAGCCTCTTCGCTTCACATTTGTGGATTTGGGCATGTCACCGTTATGTGAAAGTTTCCTCAGTTTGGAACAGTTGAACCAGGGTGAGTCGTTCTATCCTTTGCACGCGTACGTGTGTGAGAACTGTTATCTTGTGCAGTTGGAGGAGTATGTCAGCCCGGAAAACATTTTTACCGAATATGCCTATTTTTCCTCCTATGCAGATACATGGCTGGAGCACTGTAAAAAATATACCAGTCTCATGATCGATCGCTGGAAGCTGACGAAAGATAGTTTCGTTGTCGAAGTTGCCAGCAATGACGGCTATCTGTTGCAATACTTTGTGCAGAAAGGGATACCGGTTCTAGGCATCGAACCGGCCAAGAATGTTGCCAAGGTTGCTATTGATAAGGGCGTTCCCACCTTGACCGAATTCTTTGGGCGTGAGTTGGCTACAAAATTAAGCAAGGAAGGCAAACAGGCAGACCTGATTGCTGGAAACAATGTTTTGGCCCAGGTGCCTGATATCAATGACTTTGTTGGCGGACTGAAGATCCTGCTCAGGCCTGGTGGCGTGATCACGATCGAGTTCCCGCATTTGTTAAACCTGGTGGAGCAGAACCAGTTTGATACGATGTATCATGAGCACTTCTCTTATTTCAGCTTTATTACGGCTGAGAAAATCTTCGCCGCACATGGATTAACCCTCTTTGACGTAGATGAACTGCCTACACATGGTGGTTCATTGCGCATCTATGCCCGTCATGTGGATGACGAGTCTAAGCCGTTGACAGCGCGCGCTGTTGAAATGCACGAACGCGAGATGAAAGCGGGCATGGCAACGATGGAGTATTACTCTGCGTTTGGGGCAAATGTCAAAGAGACTAAAAGAAAAGTGTTGACCTTTCTCATTGAAGCGCGTCGTGATGGAAAGCAGGTGGTGGGTTATGGTGCACCAGGCAAAGGCAATACGCTGCTTAACTACTGTGGCATCCGCACGGACTTTTTAGATTACACGGTGGACCGTAATCCGTACAAACATGGCAAGTTCACGCCAGGAACACACATTCCGATTTATCCGCCTGAAAAGATCGATGAGACCAAGCCTGATTACGTTTTCATCCTGCCGTGGAACTTTAAGGATGAGATCATGGTCCAGATGGCTCACATCAAGGACTGGGGTGGCAAGTTTGTAGTGCCCATTCCTGAATTGAAGGTGTATTCGTAAATGAAAAGACTCTTCAACGGCGTCTTTGAGAATAAGACAATTCTGTTGACCGGACATACCGGCTTCAAAGGTTCTTGGCTGTCGCTTTGGCTTAAAGCTATGGGTGCAAATGTCATCGGCTTTAGCCTTCCTGAAGCACCTACAACGCCTTCGAACTTTGAGCTTGCAAGGATTGAAAAAACGATCACCGATCTGCGCGGCGACATTCGCGATTATGAATCGATGCGCAGGGTGGTCGAGCAGCATAAACCAGAACTGGTCATCCACTTTGCGGCGCAGACCACTGTGCTGCCTTCATATGAACAGCCGAAGCTTTCCATCGATACAAATGTTGGTGGGACAGTAAATGTCCTTGAGTCCATACGCACAACCGACTCGGTCAAAGCGGTTGTCGTTTGCGCTACTGACAAAGTGTATGAAAACAAGGAATGGATCTGGGGCTATCGCGAGAACGATGAACTCGGCGGCTATGATCCGTATAGTACGGGTAAGGCAATGGCGGAATTGGCGGTCAACTCGTATCGTCGGTCGTTCTTCGCAGGGGAGGGGAGCTCTGTTAAACGGCAGGTCGCCCTCGGTTCGGTGCGAGCCGGGAATGTCATTGGCGGTGGAGACTTCACAGAAAACGGTCTGCTTGCAGATTTGATGCGTGCCATTTTGAAGAATGAATCCATTTATCTACGCAACCCCTCGAGCACACGCCCGTGGCAGTATGTGTTGGAGCCACTGAGCGGCTACTTACGTCTCGCACAAATGTTGCTCGTTCATGGACAGGAATATGCGGAAGCGTGGAATTTTGGTCCACTGCAACATTCGGCGATCACAACGCTGGAAGTGGTGGAGAAACTTGTGGATTTGTGGGATGGTGATCGTTCGCGCATCCAATATGACCCGGCAGGCGCAAAAGTCCATGAGGCGCACAGCCTGCATTTGAACTGGGATAAGTCTGCGAGTTTGTTGGAGTGGCGCCCGGTCTTTACCATTGACCAGGCGCTTTCTGAAACGGTCAAATGGTATCAGGCGTATCGACGAGGGGATGATATTTACGCCGTGTGTACCACATTGCTCGAAAATTATGTAGAGCAGGCAGGTCGCGTAGGGTTGGCGTGGGCTTGCGAATAGTTCCAAAAGGTTCCCATGAAATTTGAACAAACAAAGTTGGAGGGGGCGTGGATCATCGACATCAACAAGCTGGATGATGAGCGTGGTTTTTTTGCCCGGACGTTCTGTCAACGGGAATTCGTCGAGCATGGGTTGAACA
Organism: uncultured Anaerolinea sp.; assembly: GCA_964555335.1. Lineage (GTDB taxonomy): Bacteria > Chloroflexota > Anaerolineae > Anaerolineales > Villigracilaceae > Defluviilinea. The sequence goes on from CAZKSG010000008.1 coordinate 48,602, forward strand.
CACGTGTGGCACAATGCAACGTCTCGTATAACAAACAAATGGGAACATTGCGCGGCATGCACCTGCAGGTCACTCCATTCCAGGAGGCAAAGCTCGTGCAATGTACTTCGGGCGCGATCTACGACATGATCATTGACCTGCGTCCCGAGTCGCCGACCTATTTGCAATATGTTGGGGTGGAGTTAAGTGCACGGGCGTATCGCATGCTATACATTCCCGAGGGATTTGCTCACGGCTTTTTAACCCTGACGGATGACACGAACGTTTTCTATCAGATGTCTGAATTTTATGCGCCCGAGTGCGCCCGAGGCTTTCGTTGGAATGACCCCGCGTTTGGGATCTCGCTCCCTGGTGAGTTGAAGGTTATTTCTGAACGGGATGCCAGTTACCCCGATTACTCCATGGATCTACTCAGGTGAATACTATGAACACTCCAAATGCTGGAAACGAAATTTATCAATTGATCGAAGAACTGTATCCCATCTGCCGAAGTATCACTGGCGATGGGTTCCGTACCTCGCTAGAGATCATGGCGAAATATATTCCGCTGGAATTATATAAAGTCCCGTCGGGAACACAGGTGTTGGATTGGACCGTTCCGAAGGAGTGGAACATTCGCGATGCCTACGTCAAAAATTCCAAAGGCGAGAAGATCGTCGACTTCCAGAAATCGAATCTGCACGTCCTGAATTACAGCACGCCGATCAGTGGCAAAATGGCTCTCAGCGAATTGAAGGAACATCTCTATTCGCTGCCCGAACATGAGGATTGGATTCCCTATCGCACTTCCTATTACAAGGAAAACTGGGGTTTCTGTGTCACAGATAAGCTGTTGCAAAGCCTGGAAGATGGGAACTACGAGGTTTGCATCGATTCTTCACTCGAAGATGGTTTTCTTACCTATGGCGAGTATTATCTGCGTGGTGAGATGGAGGATGAATTCCTGATCTCATGCCATAGCTGCCATCCATCGATGTGCAACGATAACCTCTCTGGCATGGGAGTGGCTGTGCAATTGGCGAAGACGCTCAGCCAGCGCAAGTTGCGATATTCATATCGTTTCCTGTTCATTCCGGGAACGATCGGTTCGATTACCTGGCTGGCGGTGAACAGGAACAACACCCATAAGATCCGTCATGGACTTGTGGTTGCCACGGTTGGCGACCCTGGCAAGATGCACTATAAGAAGACCCGTCATGGGGATGCTGAGATCGATCAGGCTGTTATGCACGTGTTGAAACATTCAGGGCAGGAACATGGGATCATTGAGTTTTTCCCCTATGGGTATGATGAGCGACAGTATAGTTCGCCGGGCTTCGATCTGGCGGTGGGGTGTCTCTCACGCACGCCGCATGGACAGTTCCCTGAATACCATACATCTGCAGATAATCTGACTTTCGTCACTGCTGATGCGCTGGGCGATTCGTATGACAAATATCTCGAAGTGATCGATGTTATTGAAGGTAACAAGACCTATTGGAATACCAGCCCGTTCGGAGAGCCGCAGTTGGGAAAACGCGGCTTGTATGGTGCTTTCGGTGGCAGGAAAGATTCAAACGCCTATGAAATGGCCATGCTGTGGGTGTTGAATCTGTCGGACGGTGAACATTCTCTGCTCGATATTGCAGAAACGTCGGGAACGGCGTTCCCGGTGATTTGGGATGCAGCTGAGATGTTGCTGAAACAGGGGTTGTTGAGAGAGGCATAGAAAAGTAACCAAACCCGGGCCATTTTGTCATGTAGCTTTGAACGATACAGTGTACCCATCAACTTTTACATATTGGATCGAGGTTTTCAGTGGCTGTTAATATATCGGTTTGCATGCAAGACCTTCTTGAAGAGCAGGTCAGGCGATCTCCAGATGCAATTGCTCTGATCTGCGATGATGCTCAACTTACTTACCATGAGCTTGATGAACGTGCAAGTCAACTTGCTCGTCATTTGCGAGGGCTGGGTGTTGGAAGTGAAACATTGGTGGGAATCTGTATATCACGATCTCTGGATATGGTCGTTGCGATGTTTGCCATTTTCATAGCAGGAGGCGCCTATGTGCCTCTCGACCCATCCTATCCACGTGAGCGCCTGTCGTTCATTTTGAATGATGCGAAAGCGGATATCGTCATCACGCAGAGAGAGTATTCACCATTGTTTCCGGAAGGGTCCGTTCGCACGATCTGTGTGGATGAAGACTGGGGAGAGACAGGACAGACCGCTGTTCCAGTGCATGGCTCTCCTGACGATCTTGCCTACGTGATCTACACATCAGGGTCTACGGGCAATCCCAAAGGCGTGATGATCACTCATGATAGCCTCTGCAATTTCGTCAGGCTGGCCGGTTCGGTGCTGGATGTGACAAGCGATGATGTGTATATGCAGACAGCTTCCATTGCATACGCATTGTCTGTGCGGCAGTTGATGATTCCACTTGCAAGAGGCGCGACCGTGGTACTTGCCAACGCAGAACAGATGCGGGATCCTCTGGCGTTGTTCCAGTTGATCAAACGCAAGGGCATCACACTGATGGATATGGTCCCTTCGTTCTGGCGGACATGCATTCATCGTTTGGCCGACCTTTCCGATGAGGAGCGTGCAGACCTGTTGGATAATTCGCTACGCCGTATCGTTTCGATCGGTGAGCCGCTCATTTCGGATATTCCGTATGATTGGACATTCCGCTTTGGGCACAAGACAAAGCTGGTTAATATCTTCGGACAGACAGAGACGACGGGGGTGGTAGCCACCTATCCGATCCCGCCGGAGCCGCCGGACAAAGTGGGGATCGTTCCGATCGGTCGCAGTATTCCTGAGACGAAAATCTATCTGCTTAACGCGAATCTCGAACCGGTTCCAGAGGGGGAGCCGGGAGAGTTGTGCGTTAGCAATCCCTGCCTGGCACGCGGCTATCTCAATCGTCCTGATCTAACGTCAGAAAAGTTCATTCCTAACCCGTTCAATGATGGGTATGGTTCGCGCTTGTATCGCACCGGCGACATGGCGATTCGGCGCGAAGATGGCAACATTGAATTTCTTGGGCGCGGCGACCAGCAGGTCAAGATCCGCGGACAACGCCTGGAACTGGGTGAAGTCGAGTCTGCGATACGGCGTCACAAGGCTGTGCGTGAATGTGCAGTGACAGTGCGCGGTGACTCCCCCGATGACAAATACCTCGCTGCTTATATTGTTGCAAGCGATACGTCTCTTTCTGTATTGGGGCTGCGACAGTTCGTAAGGGAGATCCTGCCCGAATACATGGTGCCTTCCGTTTTTGTGTTTCTCGATGAAATGCCGCTCACACCGAACGGTAAGCTCAACCGTCTTGCGCTCCCCGATCCTGTTACAGTGGCATCTGCAGAACGGGTTCCTCATGTACATGCTGATGAGCCGCTCAATCAAGTGGAAAAGTCTCTTGCTGTTATCTGGCGGGATGTAATGAACCTTGAAAGTGTCAGTGTTCATGACAACTTTTTTGACATGGGTGGTCATTCACTGACCGTGGTTCGTTTGTTTTCACGAATTGAAGATGAGTTTGGAGTGAGGTTCCCGACCACCACTATCCTGCAAGCTCCAACCATCTCTGAGCTCGCACAACTGCTTCAACAGGATGAGTCGGTGAAAAACATGCAAGTCTTGATCCCAATTCAAACACATGGAGAACGTCCGCCCTTTTTCTGTGTGCATGGCGTAGGTGGTGGTGTAATAGGATATAGAGACTTGGTGAATGCAATGGGCAATGACCAGCCCTTCTATGGTTTGCAGGCGATCGGTCAGGAGAATCTTGAGACGTGTGATCATTCGATCGGGGAAATGGCATCCCGTTATATTGATG
>CAZKSG010000009.1:0-52198 GCA_964555335.1 uncultured Anaerolinea sp.
TCCGCTTTGGTTCCTCTATTACCCAAATTTGGCAGCTATATATTAAGTTTCATCTTTCTCGGCATCTACTGGAATAATCACCATCACCTCTGGCAGGCCGTGGAAAAGGTGCAAGGCCTAGTCTTGTGGGCCAACCTTCACTTGTTATTCTGGCTGTCATTGATCCCCTTTGTAACCAGTTGGATGGGAGAACATAGCTTTGCCACAGCGCCTGTCGCATTGTATGGCGTCGTGCTGTGGTTATCTGCCTTTGCCTATTATCTGATGGTACGCTCGTTGATGTCGTATCATCACGGGGATTCGGTACTGGCAAAAGCCCTGGGAAATGGCAGGAAGGAACGGCTCTCCCTCATTTTGTATACAGTTGCCATTCCTCTGGCCTTTGTCGCAGCCTGGATCGCAATGGCGATCTACGTGGTAGTTGCTATTCTGTGGCTGATTCCCGATTTGCGCATTGAGAACGAGCTTACAAAATGATCATTCGAGATACAGGGACTTGAGTCGCTCCACATTTGTATCGGTCAAACCAAGACCGTTTCGTACATAATTTTCGAACGAGCCATATGTGGTGTCAATGGTTTCAAAAGCGGCAGAAAGATACTCACGTTTTGCCAGCATGAATCCTTTGATGGTACGGGCAAACCGTTTGCCTCGCAGGAAACGAAGCAGAATCAAATTCCAGCGATGAGACGCCAGAAAATAGTCGTTGGTTAACAGGTAGTCTTCCATCACCGCATCCTGTGGAATACCTAGAATCCGCAACAGAATGGCGGCAGCGAATCCCGTTCGATCTTTGCCGGCGGTGCAATGAAAGAGAACGGGGTTTCCATTGGATGCAAACAGTACGTTCATGAACTGTCGAAATTCGGGTGTAAAGCGTGAGGCAAACTCGCGATTGGTATTCGTCATGAATTGTCCGGAATCGATCTTCTTGAGGTTTTGAACCAGTTCTTCGCGCGAACCCCGAAACATCTGGGTGCTATGATCCAAGATCGGGATCTCCACCATGCGGGAGATTAACTCGGGGGGCAATCGGTCCGCTTCGCGTTCCTTTTCGAACTGGGAACGGAAGTCCACGATCTGGTATAAACCCAGCGAAGATAAATATTGAAGGTCGGTATCGGTTAATTTGTTGAGTCCATCGGAGCGATAGAGCAATCCCCAGCGGATCGTTTTACCCTCCATGGTCCTATATCCGCCAAGGTCACGGAAATTCTTTGCGCCCGAAAAAGGCAAGTGCCGTGTTTTAGTGATCGATTGTGTGACTACGGTGTTCAATGACAGGTCTCCTTTGCTCATTTTTAGCCGATTCAGGTTAATAAAACATGATTCGATTGTAAATACTATTCGATTAAAAGGTAAATGACAGATGAACAAATATATTGCTTTCTTACGCGCCATCAATGTGGGCGGAACGACCGTCATCAAAATGTCTGATCTCAAAAAGATGTTTGAATCGTTCGGTTTGCAAAACGTACAGACGTATATTCAGACCGGCAATGTGATCTTTGAATCGGAGGAGAAAAACACGGCGAAACTGGAAGAGCAGATCGAACGTCAGCTTGAAAAAGCATCGGAAAAAAAGATACGGCTTTTCGTGAGAACGATGCGGGAGGTCGCTCAAATGGCTACCAACTGTCCTTTCGGTCCCAGGGAGGGCGAGACCATCCATGTCGTCATCCTGGCTGAAAAACCAGGCAGGAAGGCTGCCGAGGCGTTGTTGTCTCAGCGTAGTGAAGCGGATGATTTCGCTCTCGCAGGCAAGGAAGTCTACAACCTGCGTCGCGACCGCGACAGGTCAGTTTTTTCAAACAACTGGATCGAGAAAATCCTGGGGACCCCTGGGACTACCCGCAATTTCACCACCATAAAGAAGCTGATTGAGAAATATGGGTGATTTTTTGGGGTAAGGAGATGGTTACAGACTCATTGTTTTTAGACACTTTTAATCTATAATATAGGAGGACAGACCGTAAGCGTTGAGTTCATCGCCCAAAAAAGGAAAGTATTATGAAATTCAAGAAATCCATCATCATTCGGTCAATATTCATTTTTGTTCTTTTTATATCATCGTTTGCAGGAACATCGCTCCCTAATTCGAACATAACGGCTCCCCTTTTTCGAACAAGCACTGTGAAGATCCTTAAGCAATTAGGCGGAGTACCGTGCCCAAACGATAGTTCTTTCACATGCGTGACCCTTGATGTTCCGCTTGATCACTTTAATCCAGCTGACACCCGCAAAATCCCTGTTACCTTTGCCGTACTTCCGGCGGCAGGCTCGCGCAAAGGAATGTTCGTCGTTGCGACCGGTGGACCTGGTACATCGGGCATTGCGCTTGCCGATAGCTACACCAGCGGATACAAACAAAGTATCCTGAACCGCTTCGATATTGTATTCTTTGATCAGCGCGGTGTTGGGCTTTCAGGCGGTCTCGCGTGTCCGCAAGCCGCTGTGGAATATTATCGCAGCGACACAAGGACAGAGACGGACGTGCAAAAAGCGTCCTTGTCCCAGTCCGCTCAAACATTTAGCGAAAATTGTATTGCTGAGACCGGCAATGCTGAAATTATCCCCTATCTCGGAACAGCACAAGCTATCGAGGACCTCGAATATTTTCGTCAGGTGATGCAGGATACTAAATTCTGGTTATATGGTGAAAGTTACGGAACTCAATATGCCCAAACGTATGCCGCAAAATACGGCAAACAACTGGCCGGTTTAATCCTAGATGGCACCGTTGACCTGACCTTGAATGGTTTTGATTATTATGCGCAACAAGCACAGGCATTTAGTGATACGTTAACGGCTACTCTTGATGCATGCACCAATGATCCATATTGTATTGAAGATGTAGGCGGAAACATTCTCAAACGTTATCCCGACCTGACGGGTATAAGTGACAATGTTGCAGAGGCCTATGATCATGCGGTGAAACTGCTGGGCAATTATCCTGATACCATCGATTTCCCACTTCCGCAGGGCGGATTTGAGACACGCAACTTTACCCTTGCAGACCTGGAAGTAGTGGCTGCGGGGCAATTGTATACCGAATCCGACCGCATGATGCTCAATCGCGCTCTTGCTGCATCCGCGTCTTATGACAATCTGGTCCCACTGGCCCGTCTTCTGTATATCTCCCTGGGGCTGGATCCGCAGACGCTTGAGATCATTCCAGATTCATCCTATTCAGATGCGATTTTCTACGCTGTGGAATGCCAGGATTACGGTTACCCAGGCAGCACATTTGACGAACGAACGTCCAATTTCTTTGCCGCAGGCGATCAGGTTGTTCCTTTAATCCCCAGATTGGGCTCCCTCTTCTATGGGGATATCCCTTGTGCATACTGGCCGAATGCGACGACTGACCTTTCACGTCCTGCACCGCTTATTGCAGATGGGATCCCGACCCTGGTGCTCAACGCAACTGCGGATCCAGCAACTCCCATTGGCAATGCGAGAAGTGTATACAGCCGTCTGAAAAACGGATATTTGATCACGCAGGAAGGTGGTCCACATGTTATTTTTGGATGGGGTAACGCCTGTCCGGATAACATCGTAACGCAATTCCTTGTCAATAACCGTATGCCGGCAAAACGCGAGACCATCTGCCCGGGTATAACTGTAGATGACTACGTGCCCATTTCCCCCACAGACGCATCTGGTTTTGTCAATCTGCTCGACGCGCTTGGCTGGACTGAAACAGAGATGAGCTATCTGCCGGAATATTATTATTGGGATGGTTATACCCCATCGCAGGTTGGGTGTCCTTTGGGCGGCACGTTCGCATTCGATACGGATGCTGTCAAGTATCTCTATACATTCGATGCCTGTTCCTTTGCCAACGATTTCACATTCACAGGTACGGGCAGCTACAACCCAAATAGAGATCAATTCATCCTGACCATCACCACAGAGGGACGCTGGCAGTGCAATATCAAATACACACGCACGGGCGCCAGAACATCTGTCACAGGGAATTGCAACGGGAACACGATCAGATCACAGGGCAAATCTCTCACTCCAGTACAAAGCAAAACCTTCATCCCGCATATCGTGCCAGGCAAATCCAAATAACGTATCTGCTCCAAAAAAATCTCCCGCATGCGGGAGATTTTTTCTTAACCAATTCCTGTATAATCACGTGCATGAGCATCCCAGACCACATCATCACACAAATGGAATTACGACGGAATTCGGGTGACCGTGGTACGCGCAAATGGATCGCATTCGATGGACTTGTCTATGATGTCACCGATTGCCCGAAATGGCGTACTGACATGCACGAGCAACTCCACTTTCCCGGGCAAGACCTTACATCTGAATTGCCCGACGCCCCTCACCAGGAGGATGTCTTTTCAAGGCCGTGCGTCAAAGTGATCGGCAGGCTTCAAGTGGATTGAAGCATAATGCAGGATACAATCATCTCATTTCAAAATTTCCTTAGTACAGGGACCCAGATGCAAACATCCAAACTCAAATGGTGGCAAACCGCAGTCTTCTATCAAATCTATCCGCGCTCCTTTGCCGATGGCAATGGCGATGGCATTGGCGATTTCATCGGCATCACGGAGAAGCTCGATTATCTTTTCTCTCTTGGCATCGATGCGGTCTGGCTTTCACCTCACTTCCCCTCTCCTAATTGGGATTGCGGCTACGACATCTCAGATTACACCGCCGTCGCACCGGAATACGGGACAATGGACGACTTCAAACGATTCCTGAACGAATCACACAAGCGTGGCATTCGCGTCATTCTGGACCTCGTGTTGAATCACACCTCCGACGAACATGCCTGGTTCCTTGAGTCAAAATCGAGTCGCGACAATCCCAAAGCGGATTGGTATGTATGGGCTGATACACCGCCGAACAACTGGCAGTCCTGTTTCGACGGCGACGCCTGGACCTACGTTCCGGAGCGAAACCAATACTATTACCATTATTTTATGAAACAGCAGCCCGATCTCAACTGGCGCAACCCTGATGTCAAAAAAGCCATGTGGGATGCCGCCCGCTTCTGGCTTGACATGGGAGTGGATGGTTTTCGTCTTGACGCCATCGGCACGATCTATGAAGACCCAAACCTCACACCGCATACCGTCCCGATGAACCTCGCCCAGTTGCGCCGTGCTTCCGAGCTTGCCCAAACGCCCGAGGAAAAAAAGCAGATCGAAAAATACTGGTACGATATGTTCAAGAATCAATGGGGTGGGCCCGGCCTGCATGATTTAATGAAAGAACTGCGAGCCGTGCTCGATGAATACGATGGCGATCGTATGCTCGTCGGCGAAGACGATAACATCGACTACATGGGCAACGGAAATGACGAGCTTCATCTTGTCTTTAACTTTCCCCTCATGCGGACAGAACGCATCACACCCAGCCATATCCGCTCCAACCAAAAGGAGCGTTTGGCGCGGCTGGAAGCACTTCCCGTTAAAGGTTGGCCGTGCAACACGCTTGGCAACCATGATAGTTCCCGCATCCACACCCGTTACGGCGACAAACAGCACGATGCTGAGTTGGCACGTCTGAACGCTGCCCTTGTCATTACCTTAAAGGGAACTCCCTTCCTCTATAATGGTGAGGAGATCGGTATGACCGATTACATGCTCACCGATATTTCACAGGTTAAAGATACGATGGGTTCCTGGTATTATCACGCCATCGTCACCGAAATGGGTGTGCATCCCAATGAAGCCATGCAGCGCACTGCCGTTATGACCCGTGATAAGAATCGTACGCCCATGCAGTGGTCCAATAATCCCAACGGCGGCTTTTCTCCTGCCGAAGTGCAGACATGGCTCCCCGTCAACCCGAACTATTCGCTCGGCATCAACGTCCGTGATCAGGAACATAATCCAGCCTCCCTGTTGAATTACTATAAGCTTCTTCTGAAGGTCCGCAAGCACTCACCCGCGTTGATCGAGGGAGCTTACCTCCCGCTAAACAAGACATCCAAAGAGTATTTTTCCTTCCTGCGCAGATCAGAAGGGCAGACGGTATTAGTCGTTCTCAATTACTCAAATCAGCAATTGGAACTGGACCTCTCACGTACCGACGAGATCAAGGGACATGAATTGCACATCTTGTTCTCCAGCGCAGAGCGATCGCTCACTACCAAGCCTCCGCGTGGACTCACAATTAGTCCTTTCGAAGTGTTCATCGCCGAAGTTCAACCTGTAAAACAGTAACTCGTGGGGCGGGATAAAATCCCGCCTTACTCTTTCTTTATGCCGGAAACTGTTCAACAACGCAAAAGCCACAAACAATTCGTTACCCTGTGCGGGCGGATCTTCCGCGACACTGACCCGCAATATTATCCGCGTGCCGAATATCGCGGTCGAACAATCCTTTTCTGCACCGAATCCTGTCTCGGGGCTTTCCTCGCTGATCCAGATTTATTCTATAAAGCCCATCGCAATTCCGAGAAAGATAAGTAGTGACGACTTTATTAGTTGTAAAGTGAGTACCGATGATCACACCCCAAAAAGCAATACAGTATGAGAGATATGAATTTCGAAAATGGGAGTCCCACGACACAGAAACCATCGTTGAGACTCCTGTTTCGTTGACTGTCAACGCACAGGTGTGGCTGACGTTTATGTGTACACCAGTGGATCTGGAAGCAATGGCAGTTGGTTTTCTTTATAACGAAGGCATCATTGAATCCATGAACGAAGTGGAGGAAGTGCGCGTCTGCGAACACGGCGATAACGTTGATGTATGGTTGAACCGCAACGTGGAACAACCAACCTCCTGGCGTAGGACGTCGGGTTGTACGGGTGGTGTCACCGCTGTAGACGCACTGGCACGGGTCGATATTTCGTTTAACGATGATCGGCCCAGGGTCCCGCCCGAGGCGATTAGTCATTTATTGGAACAGTTTTTTGAAGCGCAGGTTCTATACCGTCAGACGGGCGGAGTCCATTCATCCGCTTTGTGTGATGGGGAAAGGATAGTGGTAGCAGCTGACGACATCGGCAGACACAATACTCTGGACAAGATCTCAGGACTGTGCCTGATGAACGGGCTCGCGCCAGAAACAAGAATCCTGATCACAACCGGACGCATCAGTTCAGAAATGCTGCAAAAGGCAGCGCGCATGAACTCCCCTATTTTGATCTCGCGCACGTCACCCAGTTCACTATCCATCGAGATGGCGGAACGATACGGGATCACATTGATCGGTTATGCGCGCACACATCGCTTTAACGTTTATTCCAATGCACAACGTATCATGTCATAAATACTGTCACGGGTAATTATGACAAGTATCATCTGATTACAGGATAAAAGCAACTTAACCGAGAGAGCAGAATCCCTATAATTGCAGTCATAGGGACGAGTTACTCACAACAAAATACATCACTACACCATTGCAGTTCAACTTAGTTTCAACATTCTCCCCATTGCACCGTACTCATTGCCTAACTCGTCTCTATAGGTTTTCAGGCGAGGTGAGTCTGAGACAAAACAGATCATCGCAATATCACCGAACACCATCGAAGCAAGGAAATACACCACACAGACTCGCCTGCCCGAAATTCTGGTAAGGGCGAGTCGTTGTTTTAAGGTCTGTCTGTGATTTAACGGTATGTGTAAATCACAGACTTTTTCTTGATTTTGATTGTGAAATTTGTCACGATAACTAGAGATGAACGTCTCTGTGCTTTCTTGCAGGCAGGATTTATGATACTCGAGCAAGTCTATGAGAATTGTTAGGATGTCCGTTTTCTGGATGCACTTAATGGTTCTTGGAACTCAGTGAAAGGAATTTTATTTGCATGAATTTGAAAGACATTATCGAATTGGTTGAAGGCACTCCCCTCAACCCTGATGTGGATCTAAATGTAAAGATCCGCGGCGGCATTGGCGCAGACCTCATGAGCGACGTTCTCGCTGCCAGTCAGCCGAAAGCAGTTCTACTTACCGGGCTCACCAATCCACAGGTTGTGCGTACGGCTCAGATCGCCGAGTTCCGAGCGATCATCTTTGTACGTGGCAAACAGCCACAAGCAGAAACTCTTTCCATCGCCACGCAGGAAAATATGCCGCTGATCAGCAGTCCTTATGGCATGTTCGAATTGTGCGGGCGACTTCGCCAGGCCGGATTACCAAGCTTCGAATCCAATGTGTCCTCCTAGAACTCCAACCGAACAGGAAAAGCATGGACGTCATGGCCGCCCGATTACCGACCATGATGCTCATGAGATCAGTCGCGTCGAGGAATTGTCATACGATCTCAGGATCCGCGAAGTAATGACAGCAGCAATTAAAACAGCGACGCCTGATATGCCGCTGTCGAAAGTTCTTGAAATACTGCGGATCAACCGTATTTCAGGTCTGCCGGTGGTGGAAGGTGAGCGGCTTGTGGGCGTGGTCAGTCTTGAAGATATCGTACGTGCGCTTCAGAAGAACGATCTCGCTGCACCAACCAGTCAATACATGACCCGGGAGGTGATCACAGTTGCCAGCTACGAATCGATCGTAAAAGCCATTCGCACATTTACTGAGATCAAGCTCGGGCGATTACCGGTGATCGATGAGAATGAAAAGCTTGTTGGCATGATCACCAAAGGTGATATTACCCGCGGCATCCTGGTTGCGCTGCAGAAGGATTACAAGGATGAGGAAGTCCGCCGGTATCGGGCCAGTCACCTCTTTGAAGACATTATTTCAGAGCGCACAACTCTTGTCCTGCGATATACCATCAAGGCAGGTGATTTCACACATGGAGGAAAGGCGTCGAGTGATGTCAAGCGGGCGCTGATTCGTTTGGGTGCCGATCCACAGACCACACGGCGGTGCTGCATCGCAGTCTATGAAGCGGAAATGAATCTCATCATCCACACGACAAATGGTGGCGTCCTGAAGCTCGAAGTGGAGCCGCATCGCATTACCATGTCTGCAACAGATGAGGGTCCGGGTATTGCAGATATCGACAAGGTATTTCAGCCGGGGTACTCCACAGCCAGCGAACAAGTCCGTGAAATGGGATTTGGCGCGGGCATGGGGTTGGTTAACATGAAGCGCTGTGTGGATGAGATCAAAATGGAATCAACGGTAGGCAAGGGCACAAAGCTCGTTATGCGCATCTACGTACCAGAAACTGTCGGCATAAGCCGGGATGGACAAACGGATGAATCTACAACAAATCATTGATCAACTCGACCTGAAAGTTTTAACCGAAGCTCATGACTTTACGAGCATCACCCCAACCGGTGGGTACAGCTCCGACTTGCTTTCGTGTGTGATGGCAGGCGCAAAAAAGGGATACATCTGGACCACACTCCAGGCGCATCTGAATATCGTCGCAGTAGCAGCGCTCAATGAAGTCGCAGCGATCATCATCACCGAGAATGCCCAGCCCGATGCGGCAACGGTCGCGAAGGCCAATCAGCAGGGTGTGATCTTGTTTTCCACCGCCCAATCCACATACGAGATCAACGGCAAACTCTGGCAGATGGGCATCCAGATCTGAGATGAAACAGTTTCGAGCCGACCTGCACGTTCACACGGTGCTTTCCCCTTGCGCCGATGTGGAAATGATTCCCCCGCTCATCGTGCGGCAGGCGCTCGAACAGAAGATCGATATTATCGCGATCACCGATCACAACGCCAGCGCCAATGTACGTGCTGTCCAAAAGGCGGCCGAAGGTACGAACCTGACCGTTTTACCTGGAATGGAGGTGCAGTCACGTGAAGATGTTCACCTTCTAACGCTCTTTGAAAATATCGAAGCACTTGAACAGTGGCAAACACAAGTGGATGAGGCTCTGCCGAGTGCGCCAAACAATGTCGGCTATTTTGGCGAACAATTCGTCGTGGACGAGACCGGCGAATTCATCCGAAATGAACCGCGGCTGCTGATCACATCCACAAGTTTCTCCATTGATGAGATTTTTGAACAGGTCAAGTTGTTAGACGGGATCGTTATCCCAGCTCATGTGGAGAGAACATCCTACGGTCTCTTCCCAAGCCTGGGGCTAATCTCAGACGAATGGGATGTGCTCGCCCTTGAGATTTCGCGCCGCACCACAGCCGAGAAAGTCGCTGTGACATTCCCGGCAACGCGCAGGTATCCAGTAATCCAAAGCGGAGACGTTCACCGGTTGGATGAATTTTTAGGCACAACGATCTTTACAATCGACTCCCCCACCCTAATGGAAGTCCGTATGGCACTCAATAATATTGATGGACGCAGCGTTTATATTGAACCAAGAACGAACTCCTAAAAAGTACTTGTATTTATATGACATTTGACGATTGACGGTTCCTGTAGGAGTGATTAAACTAAATTGTGAAAATAATCACAATTATTATCAAAGGTATCCAATTATGTCCCGCTCTTTAAAAGAAGTACCCGAAAACGATCCGCTCAATAAAGCGGAGCAAAAAACCATTATCGATCAGGCGATTGCTGAGAACAAAGATCGACCCGGCGCAGTGATGTTGGTGCTCAATGAAGTACAAGGCAAGATCGGTCACGTCTCCCCTTGCATGCAGAAGTACATCGCGCAAAGTTTGAATGTCCCACTCGGTCAGGTACACGGAGTGGTTACGTTCTATTCGTTTTTCAAGCAACAGCCACGTGGGAAACACACCATCAAGTTCTGCCTCGGCACAGCTTGTTACGTGGCTGGCGTTCCCCAGATCATCGAAAAAGCCAAGCAGATGTTGAATATTGACCTCGGTCAAACCACGCCCGATGGCAACATCACGCTTGAAGAGTGTCGCTGCGTGGGTGCTTGCAGTCAGGCGCCTGTGATCGTGGTTAACGAAGAAGTACAGGGAAAAGTTAAGCCGAACAAGTTCCCGCAGATCATGAAGAAAGTTCAGAACTAAGAATGAGAGAGATCGCCCTGCACCTGCTCGACATCGCAGAAAACAGCGTTGCGGCAGACAGCAAGAACATCAGCGTTCACGTCCATGAAGACCTGTTCCATGACCGGCTTTCTGCTTCTGTCATTGACGATGGCCGCGGAATGGATGCTGAAACCGTTCAACGAGTGCAGGATCCGTTCTATACCACGCGCACCACGCGCAATGTGGGTCTTGGGATTCCGTTGCTGAAATTGGCCGCAGAACAGGCCGAGGGGAGTTTCAGCCTGCAATCGGAACCAGGCAAAGGCACGTGGCTCGAAGCGGAATTCCGTCACAGCAACATTGATCGGATGCCGCTTGGGGATATCGCATCCACATTCTTGACACTGCTGATCTCCCATCCACAGATCGATTGGACATTCCTCTATAGACTAACTGACAAGAACGAGAAGAGTAATGACTTCTTGTTTGAAAGTGCTGAACTCAAAAGCGCATTAGGTGATATTTCACTTACCGAACCCGAAGTATTGACGTTTGTACGCGGCATGATCGAAGAGGGCATCGAGTCTGTGTCGCTGCAAAACGTAGCCGAATAAAAAGGAGAAACCATGCCTGCTATTAAATCTCTTGACGAACTCAAGCGCATTCGCGAAGAAGCGTTGCAGAAGAAACAAATGAAAGCCACTCCGGGCAACGTTCAGGTGATCGTTGCAATGGGAACCTGTGGCATCGCCGCCGGTGCGCGCGACACCATGAAGAGTGTGTTGAACTACATCGAAAATGAAAAAGTCAGCGGTGTAACCGTGACTCAGACCGGCTGCATTGGTCTATGTGAACAGGAACCGATCGTTCAGGTGGTCGTTGGTGACCAACCCAAGGTTGTATATGGCAAGGTCAATGCACAGGTTGCTGAAAAGATCATGAAGCAGCATGTCCAAGGTGGAGAACCTGTAAAAGAGAACGTTATTCAGATCTAGCTTTGATATGTCATCCTGAGTGGAACGACACCGTCCCAGCGGTTCGGTGCTGGGGAGGATCTCTGACCAAGAATGTAAGAGACTTTTCGCTCACAGAGAGCGCTCCCTCAGAATGACATGCTTTGAAGGTCTTATCTTTTTGTCTGGAGTATCGTATGGCGTTTTATCGCTCACATGTTTTAGTATGTGTTGATCCCGAGTGCCTTGGCAAAGGCGCGCATGAAGTGGTTGATGCATTACAAGATGAATTTATTGCCCAGGGTTTGAACGACGAAATTCAAGTGCTGGAAACATCCCGCATTGGCAGCTGTGCCAATGGACCTGAGATGATGGTGTATCCGGAAGGTGTCCATTACGTGGGCATGACTCCGGATGATATTCCGTTCCTTGTCGAAGAACATTTTCTCAAGGGAAGAATTGTCAAGAAGTTTCAAGAAGTTGTCAAACCCATTGTTGATGAAGAATTAGGTCCGCTGCGCCCTAAGGAAGTACGCGTCGTCCTGCGCAACTGCGGTCAAATCGACCCGAACAACATCGAAGATTATCTGGCGACCGATGGATATCAGGCGCTCGGCAAAGTTTTGTTCGAGATGACGCCTGAACAGGTTATTGATGAAGTGCTCGCTTCCGGCCTACGCGGACGTGGTGGCGCGGGTTTCCCGGCTGCCAAGAAGTGGCAGATCACGCGTGCTGTGCAGGATGGTCCCAAGTATATGATCTGTAACGCAGACGAAGGCGACCCCGGCGCGTTCATGAACCGTCGCGTGCTCGAAGGCGATCCGCATTCGGTGATCGAAGGTATGATCATCGGCGGTTATGCGGTGAGTGCAAGCTATGGCTACATCTACTGTCGTGCAGAATATCCTATTGCGGTGGAAACGCTCAATATCGCGATCAAGCAGGCACGCGAATTCGGCTTCCTGGGCAAGAACATCCTCGGAACCGATTTCTCGTTCGATCTCGAAGTGCGCGTGGGTGCGGGTGCGTTCGTCTGCGGGGAAGAGACCGCATTGATCGCCTCCATCATGGGCAATCGCGGTGAGCCGCATCCTCGTCCACCCTTCCCCTCCGTCAAGGGCGTGTGGGACAAACCCAGCAATAACAACAATGTAGAAACTTATTCCAACGTACCGCAGATCATCATGAACGGCGCAGCCTGGTACGCCAGCATGGGTACTGAGAAATCCAAGGGCACCAAGACTTTCGCGGTCGGCGGCAATGTGGTCAAGCCGGGTCTGATCGAAGTGCCGATGGGCATCACACTGCGCGAGATCATCTTCGACGTGGCAGGTGGCATCAAGGATGGTCGCAAGTTTAAGGCCGTGCAGACGGGCGGTCCGATGGGTGGATGTCTGGTCGATGAACATCTTGACCTGCCTCTCGACTATGAAGCCTTGACCAAAGCCGGTTCCATGATGGGATCGGGCGGACTCGTGGTCATGGACGAAACCTCCTGCATGGTGGATATCGCCCGCTTCTTCATGGACTTTACACAAGCGGAATCGTGCGGAAAGTGCACGCCCTGCCGCGTAGGTACCCGTCGCATCCTGGAAATGCTGCAGAAGATCTGTGATGGCAAGGGCGAAGAAGGCGACATCGAAAAGCTGGAAGAGTTGTGCTACGAAGTGTCGCGCAACAGTTTATGTGGTCTCGGTCAGGGTGCTCCTGTTCCGGTCATTAGCACGCTGAAAAATTTCCGCGCTGAATACGAAGCGCATATTTACGAGAAGCGCTGCCCCGCCAAAGTTTGTAAGCCACTGATCCGCATGGAAATTCAACCGAGCTGTACAGGTTGTATGGTCTGCGCCCGCAACTGCCCGGTCGAAGCGATCACTGGTGAACGTCGTCAAGTCCATCTGATTGACCAAAGTACCTGCATCAAGTGTGGTATCTGCGTGCAGGTTTGTAACTTCAACGCTATTGCTGTTGAATCGTAAGAGATCCTATCCCTCACGGAGGTCTGATGGTTGCACCAACAAAAGAACGTGATGTCTCCGTCATTGTCAGTGAAGCAATCGAAAAGCACGGAGCCAAGAGAGACGCGTTGATCCCGATCCTAAGCGAGATCAACCACGAGCTGGGGTATATCCCGGCAGAGGCGTTTCAAGAAGTTCGGAAACAATTGCAGGATCAGGAAGAACAAGTCTATGTTTCCAAGAGCCAGCTCTTTGGGCTTGCCAGTTTCTACGACATGCTCTCCACGAAGCCTCGCGGACGCCATGTGATCAAGTTCTGCGAGAATGCTCCCTGTCACGTCGTTGGTGGAAAGGCAATCTGGGATACGCTGTGCGAATCCCTGGATCTGCAGAATGGCGAAACCACACCCGACAAAAAGTGGACGCTCGTCACGACCTCCTGCCTGGGACTTTGTAGTGTGGGTCCAGTGGTATTGATCGATGACGATCTGTACGGAAATGTCACTCCCGAACAGGTCGAAGATATTCTTGCACGGTACGAATAGGAGCAGAAACGATGCAAACTAAACGTGCAATGATCCTGGTTTCAAACGACCCCGAGAGCATTCGTCTCGGTGCAAATGAATTAATCCAGCACCTGACCGAAGCGTTGACCGCCTACGATCTTCAGGATGAAGTGGAGATCTCCACGCTCTCGAATGTGGGCACATCCAATATTTTGCCGCTCGTTGTGGTGTACCCCGAAGCGACCGTCTATGGACCGGTCAAGCCGGAAGAAGCGCGTTATCTTGTGGAAGAGCATCTCTACAAGGGACGTGTTGCCACCGATCTTGTTGCTCCGCCCAAGCAGTTGAGCGGAAACATCGGTTGGCTGCGCGCTCACAAGGGATACAACCCTGCCGAACAACGCATTGTGTTGGAACGTGCCGGTCGCATCGACCCGGAAAACATCGAAGAGTTCATCGCTGAGAACGGCTATCAAGGTCTCGGTAAAGCTCTCTCTGAGATGACGCCCGACCAGGTGATCGAAACGATCGAGAAATCTGGCTTGCAGGGACGTGGCGGCGCGGGCTTCCCCACCGGACGCAAGTGGAAATTTGTCCGCATGGCGAAGGGCGATAAGAAATACATCGTCTGCAACGCGGATGAGAGCGAACCCGGAACGTTCAAAGATCGCATCGTACTTGAAGGCGATCCGCATACGATCATCGAAGCGATGACGATTGCCGGGTACGCGCTGGGTGCAGATGAAGGTTATATCTACATTCGCGGTGAATATGGTCTCGCCTATCGCCGCTTGCAGCACGCCATCGAACAGGCTGAGGAATACGGTTTCCTTGGCAACAACATTTTCGATACCGGTTTCAACTTCCACATTCATTTGCACACGGGTGCGGGCGCATACGTTTGTGGTGAAGAGACCGCACTGATCGAATCCATTGAAGGCAAGCGCGGTGAGCCGCGGGCACGTCCTCCCTACCCAGTCACTCATGGTCTGTGGAATAAGCCCACGCTGGTCAACAACGTGGAGACGCTGGCCAACATCCCGGCCATCATCCGCAATGGCGCAGAGTGGTATCGCTCGTTCGGTACACCCTCCAGCCCGGGGACAAAAGTGTATACGATCATGGGCAATGTCAATTTCAGCGGCGTGATCGAAGTGCCAATGGGAATCACTTTGCGCGAAGTGATCAACATTTACGCCAAGGGAATGAAACCCGGCAGCATCCTGCGCATGGCTCAGACTGGCGGTTCGAGCGGCTCGATCATTCCTGCCAGCTTGCAGGATACACCCATGGACTTCGAGTCCTTCCGCAAGGCGGGCGTCTCCCTGGGCTCGGGCGCGCTGTTGATCTGCGATCAGAACACATGCATCGTGGACCTGGTCAGAGTGTTGCTACAGTTCTTCCGCTTTGAGTCGTGCGGAAAATGCACGCCCTGCCGCGTAGGAACACAGCGTTCCTATGAGATCGTCGATCGCATCTCAAAGGGACAGGGCAAACTGGAAGACCTGGACACCCTGATCGGGTTGGCACAGGAAATGGAGCGGGCGGCAAACTGCGGCTTGGGTGGAACCGCCGCGGTCCCGATCCGCGATATGTTGAAACATTTTAGAACAGAGACCGAAGCACACATCCTTTTGGGAACCTGTCCCGCAGGGAAATGTGAAATGCTGCCGGAAGTCGAACTTGCTTAATGAAGAGGAACGCATGGTACAAATAACGATCAATGGAAAACAGATTGAAGTTCCCGAGGGAACCACAGTTCTGCGTGCCGCTGAGATGGCAGGCATTCATATCCCCAAGTTGTGTGACCACAAGGAATTGACCCCGTACGGCGGATGTCGCTTGTGCATCGTCGAAGTGCAGGGCGTGCGCGTGCCGATGGCATCCTGCACACTTCCGGTCAACCAGGGCATGGTGGTCAACACCGAAACAGAAGCGTTGAAGAAGTCGAGAAAATTCGTGCTTTCGATGTTGTTTAGCGAACGCAATCACTTCTGCCCGTTCTGTCAGGTCAGCGGCGGCGACTGCGAATTACAGAATTCCGCCTATGATGAACAGATGACCCACTGGCCCATCCAGCCAGGTTGGAACAATTTCGTGGTGGATACATCTCACCCGTATTTCGTGCTTGATAACAACCGCTGCATCCTGTGCCGTCGCTGCGTGCGTGCCTGTGCCGAGATGGCTGGCAACTTCACGCTGTCGGTTGCTGAACGCGGCGCCAAGAGCACAATCGTCGCCGATACAGATGTACCGCTTGGCGAGAGCACCTGTATCAAGTGCGGAAGCTGCGTTCAGGTCTGCCCCACCGGCGCGATCATCGACCGCACCAGCGCGTATCAAGTCCACGACAAGGATTTGACCGAAGTCAAGTCGGTCTGCAACGGCTGCTCAGTCGGATGCTCGATCGTTTTGAAGATCCGCGACAACCGCATCGTCCGCATCGAAGGCGATTGGGATGGCAACGTCAACCACGGTACTCTGTGCGAATTTGGTCGCTACAACGCCGCCAACGAAACCCGCAAGCGAGTTACCACTCCAATGGTCAAGAAGAATGGCAAGCTCGAACCTGTCTCCTGGGAAGAGGCGCTCAAAGCCGTTTCCACGAAGCTGGCACCGCTCACTTCCGATAAAGATGGTATCGCTGCGATCGCATCGACTCGTCTTTCTGCTGAGACACTCACTGCCTTCAAAGACCTGTTCGCTGGCAACCAGCTCGTGACCAGTCTCGAAGAAGGCATGCCTTCCGCGAGCGTGATGAAATTTGCTGAGAAGCAGGGCGCCTTCGAAGGCAAATTGGATGTCCTGCGCACAGCCGATACTGTGATGTGCATCGGTGCAAATGTTGGCACCACGCATATGGTTGCTGGCTTCATGTTCAAGCGCAACATGCCCAAAGGCACACGCGTCATCAACATCGATCCGCAGGAAGATGCACTGGATGATGTGGCAAGCCTCAGTCTCAAGAATAAGCCCGGCTCCGATCTGGCGCTCATCCTTGGACTTCAGGCGATCATTGTCAAAGAAGGACTCGAACGCCGTCCGATGAGCATCGCCGATGTGGATGCTCGCATTGACGAAGCGGTCCGCGCTACTGGCATCTCTCTTGAAAAACTGACCCAGACTGCCCGCACTTTGGCCAACTCGATCACGCCCGTAATCCTATTCGGCAAAGGTATCACAGGGCAGCGCAGTGAAATTCTGGTGGAAGAACTCTACAAGTTGGCGGTTCTCGTCGGCGCTGTGGATAGCGAACGTGCGGGCTTGATCTCAGTCAAGGGCGAGACCAATAGTCTCACCGCTGCCCTGCTCGGTCTCGACCAGGTCTTCGAAATGAACGGACAAAAGGCTGTGTATGCGGCGGTCGGCGACAGTTTTGTCTCAAAGTCAATCGTTGAACGTCTTTCCAAGGCTCCCTATTTGGTCGTGCAGGCTGCTTATGAATCAAAGCTCACTGAAAAGGCGGACGTAGTACTCCCCGTCACTATTTGGTCGGAACAGGAAGGTATTTACATCAACCTGGACGGACGCATCCAGAAGACCACTAAGTCTATTAATGCACCTGAAACCGTACGCGATAACTTAGCCGTAATCAGCGAACTTGCTTCACAGATGAACATTTCACTAAACAGCAACTGGAAAGAAGCCATCCTGGCTCGCAAATCCAGTGTCGCTTTGAACTAGAGGTACATATGACGAAACCGAAAATTGCTTCCGATTGGATCTGTGGCTGCGCCGGCTGTCACATGTCTCTGCTCGATATGGATGAGCGCATCTTGAAAGTGGTTGAACTCGCTGATCTGCGCGCCACTCCGATCACGGACTTGAAAGAGCCCGATGAAAGTGGCGTGGATGTGGGTGTGCTCGAAGGCGGCATCAACAACAGCGCCAATGAAGAGGTGGCTCATAAAATGCGCAAACGCTCCAAGATTTTGGTGGCGCTCGGTGACTGCGCTGTATTCGGAGGCGTTCCTGCCATGCGCAATTTCTGCGGTGTGGAAGAAGCGCTCACGCGAGCCTACGTGGAAGCCGAAAGCAACGAACCCGGCAGCCAGATCCCCAACGACCCGGAACTCGCAACCATGATGCAGACTCGTGCCATACACGAAGTGGTCCCTGTGGATTACAACGTTCCCGGCTGCCCCCCAGATGCAGATACGATCTTCTATGTTCTCGCCGAACTCGCACAAGGACGCAAGCCTGAACTCAAAGACGAACTCCTGCACTGGCATTAAAAGTGGAGATGTAGAATGACACAGAAAATTACCATTGAACCCGTTACCCGTATCGAAGGCCACGCCAAGGTCACCATTCACATGCAGGATGATGGCACCGTCGGCCGCGCTTATATGCACGTCAACGAATTTCGCGGTTTTGAAAAATTCTGCGAAGGGCGCCTCTACTTTGAAATGCCGCAGATCACCCCGCGCATTTGCGGTATCTGCCCGGTCAGCCATCACCTCGCCGCTGCCAAAGCGGCGGATGCGCTCACAGGTCAGACTCCGCCCCGTCCCGCCAGCCTGCTGCGCGAACTCATGCACATGGGACAGATCGTCCAGAGCCATGGCATGCACTTCTTCGAGCTGGCCGGGCCCGATCTCCTGCTCGGCTTCGATGCTGCACCTGAGATTCGCAATGTAGTTGGTTTGATCGGTGCCAATCCTGACCTGACCGTCAAGGCAGTTCAGTTGCGCAAGTTTGGCCAAACCGTTATCAAGACTCTTGGTGGACGAAAGATCCATCCCGTCTTCGCCATCCCCGGCGGCGTGAACAAAGCATTGAGCCCTGCCGAACGCGACTCCATTTTGGAAGGTGTGGAAGCGGCCATCGCGACAACCCAGGTCGGTATTCAGATCATGAAAGACTGGGCTGAAAAGAACATGGAAGACATCAACAAGTTCGCGGTCTTCCCCACCGGTTACTTCGGTTTGACCACTCCAGACAACGGACTCGAGCTTTATGACGGCGATGTTCGTTTGATCAGCCGCGAAGGTGCCGCCCTCGAACGCTTCCCCATCGCCAACTATCTGGACTACATTGCTGAGCATGTTGAACCGTGGTCCTATCTGAAGTTCCCATATTACAAGAAATTGGGCTATCCCGATGGCGTGTATCGCGTCGGTCCGCTGGGACGATTGAACCTGGCCGAGAAGATCGATACCCCGCTCGCGAACGAAGAACTGAAGTTCTTCAAGAGTCTGAATAACGGCAAGCCTGTGGAAAATACTCTGTATTATCACCTGGCTCGTCTCATCGAAGTATTGTTCGCCATCGAGCGCATTCGTGTTTTGTGCGAAGATCCCGATATCCTCAGCACTGATATTCTCAACACTCGCAAAGATTACAAGGGACACGGCGTGGGCGTTCTCGAAGCGCCGCGCGGAACACTCATCCACGATTACACTGCTGATGAAAATGGCAAATTGCTCAAAGTCAATTTGATCGTGTCCACCGGACACAACAACTGGGCCATGAGTAACGCCGTGGACAGCGTCGCCAAGACGTACGTCAAGGGCCCAGATATCCACGAAGGAATGCTCAATCGCGTGGAAGCGGCCATTCGTGCGTATGACCCGTGCCTATCCTGCTCCACGCACGCCGTTGGCCAGATGCCCATCCAACTGGATATCTTCGCTCCCGACGGCTCGCTGGTCAAGACCTTGAAACGAGACTAGTTCTGTTCCAACCAAAGGAGATCAACCATGGCAACAGTCCGAAAATTAATCGAAGAAAAAGCGGAAGCAAAGATCTACACGGTTCCATCCAACGCTACCGTCTTCGAAGCGCTGCAGGTGATGTTCGAAGGCAATACCGGCGCCGTGCTGGTCACAGAAGATGAAAAGATCGTCGGCATCTTCACCGAACGCGATTACGCGCGCGAAGGCGAAGTGAAGGGGCGATGCGCCAAGGAAACGATCATCGCCGACGTCATGACCAAGCAAATGGTGTTGATCAAACCGGAAACCACGTTGGAAGAATGTGCCGAGTTAATGGGCAAATATCATGTACGCCACCTCCCCGTCCTTGAAAAGGATCATGTAGTAGGCATTGTCTCCATCCGCCGCCTGGCAGAAGCGTTGCTAGCAGAAGAGAAAGGCGCCATTGTCAAACTTGAGAACTACATTCTTGGGACCGGCTACGGCGAATAACGACCGCCGCTAAGCAATCTACATCTGCAGACCAGATACAAGAGGGTTTTGGTATTCCTGTATCTGGTCTGTTCATTTAAAATTATCGGAAAGGTGATTCTCTTGAAAAAACTTTTACTGCTTGGTTATGGAAACCCCGACCGCGAAGATGACGGTGTTGCGTGGCATATATTGCGTGTGCTCACCCTGAAACTCGGTCTGGCAGGGCCTGATTCGTATGAAGATGAATTTCCGGATTATGACCAGATCGGTTTTGCGTTTCACCTTCAGCTCACGCCTGAAATGGCGGAGGATATCAATGAGTATCCATATGTCTGCTTTGTGGATGCTCATACAGGAAACATCCCTGAGCCTGTGCGCTTAATCAAAGTGGAGAGTGAGTTCCAAAACTCACCATTCACCCATCATCTTACTCCGCAGTCACTCATGTCGATGTGTGAAACGCTTTATGGGAAGAAACCCGATTCTGCCCTGGTTTCGGTACTCGGACATCGATTCTTATTTACGCGTCAACTCTCCGAAGAAACGGCAGCGCTTGTTCCACAAGCTGTGCAACTGATATGGAATTGGATGAACGAAAGAAAGATCCTCGAATAAACCGGCTGCCATAGCGAGTGAGTAAAAGCATCACTCGCTTTTTATTTGATACAATGCCACCTGGAGAATATCATGGTCAAACTTGAAATCATGCAGCAGGAAGACTTCGATCGTTTCTTGGAAACAGAAATTCGCGGCTACGCCGAAGATCACGTGCGTAACGGTAATTGGCCCGCAGAAGGCGCACTCGAAAGGTCACGGGAGGAATTCAAGCACTATCTTCCGGATGGTATTCAGTCCAAGGATCAATATGTCTGGTCCATTCTTGACGGGGAGAACAAAATCGGTGCGCTATGGGTGCAGGTCAAGGATAAAAAGGCGTTCATCTTTGATTTTGTCATTGACGAGGCATTCCGCGGCAAAGGGTACGGAAAGCAGGCACTGACGGCGATGGATGAACAATTGAAATCTGTGGGCGCTGAATCGGTTGCGCTGCATGTTTTTGGAGATAACATCACCGCACAGGAACTCTACAAAAAGATGGGGTTTGAGATCACCGGGATGCACATGAGAAAAACATATTAAAAAGGAATTCACGCAAAGTCGGATGGACTTATAGTCCGCATTTTGCTATACTTTTCTTAAACGTGTGGCAGGGCTTCTGCTCTCGAAGCAACACTCATAAGGAGTTGCAGAATTATGGCTACTGTAAAGCATCTCGTCGATTCAAAAACGGATAGTACACATTACGCCGTCAAGGCAAATGAGACGGTCTTGAAAGCACTCCGCATCATGGCGGGAGCGAATATTGGCTCAGTATTGGTTATGGATGAAGGCAGGGTTATTGGCATCTTTACTGAACGCGATTATGTTCTAAAAGGGGAACAGGAAGGTCGTACCGCGTCGAAGACACCTGTTCGAGAGGTTATGACCGAGTCCATGCACACCGTCACTACAGAGACGTCCATAGACGAGTGCATGGCGCTGATGATGCACTATCATGTTCGTCATTTGCCTGTGGTGGAAAATAATGCACTGGTCGGCATTATCTCCATGCGAGATGTGGTCGCCGCTGCGCTTGGCGAGCGCGAAAACAAGATTCTGGCATTGGAGAATTTCATTCATACATCAGGCTTTGATCGTTGATCATCTCTGATATTTCAACACTCGGCAACGGGCAATGACAAACTCATTGCTCGTTTTTAATTTCAGTCTCCGTTTGGTACAATTTCACTCATGTTGCGCATCACACATCACCACGCCCTGCTGGTCGCCGTTCTGGCGTTGATACTCTCCTCCTGTTCGACCGCAGGGCCATCTGGTTCGTATCCAACCTATGATCCGTTCGCTCCGGTCAATGGGACAAGTAACACGCCCGTTCCTCTTCAGACAGGAGTTGTCATTGCTGATACGAGCGCACCCAGTGGGCCTACGCCCACGCGTGCTCCCCTGTCGGTGGCAATGGCGCAACAGAATGTCGACGCAGGGTTTGTGCCAACACCAGACCAGCCTCACGCGCTCCCTGCGCCACGCGATGTGGCAGATACATATATCGTCCAGGCGGGAGATACACTTGGTAGCATCGCCCAGGCATATTCGATCACGCTCGAGGCGTTAATGAAGGCCAACGGGCTGGATGAAACAAGCATTCTTTCGGTGGGGCAGGTGCTGAATATCCCGCCGGTGGAAGCGGATCAGAATCCGGGCTCATCGTTCAAGATCATCCCAGACTCGGAGTTGGTCTATGGGCCGGCAAGTACGAACTTTGATATTGAATCGTTCATTCAGAGTCAGGGAGGTTATCTCGCAAGCTACAGCCAGGATGTCAACGGTGAATATTTGACTGGCTCACAGATCGTCGAACGCATTTCACAAAATTATTCCGTTAACCCGCGGTTGCTACTTGCCTTGTTGGAATATAGAAGTCAATGGGTGACCAATCCCACTCCATCCAACGTGGATTATCCGTTGGGGTTTTATGATGATTACTATGCGGGGCTTAACAGACAACTGGCATGGGCAGCCAACAATCTCAACCGTGGTTATTACCTCTGGCGCGTCAATGCACTTTCCACGCTTCCAATGAGCGATGGTTCATACGCGCCCATGGATTCAACCATCAATGCCGGGACAGCCGGTGTGCAATATTTCCTTTCACTATTTAACTCGCGTTCCTACTGGGATCTGGATGTCAGCCAGTTTGGTTTTTTCCTGACGTACAACTTGCTCTTCGATAATCCTTTCACCTACGACGTCGTATCGTTCAGACCCGCGAATCTGATCCAGCCACCCATGCAATTGCCACTCGAACGCGGCACCACCTGGTCCTTCACCGGTGGACCGCACGGTGGCTGGGATTCAGGTTCCGCCTGGGCCGCCCTGGATTTTGCACCCCCCGGTGAAGGGGGTGGATGTGACCCCGCGGCGGAATGGGTTGTGGCTGTAGCCGATGGATTGATCGTGCGCGCCGAGAACGGTGCAGTCGTTCAGGACCTGGATAACGATGGCTATGAACAAACCGGTTGGACGGTTCTTTACATGCATGTCGCCGCAAGCGAACGCGTGGAACCAAACACCTACGTCTACGCGGGACAAAAGATCGGGCATCCTTCATGCGAAGGTGGCGTATCGAACGCAACGCACCTGCATCTGGCGCGACGCTATAATGGCGAATGGATTCCCGCCGACGGCAATATTCCGTTCGTGATGGATGGATGGATTTCCAGCGGGAATGGCAATGAATACGATGGATTCCTGACCAAGGGTTCAACAGTTATAGAAGCCTGGGAAGGAGTGCATGAAGGATTGAACCAGATCTCGCGCTAAGGAACTCTTTCTTCACATTTCCTTAATCGTCAACAAATCAATACAGGTATAATTCCTCCCAACGGACGAACTGTGAAACGAATCCTGGGACTGTTGATCGCCGCATCTTTTTTTGTGACCTCATGCGTGGGGAACGCGTCTCCATCTTTGTGGGGGCAATATCTAACCCCCACTCCTGTTGGGTATGTGTCACCCACTGCATCTTCTGTGCCCGAGATAGTTATCCCTAATACACCCTCTCCGGCAGGCTCGATGGCATTTGTAGATGCGCCATCTTTCACAGCCACTCCCTCTCCCACTCACGAAGCATTCGTCCCGTTGGAATCCTCTGTTGCCACCATCACAAGCACTTCGACAAACATACCCAGTGGGCCGGTCATACTGTATTACTCTCAAAGCGGAGACTGGCTTCCAGCTGTGGCAAAACGCTTCGGCGTGGACATGAGCGAGATCACATCGCCCAAAGTCCTCCCTGAAAGTGGGCTGCTCGATACGGGAACGCTGCTTATGATTCCCGATCGGCGCGATGAAACTGTCCAATATACATCTCCGCTGCAATTGATCCCCGATGGAGAGGTTGTCTTCTCGGCAACGGCACTTGATTTTGATATCTCTTCCTACGTCAAAGATGCTGGTGGATATCTTTCCACCTACCGCGAATATCTCGGTTCTACCGGCTGGACAACTGGTGCAGACGCGGTGAGCCGAAATTCCTACGAGAACTCGGTCAATCCGCGATTGTTGCTCGCTATTCTGGATTACGAAGCGCGCTGGGTACGCGGCACACCTGAAAATGACTTCCGCAAGAATTTTCCGTTGGGCTATGATAGTTACCGTTACAAAGGTGTCTTCATGCAATTGGTCTGGGCGATCAACCAACTTCAGGAAGGGTACTATGGCTGGCGCACTGGCGATATCAAAGACATCACATTCAGCGATGGGACAAAACTGCGACTCGATCCATCCCTCAACGCAGGGACGGTTGCTGTCATGTATTACTTCTCGCGCCTGCACAGCGTGAACGAATGGCTGCGCATCATGGATCAAACCAGCGGCTTCGTTTCGTACTATCAAAGTATGTTCGGAGATCCGTGGGCGCGCGCAGAAGCGGCCGGGTCGCTCTTCCCGCCCGGCATTCAACAACCAGAGATGGTGTTGCCGTTTGAAGTGAATTCACCATGGGTTTTCACCGGTGGACCTCACAGTGCCTGGGAACACGATGGCCCGCGCGCAGCGTTGGATTTCGCTCCTGCCAACGATAAGACCGGTTGCGTTGTCAACATGAAATGGATCCTTGCCGCAGCTTCAGGACTCGTCGTTCGTTCAGGCAACGGTGTCGTGGTCGTGGACATGGATGGCGATGGTTCGGAGCAGACTGGTTGGAACATCATGTACCTGCATGTGGCCAACTCAGATCGAGTCGCAAAAGGGCAATGGGTGGAAATGAACGATCACATCGGTCATGCATCCTGTGAAGGCGGAATCTCTACTGGCACACATTTGCATTTTGCCCGCAAGTTCAACGGCGAATGGATCCTTGCCGATGGGCCCATACCTTTTATGCTCAGTGGATGGAGAGCTGTCGCAGGCGAAAAACTATATGAAGGCAAACTTGTCAAAGGGGACAAGGAGATCATTGCAGATGTCTATGGACAATCACGCGCCCTGATCTATCGCGAAGACGATGATTAACTGCCGAAATTGTCCTGCAAGGACGAGTATCAAGAAACCCCTGAATGAACGCGAAACGAAATAAAAAAATACCCCTCAAAAATACGATCCTGTGTTTTTTCACCTCACTGACCATTCTGGCGCTGATCACATCCTGCGCGCCAGGTTCACCAGACATTAACCTGAAGAACATGATCACGCCGATAGCGCCGACACCGGTCCCTGCCCCAACGTCGGGACGGCCGGAGTATGCGCCCGGCGAACTGGTGGAGTACATCGCCCAAAGTGGCGACACTGTCTCTGCACTGGCAAAGCGATTTAATACCACCGAAGTGGAGATCATGGAGGCGAATCCGGTCATCCCGCGCGAAGCGACCACCATGCCGCCGGGCTTCCCTATGAAGATCCCCATCTATTACCTGCCATTGTGGGGCACAGCCTATCAGAGCCTGCCAGACTCTGCGTTCGTCAACGGACCATCGCAGATCGGCTTCAGCACATCTGCATTCGTCGAGTCGACGAATGGCTGGCTGAAGAAGTACACTGTCTATGCCGGAGACAAGACACGCACTGGCGCTGAAGCCGTAGATTATGTCGCCACCAACTACAGCATCAGCCCGCGTCTGTTACTCGCGATCCTTGAATATCAGACTGGTGCTCTCACACAACCTGAGATTCCACCGGGAAAATATCTGCTTGGCTTTCGCAGGTCTTTTTATGAGACTCCCTACCTACAGCTGGTTATCGCGGCGAACACGTTGAATAATGGATATTACAAATGGCGCAGCGGAGAATTGACTGAACTCGAGCTTCTCGACAAAACACTTACCCGTCCCGATCCCTGGCAGAATGCTGGATCGGTGGCGCTGCAATATTATTTTTCAAGGCTCTACTCTGGGGAAAAATTCTACGCCGCGATCGGACCCGATGGGTTGGCACGAGTGTACAGGGAGCTGTTTGGTGATCCCTGGGCAGATCCTGCCACCGTCCTGCCTGGAAGCCTGCAGCAACCCGAACTTCGCCTTCCGTTCCTGACCGGCCGCATTTGGGCTTACACCGGTGGACCTCACACCGGTTGGGGCACAGGCGAACCCTTTTCCGCGATTGATTTCGCACCCGGTGCCGAGGAATCGGGGTGTGTTACGGTTCCCCAGGATGCATATGCAGTTGCCATGGCAGATGGGCTCGTCGTCCGCTCGGATATCGATGGAACGATCATCGATCTCGACAAAGATGGCGATGAACGCACGGGTTGGACACTCTACTATCTCCATCTCGCCACCAATGCCCGCGTTTCTGTTGGGCGTGAAGTCAAAGCCGGGGAACCGGTCGGCTATCCTTCCTGTGAGGGTGGGCACGTTACAGGGACCCATGTCCACATCGCGCGCAAATACAATGGTGAATGGATTCTTGCCGATGGCCCGCTGGCATTCAACCTGGAAGGTTGGGTTGCACACAATGGCATACAAGCCTATCGAGGGACACTTACGCGCGGCGCGTTGACTATTATCGCTTGTGAATGTTCCGATGCCCCCAGTCAGATCGTTTCTGACAAACAATAACAAAGACGTGCGTAGAGAAAACTCCACGCACGTCTTTGTTATTTCAGGGCAGTGTCCTTCACAATACTCTGATGGATAAGATACTCACTCCTTGATAATAGTGGGCACATATTTTTCAAGCGTTTTGCGATCAATACCGCCCACCCAACTCAGCACGATCGTTCCATTGCGGTCAATCACAAATGAACTGGGAAGGTTTAATGTTTTGAATGCCTGTTCTGTAGCAATGTATGTTGGGTCGAGCCAGACCGGGAAGGACAACTCATACTCATCCACAAATTGGAGAACGTCCGCAGCTGGGTCACCGTCGTTGATCGCTACGATCACAAAACCATCATCCTTGTATTTTCGGTAAAACGCCTCGAGGGCAGGCATTTCCTCCTTGCATGGCGGACACCACGTAGCCCACAAATTCACAAGAACCACCTGTCCAAGGTAATCCTGGAGGGAGACCGGCTTGCCCGTTGTATCGGTGAGATTCAGTTTCGGGGCAGGTGAATTTACTTTAACGGGAATCGCCGAAAGCGCCGCCTGAGGCGAAGCATTTCTCTCCCGAAAGAAGAGTGTAATGGCCGCGGCAATTAACGTCACCCCCAATGCCAGCAGAAGGATGGGCACGAATCGACCCGGTTTTTGCGAAATTGCGTTCAAAAGGCTCCTCTTTTGCTGCTTTTTTGCAAAGTATACACCTGCAGGATACCAACAAAATAAATTCAGGATAAATGTCATGCAAATGATGATATTCGCCACTGGAAGGTGCCGAGTCTGTCAGTTACCATGCACAAGAGGTAACGAAATTGGATCGTGTACCGATTTTTAAGGATATGAGCGAAGAACACATGCAACTACTTCAGCGGCTCTTTGAGCGCTATTCGTTTCGCTCTGGGACTGTTGTCGTTCAGCAGGGTGCTCCAGCAGAGTATCTCTATTTGGTGATCAGCGGCAAAGCCCAGGTTTCGTTCAAGCCATACGATGGATCCTCGATTACCATTTCGCATGTGGGCAGAGACGGATTGTTTGGTTGGTCTGCTGTAGTGGGAAGTCGTACGTATACATCGTCTGTGACGGCCGTCGATGATCTCGAAACATACCGGATCCAGGGCAACCGTTTGCGCAAGCTGTGCACGGAATATCCTGAGGCTGGCAAAGACATTCTGGAACGATTGGCAGGTGCAGTCTCTTCCCGATGGAAGAATGCACACGAACAGGTAAAAGCATTCATTTCCCAGGGGATGCAGAATTAATAGCATATATTGGTGAGGGCAGGGTAAGACGAAAACGGGAACGCAGTTGCGTTCCCGTTTTTCGTTGCATTCAAATGGCGATATTGTGTTCGTTATCCGGTAGAACGATCCCTGAAAAACCGAATGACGAAGAAACCGCCCAATACAATCAACACAGCTGGCCAGAAATAACTTGCAAGCCCAAAGGAGGGAATTCCAAGAATCACGCCGAATAGAACCAAGACAGTGCCGGGGATGAATGCCCATGAACGGGAGACATCGCCGGGAAGCAACGCAACCAACAGGAATGTGATCCCAAGCCCAATAAAGAAGCCGCCACCAGTTTCCATGCCCGATACATTTTCCAGGGCAGAGACAATTCCCAGTGTGAGCAGCACACCTGCCGGAATGATCGCCCACCAACGTTGTCGATCTGCAAAGTACACCCACCAGAACGCCAGGCTGATACCGGCGAAAAAGGTGAGACCAGAGTACGAATCGAGCGAATCAGGCAGGAAAGATGAGGCAGCAAGCCCAAGCAGGGTAAACCCTGGAAAAGCCGCCCACCAGGCGCTGGGGTCGTTACGCAACATGTATAGGAAGGCCACTCCACCGGCAGCAAAGATCAAGCCCCAGAATATGCCGCCCGCGTTCGACATGATACCTTGCACCTCAAGCAGTGAAAGCACCCCGCCGAAGACCAATAGAATGCCAATGAGCAATCGCGGATCAATGCGTCGCATGATTTCCTCCTTACTTTACCGAGATCGAACCCAACCCTGATTCGATATTGATCTCGGTCCGGTTTTGAGATGTGCCAAAATCAGCAGACTGGAAGATGCCCGAATCCAAACGCGGAAAGCGGTTCGTATCCACATTGACAGCGGTCACACCCTCGCGCACACGGATGCGTGCGGCGGTGCCATCGGGAACGCGAATATTGATCGAGGCCGCACCAGTCTCCACATCCAGAAACGAAGCGCCGCGTGCAGGCATGGTCACGTTCGCGCTGCTGGCGCCTGTCTTTAAATCCAGTCGCGTGGCAGATACATCGGTTAGATCGATATTGAGGAGACTGGCGCCTGATTCCACAGTCACCGAAGCGGGGATATCCTGTGCGAGTTGGAAACGCCATACCCCTTCATTCGGCCCAACGAACGGGATGAACGACGGGCCCGCTTCCACACGGACATCGAGTTGGTCACCGTTCAAATGGCTTGATCGGTTCATCCCGACCGCCGCCGTACCCACCAACGCCTGCCCGGCAGCTGCTCCCCCGCTGATATTGAGCTGACCGGCACCATGCGCGAAATGGTATCGAATGTTCTTCGCTGCGCCCAATGGAACGGAGAAGTTGTCTTCTGCCGAAGGAGCCGGTTTCCAATACACTCCCAAAATGATCCAGCCACCCACCAAAATGAGGAGCAGTGGCCAGAAATATCGAAAGATATTTTGAATATAGCCTTGTCCTTGCAGGAGGAACAGCCCCCCAACAAGGATCAGCACAACACCCCAGAAAATGCTATCTCGTTTCATTTGTGCCTTGCCTGGAATTGCGTACAAAGCCGCGCAGGAGCACATACACACCCAGCGCGATCAACAGAATGGCGGGACCGCTCGGACCGAGGATTCCCAATCCACCGAATAATGCGCCAAAGATCAGGAACATCACCGCGCTGATGACCAGAAGATTCAACCCTCGCGAGACATTGTGACGGGTATGTTCGCCAAGCAATCCGGCGAGAATGGTCCCTACCCCCACGAAACCGGGGATCAACGTCCACATGTAAGACCATGAGGCGTAATCATCAAACCGGTATTGGTAGTAGAGAATGCCGCCGATGCCCGCCACAATAGAGGCTGGGACAGAGAGTCCTGGCTGGCCTGTGAGCAAGCCCAGGACAAAGATGAGCAGCCCTGCCCCTACGGTCCACATTGGCCAGGCGAAGTTTTGGTCCAGCCATTGTTGCACCGCAGGAACCTGCTTGCTGATGACCAGCCACGCGCCGATCAAGATCAGCAATAATCCTAGAAACAGATTGGAACGATTTTGTCGCATATTAATTCTCCTCTTGAGAAAATGATATCAAAGGTTCAATATCATTATACGGGAAAGTGCGGGCGTGGTTTCATACAGATTACGGTTCCACTTCCGGGCAGTCGAATTTCTTTCCCTGACTCAATGAGATATCGCAGTTTGCAACGGCGACCAGGATATCGGGTCGAACCCAATCCTTCTGGTTGAGGAGATTGAAGAAGGCATAACGGTATACCAACCTGACATTGATTTGGACATCTCCCAGGTCAGGGACAGTGAAGGAATACTCGCTCACCTGCGGGTCATTCGGCTTCAAACGAGTGTCAGAATTGGTTCCATCCTCTGTGGTGAACGCATATTTCGTATTGTTCCAATAAGAGGCAGTTGGCGATGCCCCGGTGACGTCCTCCACCAACAAATTGGCATAGACGGTTCCGGGGAGTCCGGCATATCCCTGCACACCGTTCAAGTTTATGTTCGGGTCGCCTCCCCAATCCGGGATCTTGTCACCTTTTGTCAATTGCAATGAAGACCCAAATTGGTCAGTTGCTGTCACCACCAAAAGGAGGTGTCTTAAAGGCGAATCGGTTGGGAATTTATGCCCGGCCTTTTTATTCTCCACTTCTACGCGAACC
Organism: uncultured Anaerolinea sp.; assembly: GCA_964555335.1. Lineage (GTDB taxonomy): Bacteria > Chloroflexota > Anaerolineae > Anaerolineales > Villigracilaceae > Defluviilinea. The sequence goes on from CAZKSG010000009.1 coordinate 30,868, forward strand.
TTGATGGATTTGCTGCCTGTATCATACGTCAATTTGACGTTCAAGCTTGCCACTTGCTGTATCATGCGTGGGATCTCGGTCTCGGTTCCATTGCTCAATGTAACTGGACCCACATCCAACAGGTTGTGGTCAAAGTTTTGATATTTCTCTCCTGTCTCAGAACACGCGCTTCTTTTGGATAACGGCGTGTTTGTATCTTTCACATCCATGTGCGACATGTGGCAATCCTGGCAGGTTTTGTAGGAACTTGAATTGGGATTGTTACCATATTTACTTGCACGCCATTCACCATACGAGTTGTAAACAGGGATATCGTTGAACTTTCCAAAATGACATGCTGAACAGAACTCACTGGTACTCAGAGTTGGGTTACAAGTAGAGGACGCGTGGCGCTTGTTCGCATCATTGACCGATATCAGGATATTGGAAAACGATCCTACTATAAATGAATTGGATGATCGCAGGAATTCAAAGGAACGCATACCCGGATTTTCTGCCAGAGGAAATTTGTTGTCATCCAGGCTCACTCGAAGAACCTTGTGACATACATCACATGTCACCCCTTCTCCATTCGCTCCAGCCGGGCGGGAACTATAAGAGGAAAGGTCTGTCTGCTCAAGAGAGGGAAGGATAGCCGTGGGTGCATGGCAATATGCGCAATTCCCAGCTTGATCAGGATGATCCAATTTAAAGCCCGGGGGAGAGAATTGTCCGCTTGTGTTCACCCCACGATACATGTTTTGAAAATACGGATCAACGAATACCTTTGCGTGAGCCGTCTTTCGCCATTCACTCACTTCGTTATAACTTCCAGCGTCATTATGACAATTGACACAATCGATTTCAGCGGAGGACCATCCATAGTTGATATTATCAACGCCGCTCAACTTATTCAGTTCGAAGATGTAAGTATTGGAATCGTTGCAAGGGGTGTAGCCGGTCTCATAGCCAGGGGCCGATGCCACCAGAAACTGTCCTATATCACACGCCGGTAGTCGAAGTTCCCTGTTATCGACACCATCTGTGATCGTTGAATTCGTAACACGAACCACCACGTGATCGAGAGACGCGCGAGTATCGCCATCATACACATAAACGAGAATACTGCCATCGTCTTTTGGAGCCGTCGTTGGTGTTGGCTCTGCAGCTGGCGTATTCGGGTTACAGGAATTCAATACAAATAAAAATAGCAGCAGAACTGCTGCACGGATGATCCACCAATAGCTTCCAGACACTGTCCCCGACGGATTCATCGCTCGCCTCCTGTAAAGGTTTTATCTATTATGGATGAAAACAAACCTTAAAACAAGTAGACGGCTGTCACATTAATTCCGTTCCAAAGAAACCAGTTGTGGCAACGAGAGCCACTCACCCTTGTGAGTAGGATGTTCAAATCGGACCAGCTTACGCTTCTCAACCAAGCCGGTAACGGTCCTTGTTATCAATTCCCGTCTCCACCCGAATAGTTTCGTCGCATCTCCCTCCGTTGCCGCCCCAACTGAATCAAAGTAAAGCTCCATCAACTTTGTGCGCGCTTCGCCCTCGCCAATATGACGTGCCCGTTCCGGCAATTCAGGGTAATGGCGTGGAACGATCTCGTAAATGAATGAGTACTTCCAGGCACCTGCATCTGACACGCCAATGGGCAGAATTTTGAAATCCGCCTGTAGAAGTTCCAATGCCTTGTTAAATTCTGATTCTTTTGCGTTGACCAGCTTTGCCGCACTGCGCAGGTCGATCGTATTTAGCGCGCCTCCCTTGAGCAATGCCTCAAAAACTTGCTTCGCCGCCTGAGATAAACGACCTTCTTCATAGGCAAGCAAATAATCTTCCTCAGGCGAACCATAATTCTCAGAGAGTGCATAAAAATAGGGCGCGATATCGAGCGAGATCATTGTCGCTTTTTTACGCAATATTTTTCCGTAATACCACATCTTCTTTCCCAGCGCGTTATCCTTCCACCCCCACGTGATGTGACCGGGATCATCATGTTTGTCAGCAACGACACGGTCTCCGGCAACTGCGGTCCATAGACTTGGAAGGTCAATGCCTTTGATCGGCCAAAAGTAGATAAATCCGCGTGCATTGATGAAATCCAATGCCGCTTTCGGTGAAGCCACGCGCGGAGATGGAGGCAGGCGAAAGGTTTTCGCACGATACGAATTTAGTTTTTTCAAATTCAATTGGGGCATGCGCTGATTATATACTTTCTTATCTCGTGAAGGTGCGATTCCGACCTTGACGGGTATAATCCGCTGTTATGCGTATCTTATTTATATTTCTTGACGGTATCGGTCTGGGGCAAAATAATCTCGAAACGAATCCTTTCTCTCGAGCGAGGATGCTCAACCTAAGTCGTTTGTTGAACGGACGAGCGCTCATCAAAGAGTCCGCGCCATATCATGGAGAATATGCATCCCTGGTCGCTATTGACCCGAACGTCGGCGTGAGCGGGCTTCCGCAATCGGCCACCGGGCAGGCCATTCTGCTGACTGGAAAAAACATCCCCGCAGAGTTGGGTTATCACTACGGGCCCAAACCCAATCCCGAAGTAGCGTCATATCTCAAAAATGACACTTTGTTTTCGAATCTAGCAAAAGAGGGAAAGAAGACAGCCCTGCTCAATGCCTACCCACCGCGCTATTTCGATGGGATCGATTCGGGCAAGCGTATCTATTCATCCATTCCCATGGCTGTGACCAATGCGGGAATCCCCCTGTTTCGGCACAATGATCTATTTGCTGGACGCGCTCTTTCGGCAGATTTTACCGGCGAAGGCTGGCGCACCATGCTTGGCTTCGTCGATTCTCCTGTGATGAACACTGATGAGGCAGGCCGAAAGTTGGCCGCTATTGCCAAAGGGTATGATTTCTCACTCTTCGAATATTGGGCCAGCGATTACGCCGGACATGGACAGGAGATGGACACTGCCATACAGTTAATGGAAACCTTCGATGGCGTATTGGGTGGACTTGTAAATGAATGGAATGACGGCTTGATCCTGATCACATCGGATCATGGAAATATGGAAGATTTATCAACTCGACGACATACCGACGCGCCTGTACCTGCGCTGGTGATCGGAGAGAAAACTGCACGAGCAGAGTTTACGCGTGACATGAAATCTTTAACGGATATTGCGCCCGCCATTTGGAAAACAGTAATGCGAGATTGATTTTCATTACACAAAGCGCATAAAGACTTGATTACCTAACAGGCGTCCGTGTTTTGTAATCTTTACACGATCACCATTTTTTTCAATCAACCCTAATTTCAGCAACTCTTCAATTTCTTTTCCAAACACAGTCTGCATCGATTGACCGAAGCGCATCTGGAATTCATCTTTACTCACGCCTTCCTGTGTTAAGCGCAAGCCGGTCATCATGAACTCAGACATATCGTCTTTTGTGGATTGCTTGTGATGGTTGACGGTGGCAGGAGATAAAGGAAATTGGTAATTTGTAGATTGGGTATTGGTTAGTCTTTCAACGTATGTCTTGATCCGCAGAACATTGGAATAACGATAGCCATTGGCATATCCGTGTGCGCCAGCGCCGAAGGCTAGATACGAATTACCACGCCAGTATTGTAAGTTGTGACGGCATTCAAATGGAGAATGATGAATAATGATAAATGATGAATCATCAGGCTGATATTGATCATTCATCATTCTGCCTTCATCATTTATTTTCGCCCAATTCGAAATTTCATACTGAACATAATCATTCTCTTCCAGTGTTTCGCTCAACCATTCATACATTTCTGCAGCGAGGTCGGGATCGGGAAGCGGAAGAATTCCTTTTGATGACCAACGACCAAAAGGAGTGCCATGCTCGAGGGTCAATGCGTAGGCGGAGATGTGTTCGGGATGCAAGTCAAGTATTCGCTTTACTGTAGCCTGCCAGGTGGATAGAGTTTGTTCGGGTAAGCCGTAGATCAGATCAAGGTTAAGATTATCAAAACCGGCCTTGCGTGAATTTGTGACTGCTTCGATCACATCGAGGAAAGTATGGATACGTTCCAACATCCGTAATTCTTCTGTGTTGGCAGATTGGACCCCATAGCTTACGCGGTTAATGCCTATGCGACGAAGTTCGAGCAGATTTTCATAAGAGACTGTGCCTGGATTGGCTTCAATTGTGATCTCGGCATCACTGGTCAATGTGAAGTTGCCACGAATCGAATGGAAGATGTTCTCAAATTGTTTTGGGAAAAGCAGCGAAGGTGTGCCGCCGCCGAAGAAGATGGTGTGCACTTCCCTATCATCTGTCTCGCGAAGTTGTCTTCCCACAAATTCAACTTCTCTACACAACGCTTCCACATAAGCAGGGATCATTTCCTCCTGGCCGGCATAGGTGTTGAAGTCGCAGTAGGCGCAGCGATGGGTGCAAAATGGGATGTGGAAGTAAAGAGAATATGGAGTCGTAGACATGATGGTAATTAAAGATTAGCGGTTGGAGACTGATGTGGAAGACCAAGCAGCAATCCAATGGGGCCTAGAATGAGAATCCACATGGCGGTTTGGAGACCGAACTGGTCAGCGATGAAACCGATCAGGAACGGGAAGAATTTTGCCAGTGGAGCCGTGACTGAGCCAATCGCCATCAGGCTGGCGCTTTGACCCGGCAGGCTTGAGTATAACCGTCCCTGCAGAATGGGATACCAGCCAGTATTCAACAGATTGACAAGGATCACAACGATCAGCTTGGGGATAAAGCCAGGCGTGAGAAGAAAAATGGCAAATGCAAACAATTCGAACAAAGCTGTTCGTTGAATATATTTGATCGAGTCTCTTTGACGGTCAATGAAGGGGATAAAAAGGAAATCGGTGATGAGACCCATGGCCAACCAGACCGTCACAGCGACACCGGCTTGGGCTTGCGTGGCACGTCCTACATCGACGAAGTAAAGTGCAAGATAACTGAATAACACGTCACCCATTAGATCGGCGAATTCCAAAAGGAGCAGCCAGCGCCAGACGTCTGCGCGTGTGAGAGAATTGAACGCAGCGCGGAAGCCGTCGAAGATCACACTCAAGGATGGGAAGGACGAAGCAGAAACAGGATCGGCAGGCAAATATCTCAACGCCGCGAGCAGGCAGAGGCTTGAAAAAGAAGCGAGCGCGGCGTACGTTCCACGCCATCCCAAGCCGAAGTAGACGAATACTCCAAGGAGTAATGGTCCGGTGAGGACTCCCAGCGACCCGGCAAAGGTCCAACGCGCCATGTTTTGCTCGTGGCGGTCTGTGTCAGAGTCCATTAAGTTGGCTTGCGAGAGGCTGATGAATGCTCCGGAGGATGGAAAGAAAAGAATAAAGGAGGAAAGAAGAAGGAGGAAAGAAGTGCTGGCGCTTGTCATGAATAAAGAAATGGTGAAAAGAATTCCACCCATGATAATGAGAAACCTTCGCCGCCAGACGTCACCGAGAATGCCGATAAACGGTTCGATGAACGCACCGATAATTCCCGGCAGACTGAGAAGCAGTCCAATTTGTGTATAGGTGAGATGAAGGTCATCGCGAATGAAAGGGGTGGCAACTTCGCCGACGCCAAAAACAAGTTCATCCACGAATTCGATAAGCAGATAGATAAAGTTCATTGGGATGTCAGTTTTGTTAACAAGGTGGGATTATACAAGGAATGATATGGCATATCAGGAAAAAAGTGACATTTGTTTGCTGAAAAAGTCTTATAAAAAGATTGACATTCTGGAGCTACATAGTATAAATGCCCCCAACAGAGTCTATCTAAAGGCGGTTTCGCCCGTTACACAAGGCCAACATCTTGTGGATCGGGTTGAAATTTCAAAGTTCGATGTCTTTAGATGGGTTCTTTATCTTTTTAACCCCTGGAGGTGTGAGTGAACGCGACTTTGAAACTGGGAGAGCACTTTATTTTTGATCTCTCCAACTGCAACCATGAGACTCTCATGGATAGCGAGCGATCCTACTCGCTGTTTGCGCAAGCCGTACGTGAAAGCGGCTTGACGGTTGTGGACGAGGGCTTTTTCAAGTTCAGTCCCCACGGCTTTACTTGTTTCTTGCTACTCGCAGAGTCGCATGCAAGTTTGCATGCCTGGCCTGAATATGATTACTGTGCCATTGACCTTTTTACCTGCGCGATCGGCAAGGATATGATGCCGCTCATTCAGCGTATCAAGGAATCGCTGGGTGCCGATAATTTCACGCTCCGCAAGATCGATCGCGATGCGGAAGTGGAACGAATCCCATTTGCAGTGCAGGGTCTATGAGCATCTGGTTTACCGAGGAGTTGCATCCCTATTACCGCAAGGGCGTGCGCGTGAAGCACGTTCTTGCAGATGAACAAACCCAATACCAGCATCTGCAAATCGTCGAGACCGAGTTCTTCGGCAATGCGATGATCCTGGATGGCATTATCCAACTGACCGAGCGCGACAACATGGGCTATCACGAGATGATCGTGCATGTGCCGATGCTTGCGATTGGGGAGCCGAAACGCGTCTTGATCGTTGGCGGCGGCGACGGTGGATCGTTACAGCAGGTTTTACGCTATCGATCTGTAGAAGAGGCGGTGGTCTGCGAACTGGACCAGCGCGTGGTGGACCTTTCGCGCGAACACTTCGCCGCTTCTTTCGGAGACCCCTGGACGGACCCACGCACGAAGTTGCTTATGCGCGACGCCTTTGGCTATCTCGAAGAAAACCCTGGTCAGTTCGATGTCATTATCTCGGATACGACCGACCCAATCGGCATGGCGGAACGTCTCTTTTCGGATGAGTTCTACAAGCTGATGGTGCGTGCCCTTGTGCCGGGCGGAGCTGCCGCAACGCAATGTGAGCAACCCTTCTTCGACACGGCGCTCATCAAGCAGATCTACGAATCGGCAAAACAGCTGACAAAGAATCCTGCCTATTACTATGCCAATATCCCCACCTACCCCGGCGGCGGAATTGGCTTCATGTACGTTTCCGATACTCCATGGGAAAACGGATTGAAGACGCCGTTACCACCTGGAGTCAATAATTATATCAACCCTGAAATCCATAAGGCAGCGTTTGCCCTGCCGCAATTTTTCAGAAAAGAGTTGTACGGGTAACTAACAGGTCACGCTTGAAGCGTGACCTGTTTTTTGTTTTAGGGCGTAGTAGCGACTTAAGTCATTCACTCAAACCAATAAAGGGGATGGCGACTGAAGTCGCAATTACGATTTCTTCCGAAAACAGGCTATTAGCAGAGAACCTATGATTTTCAGCAAATCGAAACGTGACCTTAGTTGTTTAAACCATTGGTAGAATCGAAAAAACACAGGAGACAGCACATGGACAAAAACCGAAGGCGTGCGCAGTGGGGTTGGTACTGGTTTGACTTTGGAAATTCGGCTTATGCAGCGGTCATCTTGCTGGCGGTCTACGCGGCGTATTTTCAAGGAACCGTAGTCGGCGGCGCAGAAGGGACTCGCTTGTGGGGTGTCTCGATGGGCATCGCCATGCTGGTTGTGGCATTCGTTTCCCCTATTTTGGGCGCGATTGCCGATTATTCCGTGGCAAAGAAACGTTTCCTGTTCTTCTTTTCGATACTTTCCTGGGCGGCTACCGCGCTGCTCTTCTTTGTGGAAAAAGGTGATGTCTTCAAAGGGATGCTTTTCTTCATACTGGCTGAGATCGGTTACCGCGGCGGGCAGGTTTTTTACAATGCCCTGCTCTACGATGTGGCAAACACAGACGAGATGGGGCGTGTTTCCGGCAACGGCTGGGCATTTGGTTCCATCGGAGGCATCGTTTGCCTGCTGTTCATTCTTCCTCCGATCGTTATCAGCAAGAGCAATGTGATGGTGGTGCGCGGTTCATTCGCCTTCACAGCATTGTTCTTCGCCCTGGCAACCATTCCGATGTTCCTGTGGGTTAAAGAGACGCGCACGCCCAAGCAGCTTCCCACAGGTGAAAATTATTTCTCCATTGCGTTCAAGCGATTAGGCAATACATTTCGGTCAGTGCGTCATTTCCGTGAATACATCCAGTTCATCGTCTCGTTCCTGATCTATAACGACGGTATTCTGATGGCGTTGGGATTTGCGTCGATCATCGGTCGTGTGCTGTTTGGGATGACGCAAACCCAGCTCATCATCTTCATGATCATCGTACAGGTCACGAGTGCCATTGGCGCGTATGTCTTTGGCATCTGGGGTGAGAAGTACGGCTTCAAGCGTGCGTTGAACTGGTCCATTCTGTTGATGATCTTTGCGATCCTGGCGATGATCTTCAACCCATCACTCACTGGATATTATTTCATTGGTGCGCTGGCAGGTTTTGCGTTGACCGGGGTCCAATCCTTGAGCCGCACCATGGCAGGGTTATTTGCACCCGCAAGCAAGAGCACGGAGTTCTTCAGTTTCTTTGCGGTGGCCGGAAAATCATCATCGTTTATTGGTCCAACGATCTATGGATTGCTGGCGTATTCAGCGACACAATTCTTCACAAAGCAGGGAGTCGGTGCCACTCTTGCCGAACAGTACGGACAGAGAGCAAGCATTGCAACCATTGCCGTCTTCCTGGTCGTTGGCTTCCTGATCCTTACATCGGTCAATGAAGCACGAGCACGTAAGGCAGCATTGGAATATGCGGCGGCGGATTAAAATATCATCCATCCCAACCCCTCTCCTATTGAAAGAGAGGGGAATTGATCCATGAACGATTCTTCAAGGCGTTTCCTCACCCCCCAACGACAGGTCATTCGCCGTTTTCTTCAGTGGCTGTCAAAACCCGCATTTAAACTTGTTTCCAGGCTGGAGATCACCGGCCAAGAGAATTTACCGAAGTCGGGGCCGCTGATCGTGGTAGGGAATCATTTTAGTTTCATCGACCCCGTTTGTTTCGTGCGGCTGGCCCCCTGGCAGATCGAATTTGTCGGCGGGGCAGATATGCCACATTCGCCGCTTGCCACGCGCATCATCCCCATGCTGTGGGGATACCACCCACTGTATCGCGGAACAGGCGCAAAAGACTCTCTCAAAGCTGCAGAGGGGATCCTAATGCAGGGCGGCATCCTGGGGATATTCCCCGAAGCCGGGAATTGGGCCACTGTTCTGCGTCCCGCCCGCCCCGGGACGGCCTTTCTCGCAGCCCGTACCGGCGCTCCTTTATTGCCCGTTGGGTTGATTGGACTCAACAATGTGTTCCCCAGCCTCAGGCGTGGACGACGCGCCAGGATCCAGTTCAACATTGGCAAACCATTCGGTCCATTTAAAGCGGATGGGCACGGACAAAGGCACCGCGAACAACTGGATGAGATCGGGCATGAGATTATGCGGCATATTGCAGAATTAATTCCACCTGAGAGACGCGGTCATTATTCGGATGATCCTGCAATTCGTGAAGCGGCAAAAGGGACGGAAATCTATCCCTGGGCTGATAAAATAGAAGGTGAAGTAAGAGGCGTCATTCACTAACCTATCTATTATTCATGTCGAAGCCGAGATGTAGTCCAGGTATTTAATGGCAAAATTATTTGTATCGTATTCCCGAAAAGATTCCCGTGCCGCCCGAAAACTGATCGAAGCATTCAAGGATTCCATTCAACAGGAAGTGTGGGTGGATTGGGAATCCATTCCCCCGGCTGTGGATTGGCTGGAACAAATCTTCCGCGGCATCGAAGAGTCAGATGCCTTTATCTTCATGGTCAGCCCCGATTCGATCAAATCGGAAGTATGCAACGTCGAGATCGGGCGTGCCGCACAAAACAACAAACGCATCATCCCTATTGTGCTTCGGGATGTGGAAGTCAGAGATACCAATGAGTCCATCCGAAAATTAAACTGGACCTTCATCCGCAAGACCGATAATTTCGAAGAAGGTCTTGCCAAGGTCAAGACGGCGATCGAACTCGACCTGGACTGGCTGGAGGAGCATCGCCGTCTACAGGTTCGCGCGTTGGAGTGGCACCGCAAAAAAGATGTGAGCCTGCTCCTGCGCGGTCGCGATCTGCACAATGCTGAGCGCATGTTTCAGACCTATACATCCAAGGACCCCATCCCCACCGACCTCCAGCGCAAATACATCGAACACAGCCGAAGAACCGAACGGAACCGGACGTTCGCCTGGATCGCAACGGCTGTCGCGGTTGTAGCATTGGCGATCTTATCCTACACAACGTATCAGCAATCGGTCCTTGCTACGAACAATGCGATCGAGGCAAATAAACAGGCACTGATCGCAAAAGCCAGTGCAGACAACGCACGGAAAAATGAACGAAAAGCGCGCCTGGCCCAGATCGAAGCGGAGGCTGCAAAGGCCGAAGCAGAAAAACAGGCACAGATCGCCGAGGCACAACGGAGCGCTGCCCGGGCCCAAATCTATCAGACACGCCCCGGTGAATTGTATATAAGTACCCTTCTGGCCATCGACTCTTATCTAACGTATGCCTCGCCAGAAGCCGAGGAAGTATTGCGTGCAAATACCAGCCTGCTGCCCATCCCCATCAATCAAATGAAAATGAACGGTAAGATCAACGAGCTTAAGTTTAGCCGGGATGGGTCCACATTTGTAACTGCCAGCGAGGATGGTTCGGCATGTGTGTGGAATGTCAAAGATGGGACAAGACGCTTTTGTGTGACCAGTTCAAAGTCCATGAATGATGCGGCCTTCAGTCCCACCGCCGACATCCTGGTGACCGGCGACGATACAGGCGTTGTCCAGATTCTGGATGCGACAACCGGTACTGTACAGAACACATTTGAATATGGCGTCCCGATCTGGGATGTGAACATCCGCAATGATGGCAAGCTGCTTGCCGTGGCACGCAACGACGGGAAGATCTCCATTATCGATCTGAACACGCGCAAGGAAAGTTACAGCCTGCAAATGAATGGACAGTTGGTCGAATCGGCGTTCAGTCCGAACGGCACATGGATCGCTGCTGGTTCGAACGCGGGAAGCATTACACTGTGGAACCTGAACAATGGAGATATCATCCCCGGACCGCGTCATAAAGGTGGCATTACCGCGCTCGAGTTCAGCCCGAACAGCCGTCTTCTTATTTCGGGTGGCAAAGATAACAACGTGTATGTGTTCGACACAGCTACCGGCAAGGAATTGCTTCGCATCCCGAATGAAGACTGGGTTGAAGGTATCGCATTCCACCCAAGCGGATCGTGGTTTGTCACTGTCTCACGCGACAAACGCATCCGTGTGTGGGATGTTGGTACTGGCAATGAGCGACTGCGCATGCTGCAGGATAGCTTTGTCCAGGAAGTGCAGGTCAGTTCGAACGGGCAATGGATTGCCACCACAGGCTCCGATCAGACCGTGCGCGTTTGGAATGCAGCCACCGGAGCGCAGATGTTCCAGATTCCTATCCAGGACACAGGCTCTGCGCTCGCTTTCAGCAATGATGGAAAATATCTCGTTGCAGGCGATCAAAGTGGTGCCGTCGAGATCTGGGATATTTCGATCATGCCTGCGTCAGAAAAATATCTGCAATTCAGTGGAACAACTGGAGACATGCAGTTCGCGCCCACTGCAGATTGGGTTGCCGCATCCGACGACAATCGGGTCTGGTCGTTTACCCCCAAGCAATTATCCACGCTGACGGCGCGCCCTGAAGGCAGTCCACTTTTCGAAACGAGGAGCGCCATCCGGGAACTGGTCGTGAGTCCCAATGCAAAATTTATCGCGGTTACCACGTCTACGAATGATCTGTTGATCTACGATTTCGAAAAACGCCGTGCCATGACTGTCGATCAAACCGGCAGCGGACTGAAACTTGCCTTTTCTGCCGATAGCACCCAACTCTTCACCAGCAACGCAGGTGGAACGATACAATCGTGGGATACATCCACGGGAAAAGCATTGAAGAGTTTCGCTGAAAACGAATCAACAATCAACTCCCTGGCTGTAAGTCCCAACCTAATTGCAGTCGGGCTGACAGACCGCATCGTTTTCATCAATATCGAAACCGGGCAGCGCCTGCCCGATCTCGAAACCCCAGGCAATCACCAGACATTGACATTTAGCGCAGATGGTTCCCTCCTGGCTGCCGGGAATTCCACTGGTCAGCTGAACTTATGGAAATATGCAAACGGACAATTTTCAGATCCCATCTCGATCAACAAGGAGCCTGCCGCCTCCCTGGCCTTCAATTCTACAGGCGACCTGCTGGCCATGGGCACACTCAACAATGTCTATTTGATCGATACCCAAGGCGGACAGGAGCTTGCACGTATTCCGCACGCCAACATCGTCAACTCAGTCTCCTTCTCAGCAGATGGGACCACGTTGGCAGCCACATCTGGACGCGTTATCCAATTCTGGCAGGTTGCCAACATCAAACGAATCCCAAGCGACCAGATTATAGAAACAGCCTGCGCGCGACTCGTCCAAAATTTTGGTACATCGGAGTGGAATGCATTTTTTGAGGGGCAACCTTACAAGAAATTGTGCGAGAACCTGCCGATACCAGAGTAAACAAAAACTTCCGAAGCATTGTTCTTTAGCGCTTCGGAAGTTCGCTTTTTACATCAATATCCTATTCCACCCGTAGCATATCCATCATCACTCGAAATAAATCAGACATGTCAACTTTCTCAGGCTCCATCAGCCATTGCACTTGCAAGCCATCCATCATGGCAAAGCTCAGAATCGCCAGCGTCTCGGCAGGTATATCCGAACGGATCTCCCCCGCTTGCTGTGCTTGTGCGATAGACTGAGCCCAATTTCCACGTGTGTGCTGATAACGCTCTATAAAAAAATTGTGTGCTGGATGATCGGGGGAAATGCTCTCCGCTACCAAAAGATTGAACAACTGAACCAATCCAGGAACTGTTTCATTATGCTCTACCAATTCGATACCAGCTTCGAGAAAGTGATTGCCATTCTTTTGTAAAGTGACCTGCATCCGTTCGTTATCGATCCGATCGCGTTCCTTGAGCACTTCCATCAGCAGGTGAGTTTTACTGGGAAAATGATGCAAAAGTCCCGGCTCAGTCAGGTTCGCTGCTTTGGCAATATCAGCCATCTTTGCACCGCGAAAGCCCCTTTGAGCGAATGCTTCTGTAGCAGCTTGGATGATCTTTTCGCGGCTGACACGAGTACGTTCAGCCTGTGTACGGCGGGGAGTTCGCAGTTGTTTCATAGTTCGATTATACATCATAAACTTACCTACCTTGCATTAGGTAAGTTTATGGGATAAAATATCTTGTATTCCTGTAAAAATCTTCATCACCCACCCGAGAGGATATCACTTCATGAAAATTTGGACCAAAGTTAAGCAATACCCAAAGATTGGGTTGGTTATTCTGGCGTACGTAGCTTTCATCGCTCTAGGGTTGCCTGACGGGTTGCTTGGCGTCGGCTGGCCATCGATCCGAACCGGCTTTTCCGTTCCGCTTGACGCAATTGGCATGTTTCTGACTGCACTTGTCATCGGTTACATGACATCAAGTTTTCTAAGCGGTTTCCTGCTTGCACGGGTTGGTGTGGGTCGAGTTCTTGCAGCCAGTTGCTTTCTCACCGGGTTGGCACTGATCGGCTACACCCTAGTCCCCTATTGGTGGATGATGGTCTTGCTAGGCATGTTTGCAGGATTGGGAGCTGGCGCGATCGATGCCGGTCTCAACACCTATGTGGCCGCTCACTTTAGTGAAGGATTGATGCAGTGGCTTCATGCCAGTTGGGGTGTTGGAATTACCCTGGGCCCGATCATCATGACACTCGGTCTGACAACTTTAAATACCTGGCACTTCGGTTATCGAGTGGTAGGCATGTTTCAAATTATTCTGGCAGTCTGTTTTGTACTGACCCTGTCCATGTGGACTCAAAACAATAGCCCATCCAATGACGAAACAGAGAAAAAACGACTGACAGATTACAAAACTCCAATAAGCGAGACATTGCGACAGCCGCAAGTATGGCTGAGCGTGGTGTTATTTTTCCTGTATGTGGGTGCGGAAGGATCGCTGGGTACCTGGACTTATACATTGCTAACGGAGTCGCGCGGGGTTGATAAGACACTGGCAGGGTTCTTCGCGGGCAGCTACTGGTTTACCTTTACAATCGGTCGTATCATAGCAGGGCTGTTTACCCATAAAGTAGGAGTTAATAAGCTGGTATTCGGAGGGTTGGCAGGGGCACTGCTGGGTGCGGGTCTGCTGATCTGGAATCCATCTGAAATGTCAAATGTCCTGGCAGTGGCCGTGATCGGACTCTCCATCGCACCCATCTTCCCGGCAATGATGTCGGGCACCAGTGCACGAGTCGGTGATCATTTTGCTGCCAATACGATCGGCATGCAAATGGCTGCAACGGGTCTTGGCACTGCCATTATCCCCAGCCTAATGGGAGTGCTGGCCCGCCGGATCTCGCTTGAGGTCATACCCATCTGCCTGCTGGTGGTGTATGCTGGACTATTCGTTTTTTATATCCTAGCGGTACAGCAACAAAAGATGAAATCCCTAACCATCCCAACATCGCGCGAGCAGACTGTCCAACAATAACAAGACACCCACACGCCAGAAAATGGCTGAATACTACATCCCAAAAAAGGAGACCTCATGAACAAGACGAAAAAGGCAGGGACGGCCGCATCCGCCCCATCGGAGACTGAAGTCGCCACGCGCGTTGACGCGATTCTAGCAAAAATGAGTCTTGCCGAGAAAGTAGGACAGTTGGCACAGATCGGCGGCGCAGATTGGAACCAGGGACCCAAAGCCGAAGACATTATACGCAAAACTGGAGCAGGCTCGGTGCTCTGGCTCAACGATACAAAGAAGTTCAACGCGCTACAAAAGATCGCCATGGAAGAGAGCCCATCGAAAATTCCCGTGCTCTTCGCATTGGATGTCATTCACGGCTATCGCACGATCTTTCCTGTTCCGTTGGCGATGGCTTCCTCATGGGACCCGGATGTGGCTGAACAAGCACAAGCCGTAGCCGCGAAAGAAGCCCGAGCCGCCGGTCTCCACTGGACCTTCGGCCCGATGCTCGACATCGCGCGTGATGCTCGCTGGGGGCGCATCGTCGAAGGCGCTGGTGAAGATCCCTACCTGGGATCTGCAATGGCTGCCGCACAGGTACGTGGATTTCAGGGAGACGATCTTTCAGATCCAGAACGCGTAATCGCCTGTGCCAAACACTTTGCCGGATACGGTGCATCAGAAGGTGGGCGCGATTATGATCCGGTGTTCCTCTCAGAAGCACAATTGCGTAACGTCTATCTGCCACCCTTCCACGCTGCGGTGAAGGCTGGCGTGGGTACCTTCATGAGCGCCTACATGGATTTGAACAATGTTCCCGCCAGCGGCAATCGTTGGCTTTTGAGTGATGTGTTGCGCGATGAATGGGGCTTTGATGGATTTGTGGTCAGCGATGCGATGGCTGTGGGCAATCTCGTCATTCAAGGCTATGCACGTGATGGACGCGATGCTGCCTTCCGTGCCCTGAGCGCAGGACTCAACATGGATATGGCCAGCAGCATTTACCTGCAGAACCTGGAAAGTCTTGTGGAGGATGGTACGCTAAAAGAATCTGTTCTCGACGCGGCAGTGCGTCCCATTCTCGCCCTCAAGATCCGCATGGGATTGTTTGAGAATCCGTATGTAGATGAAATTCTGCTGGAAAAAGTAGTCGCCATCCCCGAGCACAGACAAGCCTCCCGTTTGGCCGCACAACGCTCGATGGTGCTGCTGCGCAATGAAGGCGGGCTTCTGCCTCTCGCGAAGGATTTGAAGAACGTAGCAGTGATCGGTCCGCTGGCTGACTCGATGGAGGCAACCGAAGGTTCATGGATGGTCTTCGGTCACAAGCCAGATGCGGTGACCGTGCTGCAGGGTATCCGCGCCAAGCTACCAGAAGCAAATGTGACGTACGCCCCGGGACCGGAGATCCATCGGGATGTTCCCCATCCCTTTGGCGAATTTGACATGACTGCAAAGAAGCCGATCCAGACTCCTGAAGCGGCCGAGTCGGCTTTCCATACTGCGATCGAAACAGCAAAGGGTGCGGATCTGGTGATCATGGTGCTGGGCGAGAACGCCGATATGGCCGGGGAATTCGCATCCCGCGGCTCGATCGATCTGCCGGGACGACAGGAAGAACTGCTCAAGACAATCAGCGCACTAGGCAAGCCTATTGTGTTGGTACTGTTGAACGGACGTCCGCTGAGCATCAACTGGGCCGCGGAGCATGTGCCCGCCATCCTCGAAGCGTGGGAACCTGGCACAGAAGGCGGCAATGCCGTAGCAGACATCCTCTTTGGCGATGCGAACCCCGGTGGAAAATTGCCTGTGTGCTTCCCACGTAATGGCAACCACGCGCCAATGTACTACGCACGAACGATAACCCACCTACCCGAAAGCAGCCCTACATATCGCTCACGCTACTGGGATAGCCCAACAACTCCGTTGTATCCTTTCGGGTTTGGTTTGAGCTACACCACGTTTGAGATCAGCAACATCAAATTGTCGGCAACACAAATCAAAGTTGGCCAATCAGTAACTGTAACAGCTGATGTAACCAACACGGGTAAAGTTGCTGGCGATGAGGTGGTTCAGTTATATATCCATCAGAAATATGGAAGCGACTCGCGCCCGATGCGCGAGCTAAAAGGCTTCGAACGAATTTCCCTTCAACCCGGCGAAAAGAAGATAGTTACTTTCCAACTTGGTCCAGATGAACTCGGTTACTGGAGTACAACTACCGGAGGCTGGATTCAGGACGAAGCACCATTCGATATTTGGGTCGGCGCCGACTCGCTTGCAACACTCCACGCAGGTCTGGAAGTCACTGCCTGATCTTTCATGGCATCCAATACAATTGCTGAACCCTGCTTTCAATGCAGGGTTCAGCAATTATTAAGGACATCTCACAAGATCATCGCATCAATCAAGATTGGTGAGGTAACTATGGAAAGCAGAACCAAAAACAAAAAGACACGCGAACAGATCGAAAACATGGCAGTTCGGGCGTTCGGATTAGGGCTTGCTGCCGGAGAAGATGCCATCACCGAAATGAAAGAGGGCTGGTTCAACGCAGCCTATAACATCAGACTGGTCGATGGACGCGAGGTCGTTCTCAAGATCGCTCCTCCACAACATGCAGAGGTCATGACCTACGAAAAGAACATTATGGCAACAGAGGTCACATCCATGCGACGGGTCAAGCAGAACCCAGCGATCCCCGTCCCTGAGATTTACTCATTTGACAACGCTCACGATCTGTGCGACTCGGACTATTTCTTCATGGAGAAAATTTACGGCGACAATCTGGAACACGTAAAAGCAAACCTGCCCGCTGAAACACGGGAGTCTGTTGAATGGCGTATCGGTGAGATCATCCGCGAGGTCAACAGTTTTTCCGGCACATACTTCGGCTATGACGGAAACCCTGACCTGCGCGCGGGTAATTGGAAGAATGCGTTTCTCAAGATCATTGGATCCATACTGGAAGATGCAGTACGCAAGAATATCGTGTTTGACTTTAGTTATGAAGAGATCCATGCTGCGATCTTGAAACATGCTCCTGCATTGGAAGAGGTCACTCAGCCTTGCCTGGTACACTGGGATGCCTGGGATCTCAACTTCTTTGTCAAAGATGGCAAGGTGGCCGGCATCATTGACTTTGAGCGTGCGCTGTGGGGCGATCCCTTGATGGAGGCACAGTTCAGGCTTCCATTTTTCGGGGCGGGGGTCACGAACAGTATGCGCGGGTATGGCAAAACATCCTTCACCTTTGCCGAGGAACAACGCAATCACCTGTATGCACTACACCTCGCTCTCGTCATGAACACCGAATGTTCCTACCGCAACTACGATACCGATGACATCTTCAACATGTCCAGGAAATTCATTGGCATGGCAATGGAATGGTTGAAAGCCAACTGAGTGCATGAACTATTCATCCCGAGTTGAACGTCTGAGTACCGAGGGTATTGGCAAGCTACTGTTCGAAATGTCCTCCCAGACCACATTTTCATTGCTGGTCTATGCCATCTACAGCATCACCGACACCTACTTTCTGTCCATAGGGATCAATTCGTTGGCGGCGGCTGGGGCGTCGATCATCTCTCCGGTTCTCATTGCTCTGGGAGGTATATCCACGATTGTGGGAGCTGGAGGCGCCTCTGTGGTTTCAAGAGCACTCGGCGAACAAAATACGGAAAAGGCTTCCAGAACGGTCGCAAACACGTTCCTGATCTTTTGGGCAGCAGCACTCACGATCACGATCGTTGGCTCGATCTTTCTAAAACAGATCGTCCACCTGCTTGGAGCAACAGACACGATCGCACCGTATGCCATCGAGTATGGTCGCATCATCTTTCTCGGTGCAATTACAAGCACAGGATATTCTGCGATCATCCGCGCGGACGGCAATGCCAGATACTCAACTGCGATCTGGGTCATTCCGGTTACCGTCAATACCGTGTTATGCTGGCTTTTCATCATGGTCTTGCACATGGGTGTTTCTGGTGCTGCATTAGCGACTGTCGCGGGACAAACTGTCTCCGCTTCGATGAGTGTCTACTTTTTCTTTTTCAGGAAGAATCGATCCTACCAGATCAAGGCAGCCTATTTCAAGCCAGACTGGTCTGTCATTCGCGATGTGGTCATAATTGGATTGCCTTCTTTTCTCAAAAGCATCAGCACCAGCCTTGTCGTTATCGTCACCAACAATTTACTGAAAGCAATTGGCGGTGACAGTGCGCTGAGCGTATTCGCCATTATTGGCAGACTGTATTCCGCGCTGACAATTCCACAGTCTGGCATTGTTCAAGGGATGCAGCCTATTGTTGGGTACAACTTTGGTCGCAAGCACTTTGATCGAGTCAGGAAAACGATCAAACTTTCCCTGGGCACAACAGTACTTTATGGAGTGCTCGTTTGCAGCATCTGCATTATGATCCCGGCAACGCTCATCAACTTGCTCTCCAAAGAAACTATAATTATCACACAGGGACAAACGGCTTTAAGAATCATGTCGTTTGCCTGCCCATTGGGTGGTATATCGGTGATGGTTGCTGCCTACTTTCAATCGGTTGGCAAGGCTAAGGATGCACTGATGATCGCGTTGGGAGGCATCCTGCTCGTTAAGCTGCCTGTTCTGTTACTGGCTTCCAAGCTGTTCGCATTGAACGGTATTTGGGTATCGGAGGCAATTTCAGAGTCAATTCTTTGTGTTGTTGCATTGCTGATGTTGAGGAACTATCAAGGGAAGGTCTCACTGGAACGATCTATTGGACTGGCGTAATAAAACAAAAAACTTCCGAAATCTGAATGACCTCGGAAGTTTACCTTTTACACCAGCATTCTCACCGGATTTTCAAGGAACCCAGCCAGTGCTTGCATGAACTGGGCTGCCTCTGCCCCATCGCTGACTCGATGGTCAACGGAGATGGTGGCTTTCATACGCCAACCCGGTTTGATCTGTCCACCTTCGACAACAGGAATTTCCTTTGCCGATCCGATTGCCAATATCGCAGCTTCAGGCGGATTGATGATGGCGATGAATTCGTCGACATCATACATGCCCAGGTTGGAGGTGGAGAACGTTGAGCCATCCACATCATCGGGCTTGACCTTGCCTTCGCGGGCACGTCCAGCCATGGCTTTGACCTCACCCGAGATCTGACGCATGGTCTTCTGGTCAGTGTCTTTGACGACAACGGTCATCAAGCCACCAGGGACAGTGACCGCCACGCCAACGTTGACGTGCCCGAATTGGATGATCTCGTTGCCGTTGAGGGTCGCGTTCAAGTTGGGGAATTGACGCAGCGTGAGAGCTACAGCCTTGAGAATGAAATCATTGACCGAGAGTTTATCGTTGTCGGGTAGGAATTCATTCGCCTGTTTGCGCACCGCCATGAGCGCATCCATTTTGTATTCATGCGTCACGTAGAAGTGCGGGATGGTTTGCTTGGATTCAACAAGTCGGCGGCCAATAGCCTGACGCAGCTTGGTGGTTTGGATCTTTTGATCTTCAGCACTCACAACGACAGGTGCTGGTGTGACAGATGATGGACGACCTGCGACTTTTGACGTTTGACCTGACGACAGCGCCGCTTCCACATCTTTGCGGACCACACGTCCGCCGGGGCCGGTACCTTGCACACCGGCGAGATTTACATTGTTCTCACGGGCAATCTTTTTCGCTAGCGGACTGGCTTTGACGGGACCAGACTCCACAGGAGTTGCAGCTTGTGCAGCAGGAGTAGTAGACGGCTGAGTCTGAGGCGCAGGCTTTTCCTCCACTTGAGTTTCGGACTTAGCCTTCGGAGCTTCTGCTTTGGTAGCAGCCTCCACTTTCTCCCCTTCCGCACCGATCACCGCAATAGGCGCGTTGACGGGAACAACACTTCCCTGATCGACCATGTGCTGCAACACAACACCGCTGGCAGACGATTCAACTTCAACCGTTGCCTTGTCGGTTTCGATCTCAGCGAGCACATCGCCTTTGTTGATATTTTCGCCCACCTGCTTGACCCAGCGGACCAGCGTGCCTTCCGCCATGTCGAAACCGAGTTTGGGCATATTGATTGTCTCAGCCATTATTTCAATACCTCCTTCACCGCAGCAACGATGTCAGGCACTTGCGGGAGTGCAGCCTGTTCGAGCGTGCGGTTATAGGGAAGCGGCACCTCTTTTTGCGCGACACGAATGATCGGCGCATCGACGTAATCGAACGCTTCTTCGTAGATGCGGCTGACGATCTCGGAACCCACGCCGTAGGATTTCCATCCTTCTTCAACGACGACAGCGCGGTTGGTCTTTTTGAATGAGTCAAGCACAGGCCCCATATCGAGCGGACGCAGTGTGCGTAGGTCCACGATCTCAACATCGATGCCCTGACCGGCGAGTTCATCGGCAGCTTTCATCGAAAGTTCCAGACCCTTGCAGTATGTAACGATGGTGACATCCTTACCCTGGCGCTGCACTTTGGATTTTCCGATCGGGATGGTGTACTCGCCATCGGGCACATCACCGCGCACCTGATACATGGTGGCGTGCTCAAGGAATAGAACTGGATCATCCGACCGGATGGCAGATTTCAGCAACCCCTTGGCATCTTCCGGCGTTCCAGGCGAAACGACCTTCAACCCTGGAAAGTGAGCGAAAATCGCATCGGGCGTCTGCGAATGTGTCGCACCCAACTGACGTCCACCACCACCCACAGCACGGATCACCAGAGGAACCTTGAACTGCCCGCCGAACATATAATGCAGTTTGGGCGCCTGGTTGACGATGTAGTCCATGGCGGAGAAACCAAAGTTAATGGTCATCAGTTCTGCCACGGGTCGCTGCCCGACCATCGCCGCGCCAATCGCGCCACCGATGATGGCATTCTCCGCGATGGGAGTATCCTTCACGCG
>CAZKSG010000010.1:0-50429 GCA_964555335.1 uncultured Anaerolinea sp.
TGCAGGGTTGGCTGCCGCTGCCCTTACGCTCTTCCTGGGCAATCTCGGTACCATCCAGATGATCTTTCAAAAATTCCAGCAGGTTGGCGCGGGACCGGCATTCACCTGGGATGCTGCCATCACCACGTTCCAACGTTGGGCATGGGCAATCCAGGGTTTTTCAATGGTCATGAAAGGCGCGCCACTCGGCATTCCACCCGGAGACTGGTACTGGAATCCGAGTCGTGTTGTTCCTCCGCTGGGTGGAAACGAGATCACCGAATTCCCGCTGTTCACGTTCATCTATAGCGATTTGCATGCGCATATGATCGCCATGCCGCTGGCCTTGCTCGCGATCAGCTGGGCGTTGGCCGCAGTGATGGGACGCTCAAAATGGCGGAATCCGCTATCGGTTGGGCTGGGATTCGTAGTTGGTGGCCTGATCATCGGTGCGTTATATCCTTCCAACCTGTCCGACATCTACACATATCTTCCCATCGGACTCCTCGCTGTGGGGTATGCCATCTGGCGCTATTCAGATGCTTCGACAACATATAAGCGCGTGTTGTTGGTGATTGGTGCAGTTGCATCTTTGACCGTTCTCTCGTTCGTGATGTATCAGCCATATCGTAATTGGTACAGCCAGGTTTACAGCGCGCTCGATCCGTGGAACGGACCGTTCACACCGATCGGTTCGTATCTCACACAATGGTCGTTGATGTTGTTCATTGTTGTCTCGTGGATGGTCTGGGAGACGCGCGAATGGCTGGCATCTACACCTGTTTCTTCCCTGAATAAACTGCGTCCCTATCAACTACTGATCGAAGGCTTCCTGATTTTCATCGTGCTTGTGATGTTGTATCTACAGTATCGCATCACCAGCCATGACTTCCCGTGGGCCAGC
Source organism: uncultured Anaerolinea sp. (assembly GCA_964555335.1). GTDB lineage: Bacteria > Chloroflexota > Anaerolineae > Anaerolineales > Villigracilaceae > Defluviilinea. The sequence continues at coordinate 884 of CAZKSG010000010.1, forward strand.
GTGGCATGGATCGCCTTGCCGATCGCAGCATGGGCAGGTATCCTATTGCTGCGTCCAGACCTACCGGATGCGAAACGCTTTGTCCTGTTCCTCATCGGTACCGCGTTGGTCATCACGATGGTCGTGGAAGTGGTGGTGGTGCGTGGCGATATTGGACGCCAGAACACCATCTTCAAGTTCTACCTGCAATCCTGGTTCCTGCTGGCGGTCAGCGCGGGCGCAGCGTTCACATGGACGATCCCAGCCTTCTTCAAGTGGCTGCCCGGATGGCGTGTCTTCTGGCAGAGCGTAATGGTCCTATTGGTCTCAGGCGCGGCGTTGTTCACCGTCAGCGGTGCATCGGACAAGATTCGCGATCGCTGGATTCTTGAAGCGCCACGTACGCTCGACTCGATGACCTTCATGGAATACGCGCAGTATGACGACTTTGGTCAACGTCTCGATCTGAGTGAAGACTATCGTGCCATCCGCTGGATGCAGGATAATGTTCAGGGATCGCCGGTCATCGTCGAAGCCAACTGCGTCGAATATCACTGGTGTACGCGTTTCACCATTTACACGGGGCTGCCCGGTGTGGTCGGTTGGAACTGGCATCAACGCCAGCAGCGTGGACTCATGTCCACATGGGTGGAGGCACGTGTGGCCGAGGTGGGTACGTTCTACACGACGACTGACATTCAGACTGCGCGTGATTTCCTGAAGAAATATGATGTGAAATATATTATCGTGGGTCAACTGGAACGCGCTGAATATCAACGTACCGACCTGCCGATGCCAGATGGCATTGCCAAGTTCGAAGAATATAATGGAACCTATTGGCACTCGATATACAGTGATGGCAACACTGTGATCTACGAAGTGATTCCGTAGTTTGATCTCCTGTTCCTGTTATGCAGCCTCCTGCATCAGGAACAGGAAGAAAGAGAGAGTACATGATCTATCACATCACATCGCGTTCTGCATGGAAGGAAGCCCGCGAACGCGGTGAGTATCGTGCCGAAAGCCTGCTGACTGAAGGCTTCATTCATTGTTCGACGGAATCACAGGTTGTCCCCGTCCTTCGTAAATTTTATGATGGCCAGAGTGACCTTCTGTTACTCGTGATCGACCCCGCGCTTCTTTCCTCAAACTTGAAGTGGGAGGAGCCAAGCGGCGGGACTCCTCCCCCCGGCGTTCCCGAAGGCGACTCCTTTCCGCATGTGTACGGCCCCATTAATCTGGGTGCGGTCACACAGGTCTTCGATCTCCAGAAAGACCCGGATGGAAATTTCAATTTCCCGAAACAATAAATTCTCCATTAAGATCCCATGTTTTCATTTCTCCTTTGGTATATCGTCATCACAATTTTGGGTTGGTTGACCCTTCCGCTGACCTATCATCTCTTCCCCGCGTTGGCTGACCGCGGCTACACGTTCGCACGCATTGTGGGGTTGCTGGTGTGGGGGTACGTGTTCTGGTTGTTCGCATCGATGGGGATCGCACAAAATGACGCCGGTGGATTGCTGTTGGCGTTGATCGTCCTCGTCGGATTGAGCGCATGGTCATTTCAAAATCACCAATCTGAAATCAAACAGTGGCTCTCTGAGAATCGCCGTCTCATTGTTACCGTTGAGCTTCTCTTCTTCATCGCCTTTGCGCTTATGGCGTTCATCCGTTCCACCAATCCGGAAGCCTACACCGCTGGCGGCGAAAAATGGATGGAAGTGGCTTTCATCAACGCCATTCTTCATTCGCCATCCTTCCCACCACACGACCCGTGGCTTTCCGGCTATGCCATCTCATACTATTACTTTGGGTATGTGATGACTGCCATGCTGTCCAAGCTGACATCCACACCTGCGCCGGTGGCTCATAATTTGATGCTCTCTCTGATCTTCAGTTTGAGCGCGGTTGGCGCCTATGGATTGCTGTACAACATGCTGTCTGCCTATCGCAAGTCAAAGGGCGAGGAAGAGCAGACCAATGCACTATCCAGGTATGGAGCATTTTTTGCGCCGGTATTCCTGCTGATCGTCAGCAACCTGGAAGGCGTTTTGGAATCAATTCATCGCAAGGGTATCGGCTGGACGTTTGCTGCCGATGGGACGGCAAGGTCCTCCTTCTGGTCATGGATCGACTTGCCGATGTTGATCAACCCGCCTCAGCAACCGTTTCAATGGAATCCAGATCAATTCTTCTGGTGGTGGCGCGCTTCGCGTGTGTTGCAGGATTACGATTTGACCAACGGGCGGCTGGAGATCATCGATGAATTCCCGTTCTTCTCGTATCTACTCGGCGACTTGCACCCACATGTGCTGGCGATGCCGTTTAACCTGTTGGCGATTGCCATTGCTCTCAATATCTTCCTCGGCGGCTGGCAGGGAAGTATTAATCTGTTCTTCGGGCAGCTCAAGATCAACAAAACCGGGCTCTTCACGATTGCGTTGGTGCTGGGCGGGCTGGCCTTCCTCAACACATGGGATATCCTCCCTGCTGCTGCGCTGATGGTCTTCAGCTACGCGTTGGCCCGGGTCCGTGAATCAGGCTGGGGCTGGGAAAGAATCGAGGATATCCTGTTATTGGGGATTCCGTCAGGCGTCGCTGCATTCGTGTTGTATCTTCCGTTTTTTGCAGGCTTCGATTCACAGGCAGGCGGCATCATCCCCAATTTCATGTTCGCGACGCGCGGCACACATCTTTGGGTGATGTGGGGGACGTTATTCGTCCCACTTTTTGCATATCTCGTTCATCTCTGGCGAGATCATAACTCCACCAACTGGCGTGTCGGGGTTTTCTCCACCCTCAGTTTGGTGCTTATACTTATGGTCGCAATGTTCGTTGTGGGATTTTTGGCGATCCGGTTGAAACCCGACCTCGTCAATCAGACCCTCGCCGGGCAGGGACGCGATCTCGGTACGTTCCTTGTTGACAGTCTGGCTCGCAAGCTGAAAAATATTGGCGGGCTGCTCCCCTTGCTGGCGATCCTGATCCCAACGATCTCCTTCCTTGCAAAGCGAAATCAAGATGAGGAAGAAAGAGTCACCCTTCATCCGGCTTCGTTCATTCTACTTTTGATCGGTATTGGAACTCTTCTCATTTTGGGACCGGAATTCTTCTATTTGCGTGACAACTTTGGGTATCGTATCAACACGATCTTCAAGTTCTATTATCAAGCCTGGATCCTGCTTTCATTGGCAGCGGCCTTTGGTGTGGTTGTGATGTTCTCCGAACTACGAGGAAGAATGTCGACGCTCTTTACAGCGCTTACGGTGGCTGTTGTAGGGCTTGGGCTGGTGTATCCACTTTTCAGCCTGCCGAACAAAACGGACAATTTCAAGATCAAGAATCCAGAACTGCGCACGTTGGACGGATCCGCTTATCTCGCTTATTCCATGCCTGATGATTACGTCGCGTTCCAATTCATGCAGGGATTGGAGCCCGGCGTGGTGGCCGAAGCGGTCGGCGGGCAATATACCGAGTTTGCCCGCGTCTCCACGTATACAGGCATGCCCACTGTGTTGGGCTGGCCAGGTCATGAGGGTCAGTGGCGTGACAATGCCTTGTTAGGTTCGCGCCAGGATGATATAGCCAATTTATATTCCACCGATGATTGGTTCACCGCCCAGGGGATCATCAACACCTATAACATCCGTTATGTCTACGTGGGCAATCTTGAGCGCAGTACATATCATCTAAACGAAGAGAAATTCAACCAGTTCCTGGTACCCATCTACCGACAGGGCAGTGTGATAATTTATGAAGTGCCCTAGAGAACTGAAAAGAGTAAAATAGAATTATGAACTTTTCTCGACTTAAATATGAAGGTTGGCTGTATGGGCTGGCCTTTCTGATCGCAGTGGGATTCCGGTTTCTTCAACTGGGGGCATCCCCGCTCACCGATTCTGAAGCCACCCTGGCACTGCAATCGCTACAGATTGCCCGGGGTGTAAGTCCATTGCTGGGACCGCAGCCTTTGTATATTCTTCTTACCAGCATCCTGTTCGCAGTCATCGAAAGTACGAATTTCATGGCGCGATTTTTCCCCGCTTTGATCGGGAGCCTTCTCGTCTTTGCGCCGTTCCTGTTCCGTGAACGCCTCAAACCGCGCCCGGCCGTGATCCTAGCCTTCCTGTTCGCCATTGACCCAGGGCTGGTGGCTCTCTCCCGCCAGGCAAACGGGACCATCCTCGCGGTGACGCTTCTCCTCTTCGCCTGGGGACTCTGGAGCCATCGCCGCTTCGTTCCCGCCGGGATTCTTGCAGGCTTGGCACTCCTTTCTGGCACATCGCTCTGGGCCGGGTTGCTCACCCTCGTTCTCGCCTCGCTCTTCGTTCGGGGACTCGAGACAAAACCTGCTTCGAAAGAATCGGAAGTATCGGATTTGCAACGCTCCAACGCGCAGACACCGCTTACAAGTTACGAGCTCCGCCCCGGTCTTCTCGCCCTTGTCATCACCGTGCTCCTCACCGGGACGCTTTTCTTTGTTGCTCCCAACGGGCTGAGCGCCTGGGTTTCGTCCCTGCCGGCTTATCTCAGCGGTTGGATGGCCATTTCTAATGTAACGCCAGGACGTGTCCTTTTCACCCTGCTTGTCTACGAGCCGTTGGGGCTGTTTCTTGCGATCCTTTCTCTTATTCGCGGCTATCGCACGGGCAGCAAAAAGATCATCCGTTTAAGCTTGTGGCTGGGTGTATCGCTATTATTGGCGATCTTTTACCGCCAACCGGGCGAACTCGCCTGGGCGATCCTTCCATTGCTCGCGCTCGCCGCCCTGGAACTTTCGCGTGGGCTCAACATCTTCCCCTCCGAACGGCTTGAGGTGGGAGTGGTCGCCACGGCACTCTTGATCCTGCTCACCTACATCTGGTTTGACATTGCCGCCATCGGGCTCGACCCATTCAACCAGTTTGTCACCGACATCCCCATCATTGGCAGTGTTCAAAATCCCCGCTATGCGATCCTGTACGGCGCGTTGGCCATCCTCATGGCCTGTATTGCCTTCGTTTCGTTCGGCTGGTCGGGTCGCATTGCCTGGCTGGGAACCACATGGTCCCTTGTGATTTTTCTGACCGTATATGCCCTCGGTGCGGCCTGGGGCGCCAGCGGAGTTCGCTATCCAACCGGCGTCGAACTGTGGTCTACCGATTCCAAACCTGCCCAGGCAGATCTGCTTCTAGCCAGCGTGAGCGACATTTCCGAATTCAGCCTTGGTGATAAACAGTCGCAGCCGATCACGATCATGGGGATCAACTCTCCTTCTCTCGAATGGCTGCTGCATGACTACGATGTAAAACTTGTCTCCGCGCTCGATACACAACTCGCGCCACCGGTTATCATCACCCCAATAATGGATGATCTGAATCTGCCATCCGCCTATCGCGGGCAGGACTTTACCTGGCGACAACGCGTGCAATATGAAACCATGTTAATGCCCGAATGGTGGCGCTGGCTTGTAAACCGCCAACTGCCGCGCGAGGATGAGACGATCATCCTCTGGGGACGCAATGATCTCTTCCCTGATGCGCGTACATCCCAAGAACCATAAATAAAAATCGTAAGGGCAGGTCTTAGACCTGCCCTTATAATATGTAGTCTATGACACCCACCACCCCATCCATCATCGCAATCGACGGCCCGGCCGCTTCGGGCAAATCCACGCTTGGGTTGAGACTTGCCCAAGCACTCCATTACCTCTTCTTCGATACGGGTGTGATGTACCGCGCCGTCACCTGGCTTGCCCTGGATCGCAGCGTGGACGTGGATGACGAAACCGCGGTCACCTCACTAGCTGAGAACGTGCCGATCGATGTGGCACCCGCCTCGGTCCCCGATGGACGCGCTTGCGATGTTCTTATCGAAGGAAAAGATATCACCTGGGCTACGCGCGAGCGCAATGTCGAAGCCAGTGTATCCATCGTCGCTGCGTATGCGGGTGTTCGTAAAGCATTGAGTCAACAACAGCGGCGCATCGGGCTGCGTGGAAAGATCGTGATGGTCGGACGCGACATTGGTACGGTCGTTCTGCCGGAGGCGGATTTGAAGATCTATCTCGATGCTTCTGCCGAAGAACGTGCCAGGCGACGTTATGACGAGATCATCGCCCGCGGCGGGACAGCAGATTACAACGAGATTCTCGCCAAGGTGAAGGAACGTGACCGCATCGATTCGACCCGCGACGTGGCGCCATTAAAGGCAGCCGAGGATGCCGTTGTGCTGGACTCCGACAAACTCAATGCGGACGAAGTATTCGCACAGGCGCTGGCATTGTGCAAATGAAAGACCGCGAAACGTATCACGTCCCGCTGAAGTTTCGCATCAGCCGCCCGGTCTTGAAGGCGGTCTTTCGCGGCATCTTCCATTTGCTCGGACGTGTAACGATCACAGGCAAAGAAAATATCCCCTATGGGCAGCAGTATATCGTGGCGATCAACCACGTCTCGATCTTTGATCCGCCGCTGGCAGGCGCGTTCTGGCCCGAACAACTTGAGATCATCGGTGCATCCGATGTCTTCGAAAAGCCGGGGCAGGGACAGGTCTTGAAGATGTACGGCGTCATCCCTGTCCATCGCGGCGAGTATGACCGGGCGCTCTTCAACAAAATCATCTCTGTGATCAATGCGGGCTACCCGCTATTGATCGCTCCCGAAGGCGGACGCTCCCACGTTCCTGCTATGAGGCGTGCCATGTCTGGCATTGCTTATATCGTGGAACAGACGCGTGTCCCTGTACTTCCGGTGGGGCTCGTAGGTACAACAGAAGATTACTGGCAACGCGCCCGGCGCGGCGAACGACCGGCTCTCGAAATGCGCATCGGTAAGCCCATCACACTCCCCGAGATCACAGCCAAAGGTGCGGAAAAGCACGAAGCACGACAATCCAATGCAGACCTTGTAATGCGTCATCTGGCAGGTCTTTTACCCCTGGAATATCGAGGCGTGTATGCCGAGTCAGCCATCTTCCCCTCCTAAACCCGTCACAGACGTTTGGAAGCCTGAGTTGGTGAAGCTGCCGCGGTTGACTTTCGCGCGGCGGGTCTTCCGCCAGGTTGCGCGGTGGGTCACGAAAATACTGATCGCAACTCTCACACATCCCACCGTTACCGGCTTGGAGAACTTCCCAAAGAAGGGACCCGCGCTGGTGGTCATCAATCACCTTGGCGATGCGGATGTGATCCTGGTCGGCGCGTATACGCCGGTCATGTTCGATGGGATGGGAAAGATCGAGCTATACGATCACTGGTTCGTCGGTCCGGTCTTCCGCGCATACGGCATCATCTGGGTCCATCGCGGCCGTCCCGACCGAAAAGCACTTCGTGCCGCGCTGGATGGGCTCGCCGAGGGACGTATCGTTGGCATCGCACCAGAAGGACGCCAGACGGTTATCGGCGGACTCGAGGAAGGCAACGAAGGAGCGGCATTTCTTGCAATGAAGTCCGGTGCGTCCATCGTCCCGGTGGCGATGACAGGCACAGAAAACGAAAATATTTTCGGTCATCTAAAGCGTTTCAAGCGCGCGCCGGTGACGCTCTCGGTGGGGAAACCGTTCAATTTGCAGGAACATTCCGATCGCCAGGAGATGATGCGGGAGGGGACACATCAGATCATGCAGTCGCTGGCGGACCTGCTTCCTGAGTCGTATCGCGGGAATTACAAGTGATCAGATGTCCACCGGGGAAAACAAAAAAGAAAACTCAATGCCCATCGTATCTCTGTGGCTTTCATCCGAATTAACGCTATAATCGTTATCTATGCAATTCCTGCCGTGGCTGTTGGACAATCTTGCATACGTGAATCCCGTTTCACTGGCTGGGTGGATGGTCTGGCTGGGATTGGCAGGACTTGTTGCTGTTGCGTTGATCAGTTGGCGCAAATACCACCCTGAATGGAATTCACGCTCATGGGGGATCCTGGCGGCGTTGATCATCGCTGCCCCTCTTGCCTCCCTGCTCCTTGGAATTCAATTTTCGACCGGCTCTGCGCTTCCGATGCCAGGAGTCCCTGAAGAGCCGCCCGGCTCGACCATGATGATCTTTTCTGCCATTCCGTGGACGCTGGCAGGAGGATTGCTCGGTCCAATAGCGGCGACGGCCGTTGGCATGCTCAGCGGGCTGGTGCGCGGCATCTGGGATACGCATAGTTTCTTCACGCTCATCGACCTGGGATTGATGGCAGCGATGTTCGCGGTGGCGAACCGCCAGTCATATCGCACATTCATATTTCGCTTACTGAGGCAGCCCCTTGTCAGCGCGTTGAGCTTGGTGCTCGTCCATGCGCTGCTGTTCGTGTTGAGCGCGTTCTTCACAGTTTCCACAACGGCTTCGGTAACCGAACGACTGGACTATGCCTTGAGCAATCTTGGCGTGGTCAGCCTGGCCTTTGGCGGAGAGATGTTGATCGCCGGTCTGGTTGCACAGGTTATTTCAGCATCCTTCCCAAACCTGTGGAAACATTCGGGGCTGCTGCAACCTTCTCCTTCCGAAAAAAGTATCGAGACCCGTTTCATCTCCGGCACGGGCACGATCATTACATTGCTCCTGCTCACCTTGATCCTTGGTGATTGGGTTGTGGCAGGTCGTGCGGCGCGGAACCTTTTACGAGACCGCCTCGAAAGCTCGGCAGAGCTGGCATCACAAAATGTGCCGTTCTTTTTGGAAACAGGGCAAAACCTGGCGTTACAGATCGCCAACGATGCGCGCCTGCAGGATCCTGCTGTCGATATGACCTCGGTACTGAGCGAACGCATTCAGTCGGTTCCCTATTTCAATCAACTGATCGTTTTCGATATTGCGACAAACTCGATCGTGGCCATTCATCCGGCAGAGCCTGCGTTTCAGATCACACGTCCTGAGGAGGATGGGCTGGCCTTGATCCAACTCGGCGTATCGAATCAGGTTTACACCATCCCACCTCTTGCTGGAGATAATGCCGCGGGCGCATCTTTCCTTGCGGCAATTCCTGGAACACAACGAGCGCTGATCGGACGAACCTATCTGGGCGCAAACCCATACACCCGTTCGCTGATCAACAACCTTAACAGTCTCTCCGAACTCGATGGGGCGGGATTGCTTATTGCGGATGGGGTCATCGTGTACGACTCGCAGGGCACGCGGACATGGTCCTCTTATGATGGGCAACTCAGCGGACAGGCGGCTTTCTTCGATGAGACCGCTTCTGTTGGGACCCGGCAACTTGTCTATTACCAACCGGTCGATGGACATCCCTGGTCTGTCGTGTTGACGGTCCCTGCTCAGGCAGCACAACAATTGTCCATCGACATTGCACTGCCGATCTCGTTGATGATCATCCTGTTTGGTTTGATCGCCCTGATCTTCATGCGCGTCAATTTGCGCGCGGTAACCGCCTCTCTGCAAAACCTGGCCGCCGAAGCAAAATACCTTTCCACCGGCAAGCTCGACCGGCCACTCGTGACGGAAGGGGAGGATGAGATCAGCGAGTTGCGACATGCCTTTGAGCAAATGCGCGTCAATTTGCAGGCACGCCTGCAGGATCTCAACCGTCTATTGACGGCCAGCCAGGGCGTGGCATCCAGCCTTACCCTCGGCGATGCGCTGAGACCCGTGCTCGATGCAGTAGTCGCCAATGGAGCTACATCTGTGCGCATCGTACTTGTGCGCGATACGTTCCCAACGACAGTCGAGATGCCCTTCCGTTTTGCAGACGGGTTGGAGCAGGATGTGTACATGCACCTCGACCATCAGATCCTTTCGCTTACCGAGCAGCAGGAACGTCTGGTGATGGCCACGATCTCGCGCAACCGCGGCTTGATGCTCGACCCCAATCTGCCTCAACCCGAATCGCTGATCGCCGTCGCACTCAAACACGAGAACCGCTATTACGGCGTGTTGTGGGCCGCCTATAACAGGCAGCGCGTCTTCAGCGAAGCAGATATCCGTTTCATCAGCACGCTGGCAAGCCAGGCAGCGCTGGCGGTGGCCAATATCCGTTTGTTCCTGACGGTCGAAGTGAGCCGTCGTCAACTCGAGGCAATTCTCAACTCCACGCCAGACCCGGTCCTCGTCACGGATGCATCGAACCGCCTCATCCTGGCGAACCCGGCTGCAGCGCACGTCTTCGGCGTGACCATCCGCAGAGGTGAGCGTCCCGGCATCGAACAGACGCTGCAGATCAAGGCATTGAACGAGCTGTTGATGTCCTCCTCCACGGAACGGCGTTCGGCAGAAGTACGCATGCCCGATGGCAAGACGTATCTCGCCATGGCTTCCCCAATGACCGCCGACCATCGCACAATTGGACGTGTCTGCATCCTGCGCGATGTTACCCAGCTTAAGGAGATCGATACGCTGAAATCGGACTTCGTCTCGACCGTGAGTCATGACTTGCGTTCACCGCTTACCCTGATGCGCGGGTACGCGTCCATGCTCGAGATGGCCGGTGAATTGAACGACCAGCAACGAAGTTATATCAAGATGATCGTGCAAGGCGTGGATAACATGGCCAAGCTGGTCAACAATCTGCTGGACCTTGGTCGCATTGACTTTGGGGTGGGGCTGCAGGTGGATAGCATTCCCGTGCTCGATATCGTCGAGCGTGTGACCAGTTCCCTGCAACTACAGGCGAATCAAAAGAAGATCTCGCTCGGCGTGGAAATTCCCCGCGACCTGCCGCATGCCATTGAAGCAGATCAGGCGCTGCTGCATCAGGCGTTGTATAACCTGGTGGAAAATGCGTTGAAATACACACCTGAAGGCGGGACGGTGACGATCCAATTGCAAAGTGCACTGTCTACATTGACCTTCGCCATTCGCGATAGCGGCATCGGCATCCCAAAGAATGACCTGCCGCGCTTGTTCGAAAAATTCTATCGCGGCACCAATCGTGAAGCGCTGGCCCAACGCGGCACCGGGTTGGGACTGGCAATCGTCAAGTCTATTGCTGAACGTCATGGCGGAAAAATATGGGTCGAAAGTGAGCTTGGGCAGGGAAGTGTTTTCCATTTGCAGATCCCACTTGTGCAGCCAAAGCATTCGTAATGGCGAATCAGCAATTGAGTTTATAATTTCTTCACATCACGGAGCCTGTTCGCCAATTCATCATGATCGATCCTGACAATCAAGATACATCCCTCATCCACCGCGAAACGAAAACCCGTCCGACTCGAAACCTTGCACATTATCTGACCGGACGTCCACTGCCAACTGCCGACGCGCCCCATGAGACCATCGGCAAGGCAGTGGGGCTGGCCGTCTTCGCATCCGACGCGCTTTCATCCACTGCGTATGCCACACAGGAAATCCTTGTCATCCTGGCAGCCGCCGGGACGATCGCATTCGGGTACGTCTTTCCCATTTCCATCGTTATTGTAGGGTTGCTGGCCATTGTGGTTGTTTCGTATGAACAGATCATCCATGCCTATCCCAGCGGAGGAGGCGCCTATGTGGTTGCCTATGACAACCTGGGACATTTCCCGGCGCTGGTTGCCGCCGCGGCGTTGTTGACCGATTACATTCTCACCGTCTCCGTTTCCATTTCCTCCGGCGTTGCACAGATCGTGTCGGCCTATCCAGATTTGTTCGAGTATCGCGTTCCCATGGCAGTCGCATTCGTGGCCTTTATTACAGTGGTAAACCTGCGCGGTGTACGCGAATCGGGTGCGGCATTCGCTGCGCCCAGTTATTTCTTCATCATCATGATGTTCCTGATGATCGGCACTGGGTTGATTCGTATGGTCTCTGGTTCACTGACGCCTGTGCCCAACCCGCCCGAGATCGAACACTTCGGCGAGGCGTTGTCAGGGGTCACTGCGTTCCTGTTGCTGCATGCGTTTTCCAGTGGTACCGCTGCATTGACAGGTGTGGAAGCCATCTCGAATGGCATCACCGCGTTCAAGGAACCACGCAGCCGCAATGCAGGTATCACGTTGATCTGGATGGCGTTCATCCTCGGAGCGATGTTCATGGGCATCTCCTTCCTGACCCGTGAGATCCATGCGGTTCCATCCGAAGCGGAGACCGTCATCTCGCAATTGGCGCGCACCATCTTCAACGGACAGGGGATTGCCTATCTGCTCGTCATCGTTGCCACGACCGTCATTCTGATCCTGGCGGCGAACACGGCTTATGCAGGCTTCCCGCGCCTGAGTGCCATGCTTGCAAAAGACGGTTATATGCCGCGCCAATTAACCTATCGCGGCAGTCGTCTTGTGTATTCCTACGGTATTGTCTCGCTGGCCGGCATGGCATCTGTGTTGATCGTTGTATTTCAGGCCAGTGTTACACGCTTGATCCCCTTATATGCCATTGGCGTATTTCTTTCCTTTACGCTGGCACAGGCAGGCATGGCGCGACGTTGGTGGCGGGCCGGAAGGCTCAACCCAACAGAATCGGAACACAAGGAGGATGCCCGTCATATCCTGCGGTATGAAAAGGGATGGCTCCTCAAAATGCTCAGCAACGGCTTCGGTACGATATGTACTGCCATTGTCATGGCTGTCTTTGCGATCACAAAGTTTCGTGATGGTGCCTGGGTTGTGCTCATCCTCACACCGATCCTCATCAGTGTCTTTCTCTGGATCCATCGCCACTATTCAACTGTTGCCAGTCGCCTCTCGCTCGAAAACTATGGAGAACCGCCTCCATACAACTCCCGCCATCGTGTCATCGTTCCCATCAGCAACGTACAAAAGGGAACACTACAGGCTCTCCGTTACGCGCGCATGCTGTCAGACGATGTGACGGCCGTCCACATCTCGATGGAACCGGAAGATACGGAAAAGGTCCGCAAAAAGTGGGAAACATGGGGACGTGGGACTCGTCTCGTCATCGTGGATTCGCCCTACCGCCTCTTTCTCGAGCCGCTGTTGGACTATATCAATGAGATCTTAGCCAACCGACAGGCCAACGAAACAATCACCATCGTAGTGCCGCACTTTCTGCCTGGACATCGCATCTACAATGCACTCCACATGCAAACCGCAGAAATGTTGCGGCGTGAACTACTTGCCACCCCGGGAGTGGTGATCACAGAAGTTCCCTATCAAACGTAACGGATATTCCTCCTGAAGCGAAAAGCGTTTCTGATACAATCCTGCCTCGGTTTTGACCGGAGGCAGTTTTTTATGGATCTCGAACACAGTTACATCGAAACAAATGGTATCCGCCTGCATGTCGTGCAGTCCGGGCCGAAAAGTGGAATTCCAATCGTGCTATTACACGGTTTTCCCGAATTTTGGTATGGGTGGAGAAAACAGATCCCCGCGCTGGTAGAGACGGGATGCAGGGTCATTGTCCCTGACCAGCGAGGATATAACTTAAGCGACAAGCCCAAAGGCATCAGAAGCTATCGCATCGAAGAACTGGTCAACGATATTCTCGGCTTGATCGACGCGCTGGAGTATGAAAAAGTGAACCTGGTGGGGCATGACTGGGGAGCGGTTGTGGCGTGGATGTTTGCGAATGGACATCCCGAACGCCTAAATCGTTTAAGCATCATGAATGTTCCACACCCAGATGTGATGCGCCGTTTCCTGCTGCGTGATCTCGAACAGATCAGGCGCTCATGGTATGTGTTCCTGTTCCAGTTGCCGTGGATTCCCGAAGCGGGGATGCAACGAGACAACTGGCGCTGTGCCGAACGTGCTTTGCGCGGTAGCGGGAAGATTCATACATTTACGAATGAAGATATTGCGAAATATAAAGGAGCCTGGTCACAGCCGGGAGCAATGACAGCCATGATCAATTGGTATCGTGCGGTTATGCGATATCAACCGAACATGAAAGATGATTCTCGCATTCGTGTCCCAACACTCATGATGTGGGGGACAAAAGATTTTGCGCTCAGCCATCGCATGGCGCGTCCCAGCATGGATTACGTGGACGAAGGTAATTTGATCTTCTTCCCGGATGCCACACATTGGGTGCAGCACGACGCGGCTGAGGAAGTAAATCATTATCTTGTTGATTTTTTGCTGGACAAAATGGGCAAGCAGGTGGTTAAGTAATTTTCTATTTCAGTCTTAGCCGCGCGCCCTACGGACCACTTTGATAATCCATCGGATCGACAGGAACGCGATCAGACCAAGGATAAGTACAATACCGGCGACAAGAAGGATGAGATTGAGAAAGATTTGTTCTTTGCTGAAATTAGGTTGGACTTCGATGGCGAGAAAATCTGTGCGTTCGATGGATGAGCCATCTGGTGCGAGGGCGGTGACGACAATATCCACAGCATGTGTGCCGGCATCGCGGGGAGTCCACGTGACGGAAACATTCCTCCCAGCAGGGAAATCAAGCGTTTCCACTTTACCTTCGGCGTCTTTTATGACAGCCTGTGCTTTTGTGATCTCCAGTGACTGACCATTCAATGAAACATTCGCAGTGAGTTCCACATTATCCCGCAATCGAGGGACAAGCGTGCTCGATGACGTTTCCAGTTTTGCACCGCCAACAAAATAGACCGAGACGGCAAAATTCGTGCCGCTCGAAGGCGTGGACTCGGTGGCTCGTATGGTGATATTCCAGGGACCCGGCTTCGGGTTTTCGAATCCGTAGCCAAGATACAAAAGCGATGTAGGATCGTTAATGCGGATGAAACCATTCCTCTCCGCGCTCAGCTCGATTACATTGCCGCTTGCGCCGCGCACGATGGTTGTCACCGAACGGGAAGCATCATACAACGCGAACGCGGCGACCCGAATATCTGGCTCGACATTGATGACCAGGTCTGTCGAGCCGCCTGCATCCACGTGACCAGTGTAGACACGCGTAAAGTCGAGGGGAGATTCGGCCGGGGCAGCAGGAGCAGGGTCCGGCTGGGAGAGGAACGAGCCGGCCGGTTTTTGCAGCAGTGGTTTTACAAAGTTTGAGAAGGCTTTGTCTGAAAGGGTCAATTCGCTGTGGATGACATCCAGTTTTGATGATTGCAGCAGGATGGCGTTGATACTGTCGAAGGAAACGACGGTGTCGTTCGGAATATCGGTGCACGGAGACTTGAACGAGTCGTTGATGGCTGTGCCGCCGAGATCGTAGAACTCGACTCCTTTGCGATGTGTGATCTGCTGGTTGAAGACACCACGCATATAACTCTGTCGGATCTCGATCGAGGCGGGGAGGAAAAATCCAAGCGCCGCAGGAAGCACGGAACAATCGGAGCCGCCCATCGGTGAGCCAAGCATGATGAGCTGGGCTACATCGCGTTCCTGCATCACACGGTCAATGTAATAGCGCGAGATCATGCCGCCCATGCTGTGGACAACGAGGTCCACCATCTCAGCACCGGTCTGCTGTTTGACACTCGAAATGTATTGGCCGAGAATCTCCGCATTTTGGGCGATGGTGTTCGTGTGACCTGTCGGCTCGGTCATCACGCCGGTATTCATCACACCGGGGACCTGTCCATCGCCAACGGCAAACCCTTTTAGCCCGATCGAATCGAGGAAACCATTCGGTTGTAGATAGGGAATCCACGTCTGCCAGTAGGAAATGAAACCATGCACCAACACAACCGGACGTGGCGCAACAGTGATCGGGTCGGATTGTCCGATGACATCCCCAGCACTGTTTTTTGCCTGGATGATGCGTGTGTTCTGTGCGAGACCGTTCGCGTCCCAATGCCAGCCGAGGGAAGGGAACGAATCGGTTGTACAGGAGGTATCCCCACTTGGAACAACGCACGACCCTACAGGCAACGACGTTTCACCCAATGTGAAGTTGATGGTTTTCGTTATCGAAGCAGCTTGCGAGAATATGATCTGTACGCGCAGGGTATCTCCATCTGTGATCTGAGTTGTTAATTGACCCTTGCGATTGAGGATGGCGACAGTTATTTCCCCAGACTGCCGTGCAGGGATAAAACCCTGTATCCACAGAATGCTCAAAAGGACGATAAAGCTCAAAACCTTTTTGCGCATGCCCGCTCCCTCAGATGAAGATGTTATGCGATTAAAAAATTATAGCAAAACGTAATTATGAAAACAATTCTTTTTGAAGCAGTGTGAAAAAACTTCACCACAGAGACTATAGTAAACAACACTGGCTCTGTGGTGAAGTTTCCTTAGAGTAGTTATTTTCCGACCACAGCCTGGCTTCGTGCGCGTAATGCAGAAAGTTTCTGGCGCAGTTTTGCCAGGGTCGTTTCGCTCCTTTCGATGCGCTCTCGTTCCGCGTTGACATATCGCACATACGGCTTGATGCCCTCCAGCAAACGGGTGACGACGTTCTTCGATTCGTCATTGAAAGAGTTCGTCAGGGTCTCAAGCAGATTCGTCCGCAGACTGGTCATCTTCTGTTTGAAATTATCTTTGGCTTGTTTCCGCTTGTACGGAATGACAAAGAAGCCTACGATGGCCAAGGTCCCCGCGGCGATGATGCCGGTGATATCCAGGCTGGAGGACAACACCGCTGCCGTGACCAACGCTCCGAGTCCCACGGCGCTCACTTCGAGCAGCGCGGTTTGGGCCACTGCTGTTTCGACATGTGCGGCCAGCTGACTGGCTTCCTTGTTGCGGTCATAGGTGTCAACGATGCGCTGAACGGTCTTGCCCATGGTGTCGATCAATTCGCGGCGGTGCATTTCGCGCGGTTCGATGCCACCGCCGACGATATGTTCTGCATGGAGCGCACGCCGCTGCTGGACATAGCTCATCACACGCTGCCACTCCTGCAGATCCTTTTGCACCAGCCAATCGATCAAGCGTTGCACCTGCTCCTCGATCTGCTGTGGTACATCTGCCAGCACGCGTTTCTCAAATTCTGAGCGGACTTTATCGCCGCGGATCAGTTCCTGGATGTTGGTGAGACGGATCGTCGTATCGAAGAAATCCAATCCGCGTTGTTCGAGACGGTGCAGAAGGTTTTCCACTTCTGCCAGACGCGGGCGGAGTTCGTTTTGCAGGTCGCGTTCATAATCCTTGACCGTGGATTCCAATGATATAGCGGTTTGGACATCTTCCTTGATGTCATCCGCCTGTGTTTGCGTTTCGTTTGCTATTCGAGTGATCAAATTTTCTGTCACGCCCAACGGATTATTGAATTTCAACTGCAGGCGGGTCTTGTCATCCAGCGTGGAATTGATGTATTGCTCGAGCGCGTCCAATCCGCTGGCGGCACGCAGGCGGGCACGTTCTTCGGTATTCTCGTCTGCGAGCGCGCGTTGGGCCAGCCGCGCCGAGACGGGGAAGAACTCGGGAGTGTCCTTCAATACCAGTGTGGCATGTTTCAATACAAAGGAACGGATCTCTTCCAGAGAAGACTCGTTCTCAATGATGTCTGCCTTGTTCAAAGCGAAGACGACCTTCTTGCCCCAGGACAGGATGCGTTCCAAAAACTGTCTCTCGCTTTCGGTGAGCGGATGGTCGGCGGAGGTGGTAAATAACACCAGGTCACTGCGCGGGACGAATTCCTCGGTCAAACGTTCGTGATAGCGAATGACCGCGTTCGTGCCGGGCGTATCTACGATGTTGAGTTCCTTGAGCAAGGGAAGCGGATAGGTGTAGATGGCGAAGTTCTCGTCCACGATCTGTTCGGCAACCTGTTCACCCCATTTCACAAGCGTGACGCGTGATGTAGTCGGCGTGGCGCCCTCGAGCAAGACTTTCTCGCCCAGCAACGCATTGACCAGCGCGCTCTTCCCGGCGTTGAATTCGCCGACCACGACCATCAGAAATAGTTCATCCAGTTGCAGGATGGCATCCTGCAGCGTGGCAAGCGTTTCGCGGGGGACATCGATCTCTGCCAGGGCAAGACGGATCTCAGACAGCGACTCTTTTTCCTCGCGCAGGAATTTGGCCTGTTCATCAGTGAGCACAGATTGGCGCATGGATTCTCCTCAATTCTTTTAACCAAAACTGGCAGTCACTTTTCGTGACAGTTCGACGTACAATTGTATTACAGAGTGCCGGACGCATGTTCCTCCTGCAGGCCCGAACCCTGGCGATCGTGACACTCTACATTTGATGTTGAAGGAAGCAACTGGCATGAATCGTCCTTTCGTTTTTATCAACGTTGCAATGACCGCCGATGGAAAGATCGATACCTTCCAGCGTAAGGGCTCGGCGATCTCTTCTGAGCGGGACAAGGAGCGCGTGGATCATCTGCGTGCCGATGCCGATGCGATCATGGTCGGCGGCAAAACGCTCCTCGACGAAGACCCAAAGCTGACCGTCAAATCTGAAACGCTGCGAAATGAACGAATCGCCCGCGGATTGCCGCTGAATCCCATCAAAGTGGGGATTGTCACCGAAGCACACCTCAAACCGGAATGTGATTTTTTAAATGCAGGTCCTGCGAACATCGTAATATTTACGACGCGTTGGACATCTAAACATCATATTTCGCAGTTAAAGTCGCGTGGCGTGGATGTCTATGTCGACGATTCAGATAAAGTTAATCTGCCCAAGGCGTTTGAAACGTTAAAAGAAATAGGAGTGGAACGTCTGATGGTCGAAGGCGGTGCGACACTCAACTTCGAGTTGCTGCGGCTCGGCCTGGTGGACGAGGTGCATGCGTATGTTGCTCCGATGATCTTCGGTGGCGCGAATGCCCCAACCCTGGCATCCGGCTCGGGCTTGGAAAGAGGCGAAGCCATCCCTCTGAAGCTGGCAGATGTCGAAAAATGGAACGATGGCGGAGTCCTGCTTAAATATAGTCTGGAGAGAAACGAGTAGCCTTGCGAAGGTGACGTAGGGAATCTCTCCATGAAGGGGCTTTGCAAGGCTTAAACTTAATGTATGGAGAGAGACAATGACAACAACAATGCATGAAAAGTTCGATCTCCTTCTTGAAAAGGAAGGCGATCACGAATGTGAAGGTTTGGGGAAAGATAAGATCTGTGTTCGAATCGTGGCGATGGCGGAACTCCCGACACGATTTGGAGATTTCCATATTGTGGCATTCGAGAACAACCGCGATGGCAAGGAACATGTCGCCATCACCAAAGGTGATGTGATCGGCGCAGCAAACGTCCCTGTGCGTTTACATTCAGAATGTCTGACAGGCGATGTTATGGGGTCGCTGCGTTGCGATTGCCGCGATCAGCTCGAAGCGGCATTGAAAGCCATCGGTCAGATGGAAAAGGGCATGGTGCTGTATCTGCGCCAGGAAGGACGCGGCATCGGTCTCATCAATAAGATCCGCGCCTACAGTTTGCAGGATGAAGGACTCGACACGGTGGAGGCGAATCTTGCGCTTGGCTTCCGCGATGATGAACGCGATTACGCAGTGGCCGCCCACATGCTGATGTCGCTCAAGATCCAATCTGTGCAGTTGATGACCAACAACCCAAAGAAGATCCATGACCTCGAGCAGTATGGCATTCAGGTCAATGGGCGCATTCCGCACATCATGCCACCGAACGAGCACAATCGTTTCTATCTCGAGACCAAAGCCGCCAAGTCTGGTCACATGATCGATTTCCTCGGCAGGGAACACCTGCCCGAGCAATCTGACCAACCCATTGTTGAAGGGATGAATCAGGAATTGATCCGCAACCACTATGAATAAAGTGATCGTCATTACCGGTGCCACGGGTGCACTTGGAAACCGAACGGCACATGCCTTCGCGGTACGTGGACATTCATTGGTTCTGCTCGATAACGACCAGTCCAAATTGGATTCCCTTGCCCGCGACTTGAATCTCTCCGCTGAACGTCTCTTCACCTCGGTCGTTGACCTGCGTGACGGGCAGGCGGTTCGGGCGGCAGCCGAGGCTGTTTCCGCGCGTTTTGGTGGAGTCCATGCCCTGATCCACCTCGTCGGCGGTTGGACCGGTGGCAAAACCCTAGTGGAAGTGGGTGAAGACGAATTAACGTCCATGCTCGGACAGCACGTATGGACCACGTTCCACCTGTTCCAATCCTTTTCACCTTTGCTGATCAAGAGCCGCTGGGGGCGAGTGATCACCGTTTCGCCATCGACTGTGTCAAATCCGCCGCCGAAACGAGGCGTGTATACCGCCGCCAAAGCCGCCCAGGAAAACCTGATGCTCACACTTGCAACCGAGTTGAAGGAACATGGTGTCACGGCGAATATCATCCAGGTATATGCCATTGACGTGGAAAACAAAGGGAAGGGAACGACACCCGACGAAATCGTTGCTGCCATCCTGTATCTGTTTTCAGATGAAGCAGCAAAGGTCAGCGGAGCAAGAATTCCTGTTTATTAAGAACAGCTTCAGTTATCGGCTACTTAACCCATTGAATCAAAAAAGTCCGAAGGCACAATGACTTCGGACTTTTTTACTGGTGCACTTCGATCTTACGGTTCGCTAACCTTGAACCAGTCCACTTCCACAACGACCGGTGTAACGTTCAACGAAGAGATGTTGAAGCCCACAGTCCCTTCGCGCAGGCCATATTTCTTGTCGGTAACCGGGCTGAGCTTGATCTCCTTGCCGTTGACGAACATGGAGATCTTATTATCCTTGCAGATCATGGAATATTCGTTGACTTCCTTGCCCTGCTTGAGAAGATTGGTACCACCATTGGCAATCAGGTTGTACTTGTCGGTGACTGCATACAAATACCAGTCGCCACCGCTTCCAACGCTCCACTCGTACCAGCCGTCTTTGGTGCTGCGGCAGAACAAGCTGATGTTGTTTGTATTCACACCGCGATTGTCGGCGCGCAGGTCGATGCGAACGTTGTCGTACGTCTCACCCAGGTAGGTGTAGTAGAAATACAGATCATCGTTCGGCAATTCCACGCGCATTCGGCTGTTCGTGAAGGATTGCTTCACAGTATCCTTGTATTGATCGGCTCCCGGTCCAATGATGTCAGCGACCCAATTGGAACCCGGATCCTGGTCAAACTCCTCGGTGAAGTATTTGGATAGAACAGGCTGGGGCTCGGATGTTGGGGGTTCATCAGTCGGTGGAACCTGGGTGGGCTCTGGAGCAGTTGTCGGCGGGTTGCTCACGGGAGGCTGCTGCACGGGCTCCTGTGTGGCAACAGGCTGCGAAGGGGTATCTCCGCCGCCTGAAAGCAGGGAACAAGCCATTCCCACCACAATCAGGATAAGTGTAAAGAATAACAACGGACGAAGCGATTTCATACATTCTCCTTTTCTGAATTGGTGGCGACAGTATAAACATGTCATGCGCAAAAAGCAATACGTACTTTAGTTAGAATTATTCAAAGATGGGGTGGCCATCTCCATGATAAAACGACCGAAACGTCTACACAACGATCCGTTCATCAAAGAACACATTCCGTGCGAATGAATGTTTTATGGTACATTCGCTTCACTATGCCCATCCTTGCCATCCTGTTCCTGCTCTCCGGCGCCATCCTACATACCGCATGGAATCTCATCCTCAAACAATCGAAGGATAAATATATCGCCAGTTGGTGGATGGTGGTGGTCAGCGGCGTGATCGCACTGGTCACGCTATTATTTACAGGGCTGCCGGTCCGCGAGATGTGGAAATTCGCGGTCTTCAGCATTCTAGCAGAAGCTGCTTATTTTATTACCCTCTCCTATGCATATCATGACAACGAGTTTTCATTGATCTATCCCATCGCGCGTGGCGCTGCACCAGCGTTCCTGGCGTTGTGGTCGTTCCTGTTCCTGCATGAAAAGCTGACTCCGGGCGGGTTGGTCGGTCTCGGGCTGATTATCATTGGGCTGCTTATCATTGGCATCAGCACACTGGCGAGGGCATCGGTCACGCGCATCCATTTCAGAGGCGTGGCTGTGGCGGTCTTCCTGGCATTGCTGATCTCCATTTACTCCGCCATCGATGGCGCCGCCGTCAAGATCGGACATGCCACCGCCTACGTGATGACCATGTTCACACTGGTCCCTGTTCCCATTACGCCGTTCATCGTTCGGCAATACGGATGGTCACGTCTCTGGCAGGAATTCAAAAATCAGGGACTCCGCCTGCCACTCATGGGAGTGTTGGGCGTCAGTGCGTATTTACTCGCCGTGCTGGCCTATTCCATTGCGCCGCTCAGTTATTCTGGAGCGGTTCGTGAAGTGAGCGTAGTCTTCGGCGCGTTCGCAGGCTGGTGGTTCCTAAAGGAAAAAATGGGCGGGATGCGTATTCTCGGCGCAGCCGTCATTTTTGCGGGAATTCTCGTGATCGCACGATTTGGATGAGGAGATATGGCTGAACAAACATTTCCCGAACCGACCGTTGGCGTGTTTATCTTCAATCCCGATAACAGGTTATTGTTGTTGAAAAGTCACAAATGGCCGGGAAAATATGTGGTCCCAGGCGGACACGTGGAACTGGGAGAGCGGCTCGAAGATGCCGTCCTTCGCGAAACAAAAGAGGAGACCGGGCTGGATGTGTACAACCTGGAGTTCATCAACTTTCAGGAATTTATTTACGACCCGTCTTTTTGGAAACCGAGACACTTCATCTTTTTCGATTATGCCTGCAAGACGCAGTCCACGGATGTGCAGTTGAACCATGAAGCGGAGGACCATATCTGGGTGCCGCTGGAAGAGGCGGCACAGCTTCCACTGGACGCGTATACGCGTACATCTGTGGATAAGCTGCTCGATATGCGGCGGCAAAAATAAAACAGGCGGAGGTTAAACCTCCGCCTGATACTTTCTAAAACAGGCCCAATATCCACACGATCAGAGGGGCGATCAGCAGCGCCGGAAGCATGTTCCCCACGCGTATCTTTTTGATCTCCAGCAGGTTGCTGATGCCCACCCCCATCAACAGAACACCACCAGCCGCAGTCAGTTCGTTCATCATGGACGCATTGACGATTGCGTTCAACTGTCCCGCGAGCAGGCTGATTCCCCCCTGGTAGACGAGGATGATCAGGGACGAGAACGCCACTCCGATCCCCAGCGTGGAGGCGAAGGCAATGGAGGCGAACCCATCCAGCACAGATTTGACCGCCAGCAGGTTGTAGTCACCAGTTAATCCATCGGCGATGGAACCCAGGATCGTCATCGGTCCCACGCAGAACAACAGTGACGCGGTGAGAAACCCACGCACGAACCTGTTCGAGCCGTCATCCTCTTCGCGCGAAAAACGCTGCTCGAGGATCTCACCGAGTTTATGCAATCCATCTTCGATGCGCCACCACTCGCCAAGCAATGTTCCGATCAGGATCGCGCCCAATACGATCAGCGGATTTTCCGTTTTGAGGAACATCTGTGCCCCCATTGCCGTGGTGAAGAGCCCCATACCGGCGATGACGGTTTCCTTTAACTTTGCCGGGATACGCGCCCCAAAGATCAACCCGAGAATGCTTCCAATAACAACTGTTGCAATGTTGAGTAATGTACCTGTCATATCCAATCCTGATTCGCCACAACGCCTCAGAGACTCCGAGAAAGGTTTTCTTAATTCTCCGCGTCTCTGTGGCACTGTTGCAAAAGTTTTTTATGATTTCGCCAGTGTAGTTTGATGCCCTGCTGCCTTATTTTCCACCAGTTCAAGAACAAAACACAAAGACGACAAACGATTCAAATATCGCTGCAGATCGGGGTTGATCACTTCCTGCTCGTCATGCAACTCCACCACGCGGCGTTCTGCTCTGCGAATGACCGCCCGTGCCAGCGACAATGCAGCGCCGGCCAGCGAGTCACCCGGCAGGATAAACTGCTTCGGCATCTCCACCGATTGGCTGAGCGTATCGGTTTGTTCCTCCAGCCACTTCACGCGCGCATCGTCAATGAAATGGAATCTCTCCGCGTTCTCAGGCGTGGCAGCAACCTCTGCCATCACCTTGTACAGGTCGCGCTGCGCTTCAAGCAGGATCGGGCCCGAACGTGGGTCCAAACATTGAGCGCGGGCCAGCCCAAGGGCTGCAGTTGATTCGTCCAGCGTCCCCACCGCTTCAATGCGAGCATGATATTTGACGACACGTCCCTCCCCGAGCAGGTTTGTCGTGCCGTCGTCACCTTTGGATGTATAAAAAGTCATGCGGCCATTATAAGCGAAGCGGACCCTGTGGGTAACCTATCAACCTATCGCTTATAATCGAACAATCATGCTGCCCAAATATCACGCTGATATCACCCGGAACGCTCTCAAAACGATTTTCAGCAGTGCTGCGATCGAAAAGATCGTCGCTGCAAACCTGTATCAGGACCGCATTGCAGGACAGTTCGGTCACGACGAGTTCCATTTCGATAACAATGCCTTCGAGAAGGGATATGCCTACATCGAGGAACAGCGCGCACGTACGGTTGCTTCGCTTCAATATGGCAACGTTTCCTCTGCCTGGTCCGCCTTTGGGAGACTGACCCACACCGCGCAGGATTTCTACGCTCACAGCAACTATGTGGACCTGTGGATCACCCGCCAAAACGGAGCGCGTCCCGCCGCAGCAGAGATCGATCCCGTTGACCAGGCGTTGATCGACTCTCCCAAGCTGCACTCCGGCAAGATCTACATGCCGCTCGAACCGTTGAGCTTCATCAAATTCTTGAAACCACTCGTTTTGCCCCTTCTGCCGCGCGACTCGCACGCATGGATGAATCTCGACTCCCCAGAGCAGGGACCCAACTTCACTTTCGCCTTCCACGCCGCCGTCAAACGGACAAAGCTCGAATTCGACAAAACGACCACCGGGCTGCCGGGGGAATTGGTTGCCGCATTTGTGGGGAAATAAAGAACAAGGGGTAGAAACCGTTAAGCAAAAATATGAAAACATGGTTAAGTGGCTGTCGCAAAATCATGAGGCCGTTAATATAAGTTATCAGTAGGAGAAAAAAATGGCAACTTTCCGATACTTAGTAAATGAAGTAAATGTGTCAATAGAGTTTTATACAAAGCACCTTGGTTTTAAACTTGTTGAGCAAATGGGAACTGCGTTTGCAATTGTTGCCAAAGACGATTTGAATTTATGGCTCAGCGGCCCTCAAACCTCAGCCGCACGTCCCATGCCCGATGGGCGGAAACCCGAAGCAGGCGGATGGAATAGATTTGTACTTGAAGTTGATGACATTGAGACACTGGTGGCTTCGATGAAGAGCGCAGGTGTTTTGTTTCGTAACAACATTATCTCGGGCCCCGGTGGTAAACAAATCTTGGCAGAAGATCCTTCTGGCAATCCGATTGAGATTTTTCAGCCTGCCCAGACAATTTGATGTAATTTATCACTTCTCTCGCATGAGTGCTGCCAACGCCATGTGCTGATGTTTGCGGTGGTATCTTTTTAGCGAACATGTCTTATGCTCATAAAGTCTGCCCAACGCAGCGCGCGGCTAATCGTTGACAACCGCGTTACAATCTCCAATAAGAAAATCTATTTTAGAGGTATATCATGGATAACTACGAACGAGCTGTGGACAAGGTAGCCAATACAGCCCAAAAGGCAGCCGGGGTCGCCAGCCGTTTACAGGTGGGTTGCTGGATCATTTTTGCCAATTTGTTTCTAGGCGGTTTTTGCTTGTGGGGAGGCTATGCCGGATACAGTAGTTGGAAACTGGAACAGGAAGGCATGAGGACAACAGGCATCGTTGTACGGCTGGAGGAAAGCGATTCAAGTGATGGCGGCTGTTGTGTCTATTCACCAGTGGTTGAGTTCACTACCAGCAACGACCAGACCTATTCCTTTGAAGGCAATAATGCATCCTATCCACCTGCGTATGAAGTTGGGCAAGAAGTGAGCGTTCTTTACCACCCAAACGATCCGAAAACTGCCCAGATCGATAAATGGACAGAACGCTGGTTATTCCCGATCATCATTATTCCCGCCATGATGGGAACAGCGCTTATCATCAACATTGTTCTCCTTCGTCAGTTCTGGCGCGGCGAACCCATAGAAGGCTGACATGAAATTCACCCTCCCTGCACGCAAGCCGTTCAATTACATGTCTGTCATCCAGTCACATGGGTGGGTTCAACTCGCGCCGTTCCACTTCGATGACGAGTCATCCACGCTTCGCTATGTTCTACAGCTATCCAATGGACGCGTGATCGAACTCAGCTTGCGCGAGGGAGCAGATGGTTTGGCCGTGGAAACGGGCAAACTGGATCGGTCCGAACGCAGGGAAGTGACCGATAAAGTCGATTGGATGTTCGGACTCGACATGGATTTCTCACGCTTCTACGCCGCCTCTCGCGGGGAGCCGAAGTTGGCCCATGCCAAAAAGCGTTCCCTCGGCCGCGTCCTTCGCTCGCCCACCCTGTTCGAAGATGTGGTCAAGACCATCCTGACGACCAACACCCTCTGGGGCGCGACGAAGAACATGGCGCGCAAGCTTGTCGATCAGTTCGGTGCATCGTTGGATGAAAAGACGGAGAAACGCGCGTTTCCGAGTCCCGCGTCCATGGCGGCGAGCAGCCCGGAGGTCCTGAAAGAGGCGATACGAGTCGGCTATCGCGCGCCTGCCCTCCATCAACTTGCCGTCCGCACCGCAAGCGGGGAACTCGATCTGGAATCCCTAAAAACATCCTCGCTGCCAACGCTTGAACTGCGCAAGGAATTGATGAAGATCAACGGCGTAGGTCCGTACGCTGCAGCAAATCTGTTGATGATCCTGGGGCGGCACGATTTCATCCCCATTGATTCGTATGCGTTAAAAATGGTGTCGCATGAGTGGTACAAAGGCAAACCGATCACCGCAAAAGAAGTAGAGAAACGTTTTGAAAAATGGGGCGAGTTCAAGGGGCTGGCGTTCTGGTTCTGGGATTGGTCCTACAACCAATAAGGAGGCATCCGTGTTCGAGCATCATCGGGAACCGTTGGCAAGCCGGGCTGAGTTCACACGGCGTGTATTGCGATTTAGTTCGCTCTCGATCGCCATCATTCTGGTTTCGCTGGGCATCGGAGTTGTTGGCTATCATTTCATTGTTGGGTTGGACTGGGTCGACTCATTGCTAAATGCTTCCATGCTGCTGGGCGGTATGGGTCCGATCGATGTGGATCTGAAGACCACCGGTGCGAAAGTGTTTGCATCTTTCTATGCGCTCTTTTCGGGCATGGTTTTCCTTGTAGCCATTGGTGTCCTCACCACGCCGATCTTTCACCGTTTTTTGCATCACTTCCACCTGGAACTGGATGACGAGGATTAATGGACCTGGGATTATCCAATAAGGTTGCCATTGTGACCGGTGCCAGCCGCGGCATCGGGAAAGCCATTAGCGAAACGCTATCCTCAGAGGGGATGAAGATCGTTTTGGCTGCGCGCTCGCAGGATGAACTTGAGTCCATCACTCAAACCCTGTCATCTGAATCTCTGGTGGTAGCCGTGGATTTGCGTCAACCGGAGGTTGCCGAACATGTTGTAAATGAATGCATCAGGCGTTTTGGCAGGCTCGATCTGCTGGTCAACGGCGCCGGTGCAACCAAACGCGGCGATTTCCTCACATTGACCGATGAGGAGTGGAAGGACGGCTTCGACCTGAAATTCTTCGGAGCCATGCGTCTCTCCCGCGCGGCGTGGAAACACCTGCAAGCCAGTACCGGCTCGATCGTCAACATCATCGGTGTAGGCGGGAAAACAGCCAGCGGCGAATTTACCATCGGCGGATCGGTCAACGCGGCGTTCATGAACCTGACAAAAGCCCTTGCAGATCGCGGCATACAAGATGGGGTGAGAGTCAACGCGATCAACCCAGGTTCCATCGCCACAGACCGGTTGCAGATCCGCATTCAAAAGTACGCAAGGGAACACGCCATTTCCCTTGAAGAAGCGATGAAGAAATTACCACAAGAGATGAAGATCGCCCGCTTCGGCGAACCGGAGGAGATCGCTCGTGCCGTGGCATTTCTGGCGTCGTCTCAGGCTGCATACATTCAAGGAGCGATCCTGGATGTGGACGGTGGAGCTACACGGGCGTTGTGATGCCTGTCGCCTCTTGTGAAAAAATTGGTCATATAATTCACCTTACATAATCCGCATCGGAGGTTGATATGCAATGCCCTGTCTGCAAGGAACAACAACTGGGTCCGATCATACTGCTGGAAGGATTGCCCGCCACACAATGCCCCAACTGCAATGGCGTGTTCATCCCATCGAATGCGTTCATGACCTGGCGCAAGACCCTGGGGAGCGAATTGCCCGAAAAAGGGGGTGCCATCGTGATCGATCCCTCCTGGAACGTGAATGAACTGAAATTCTGCCCGGAATGCAGGCATATCATGGCCCGCTACAAGATCTTCCCCGATACCGATTTCTATCTTGACCGCTGCCGAAACTGCAATGGCATCTGGATGGAGTCACACGAATGGGATGTGCTGGTGGACCGCAACCTGCACGACAACCTGAATGAGTTCTTCACCCGCCCCTGGCAGGATCATCTGCACGCGACGGAAACCCATAACCATCTCGATTCCATTTATCGCGAAAAACTTGGCGAACAGGACTATGCCCGCATCAAGGAAATCCGGGAATGGCTGCGGGATCATCCACGCCAGGGAATGTTGTTGGCCTTTTTGCAGGCGGATGACCCGTATAAGGTTTGATTATCCGTGGATACCTACCAACCCATCCATTTTTACGATGACCCCATACAACCCATTTTTGATTCCCCACCTGCGCGGGAGAAGACTCCCGATTGCCCGAACGGGTTCATCTGGGACGAAAAGACCTATCACATTACAGAGATGCTCTCGGCATGGAGCGACTTTGCCCGGCGCGGCAAGATGGCCAAAAACATGCGACCCGAACATGCAGCCGTGGCCGCCAGCCGAGGGTCGTTGAACGTGGGGCGCTTCTATTTCCGCATACGCGTGGACACAGGACAGGTCTTCGATATTTATTACGACCGCGCCATGAAAAGCGTCGATGATCGCAAAGGACAGTGGCTCATCTATCGCGAACTGGAAGAGGGTAAATGAATTTCGAGAATCAAACCATGCCAGCGCCAGAACCGGTCACGTATTCGGTACCATGGAAGCCCATGGACAACTGGATTGCCGTCGCTCTACTGGCTTTGATCGACGCAGGGTTGCTGGTCAATGCCATGCTGGGACAAAGAGGGCAACTCGCCCAAAGCTGGATCCTGATCATTGTCCAACTTGCCTATCTATTGCCGGTTATCGTCATCTTTGCCTGGAGAGGGGTCCATTGGAAAGTCATCGGCTTTGGCAAATTCAGCCTGGGCACGCTCGCAATTGGCTGCGGATTGTTGATCGGCAGCTATATGATCATTCTGGTCCACAACCTCATCCTGATGCGCATCGGCGTGGAAACACAAGGCGATCGGATCACACAGATCTTCGCGCTGCTGGATACACCGATCTGGTTCCTGATCGTTGGCGCAGTACTCGCCCCCTTGGTGGAAGAGATCTTCTTCCGCGGCTTTCTATTCCAGGGATTGCGGGCAAAGTATGGCTGGGTCGGCGGCATGCTGATCAGTTCGGGAATTTTCGCCGTGGCGCATCTCGACCTGGCGTCTCTGGTGCCAACGTTCGTTCTTGGAAATCTATTGGCATATCTGTATCACCGGTCCAATTCGGTATGGCCGGGTGTGTTACTGCATGCACTGATCAATACCAGCAGCCTGCTCTTCGTCTACTTTCTCTCGCAAAATCCGGGACTCATTCCTTCGTGATGAGTCGTACCTGGTTCTCATAAAAGACATAATCCCACGCCCAGTTGATCAATACCAATAAGCGGTTGCGAAACCCGATCAGGCGGTAAATATGCAGCCCAACCCAGATCGCCCAGGCGATGAACCCACTGAACGAGAGCCCCCAGATGCGCGCAACGGCGGCATTCCGCCCGATGGTGGCCAGCAGGCCTGGGTCTTTGTAACGAAACGGTACAGGTGGCTGTCCTTTTAGGATCTTTTGGATGTTCCGCGCAGCGGTGTCTGCTTCCTGTTGGGCAACAGTGGCGAGCATGGGTAGAGGCTGACCGCCTCCATTTTCGAGATAAGCGGAATCGCCGATGACAAAGACCTCCGGGTGACCGGGCAATTGCAGCGTCGGCTCGACTCGAATGCGACATCCGGCTGCCTGCTGAACCCCAAGCGTATCTGTGATTCGGGCGGAGCGCACGCCGGCCGTCCAGATCAGTGTGTGGGTCTTGATGATGTCGCCGCTTCCTAATTTCACTTCCAGGCCGTTGTAATCCAGGAGTTTGGTGTTGACCATGATCTCCACGTTCTTGCTGCGCAGGAGTTTGTTCGTCGCCTCGCGCAGTTCATTAGGATAGGCCATCATCACGCTCGGCGCAGCTTCGATCAACAGGACACGCACATCGCGCAGGTCCATGTAGGGATAGTCCTTTGCCATCACATGCGTGATGAGTTCGCCCAGCGCGCCGGCGGTCTCCACACCGGTCGGACCGCCGCCCAAAACCACAAAGGTCAGCAGGGCACGGCGCTTCTCGGAGTCGGCTTCGCGGCTGGCTTCTTCGAACATGCGCAGCAGGTGATTGCGCGTGTTGACCGCACTCTCCACGTTCTTTAACTGGAAGCCATTCTGTTCGACATTGTGCATCCCGAAGAAGTTCGTCTCTCCTCCGGCAGCCAGCACAAGGTAATCGTAAGCGATGATCGAACCGTCCGCTTTGACATAACGGGAATCGAAATCGATCGATGAGACTTCGCCCATCTGGAAGGTAACATTCTTATGCCGACGGAAAATGGTCCGCAATGGATAGGCGATCTGTGAAGGGACAAGCCCCGCGATGGCCACCTGATACAGCAGCGGTTGGAAGAGGTGATAGTTATGCCGGTCGATGATCGTGATCTGTACCGGCGCTTTCGCCAATTTACGAGCCGTGTCCAAGCCTCCGAAACCGGCACCGATAATGACTACATGGGGGAGTTTTTGGATGTTCATTGCATTCTGCCTTTATTGTGAAATATTACACAATTATTATAACCAAAATAGTCCAATTTGACAAGGAGAAGAGAACCATCCCCTATTTGTATTCGAAAAATAAGGCGACCCTCCAAAGATCTTTGGAGGGTCGCCTTATTCCCTGATGAGAGGATCAATCGTCGGCTGCGTGCGAAGCGGCTACAATTCCCAGAAACGGAAGCGTTCGAGTCCGCTCACCACAAGGTCCCAGTTCACGCCAAGCCCGGATGAGAGGATGTACACGCTTTTCCAAAATTCCCTGCCAATACCCGGGATATACCAGAACGCCAGGAACACGATCAACATGGTGAAACTGCGCACGCGGTCCACCTGCATGCGTATGACCGTATTGAGGAACGGTTCGAGGGCGTTGTATCCATCGAACGGCGGGAGTGGGATGAGGTTGAAGATCACCGCTGAAATTTGAAGTGCCAGCAAAAAGGAAATGCCCGGCCCGGCTGCCGTGGTTTCAAGATTTGTAAATCGAAGGACGAGTCCGAGAATGACCGCCACGAGCAAATTGGCCGCCGGTCCTGCCAGCGACATGGCGCTCAACCAGAAGCGATTGCGGATGCGCCAGCGTTCGATGTAGACGGCGCCGCCCGGCAGACCGATTCCTCCCAGGAACAAAAAGACCAGCGGCAGCACGATCGATAACAGAGGATCAGTGTATTTCAGGGGATTGAACGTGAGATAACCCTTTTCGCGCACGGTATGATCGCCGCCCAAATAGGCCACAAGTGCATGCGAAAATTCGTGCAGGCAGAGTGAAAAGATCCAGCCGAAGAAGACAATGGTGAAGGTCATCTTGCTACCTTGAAGTTCGCGATCTCCTGTTGCATCACTTCCACCGGGAAATCCATGCCGTGAGCGGGATAGACTCGCTTGATTCCCATTGGCAGAATTTTCTTCCAGCTTTCGACCACCATGTTGATATCATCTGCCAAAACAGGCAGCCCCGGTGTGAGGCGCAGATACCAATCGTTCATGGCCATGTCACCCACCAGCGCATCGCCTGAATCGAGCAGGATGCTTACGTGTCCCATCGAGTGGCCGGGCGTGTACACCACGTTGGCGGGAATGCCAAATTCAGCCAGTGACATGCCGCTATCATCGAGTACTCGATCCACTTTTACAGAGGGAAGGTTGATCTTCAGTAATGCCTTTGCCAGGGCAGACATGGCGCGTCCATATGGAGTTGTACCCGCGGGAAATTCCGGCTTGCCCGTTTCCACCCACGCCTGATCGCGGTGATGGATGGCGACCCTGGCGCCGCTCATTTGCTGGATGGGATGTAGCGAACCGATGTGGTCCCAATGCCCATGCGTAAGCAGGATCAACGAGATGTCCTTCGGGTCTACGCCAAGCTGTGACATGCCGCGCGAAAACGCCTTGACACTGCCCTGCGCGCCCGCATCGATCAAAACGGTCCGTTCGCCGCGCAGCAAATAGCAATTGCAGATTCCAACCGGAATGCGATGAAACGTAAAGTTCATTCTTCATATCCTTTAGGGTGGGATGTATGCCAGTTCCATGCACTGGCGATGATCTCTTCCAGATTATCGTGTTCGGGCTTCCAGCCAAGCTCGCGTTTGATCTTTTCGGAGGAGGCGACAAGGCGGGCCGAATCGCCGGGGCGCCGCGGCAGTTCGCGTGCTGGGATGGGATGTCCCGTCACCTTGCGGGCCGTCTCGATCACTTTGCGGACCGAGTAGCCGTTGCCGCTTCCCAGGTTGTAGATCAGTTGGTCACGTTCGCCGAGTCCATCGAGGGCGAGGAGGTGCGCCGAGACCAGATCAGCGATGTGAATGTAGTCGCGGATGCAGGTGCCATCCGGCGTGGGATAGTCTGTGCCGTAGATGTCTGCCGAGTCGCGTTCGCCGAGCGGCACGCGCAGCACTAGTGGAATCAAATGCGACTCAGGCTGATGTGCCTCACCACGATTGGGCAATGCACCACAGGCATTGAAATAGCGTAACGCGGCAAAACGCAATCCATGGATCTGGCGATACCATTCCAACGTCTGCTCCACCAGCAGCTTGGTGTGTCCATATACGTTGGTCGGACCGATGGGCGACTCTTCTGATAGCGGCTCATCACTCGATTGGAAGATCGCCGCCGTGGATGACAACACAAATCGTCTAACCCCGGCGCGAACGGCAGTTTCCATCAATGCCAGCGAGTTCGCAAAGTTATTGTGATAAAAACGTCCCGGGTCCTTCATGCTCTCGCCTGCCTCGATGAAGGCTGCGAAGTGCATCACAGCGTCGAATTTTTGCCGGGTCAATGTTTCGGCAAGGGCATGACTATCGGAGAGGTCTGCCTGGATAAACGTGGCATCTGCCGGCACCGCAGCACGATGCCCGGTGACAAGCGAGTCATACACGGTCACTTCATGTCCGGCGTCGAGCAATGCTTCAGCCGTTGCCGAACCGATGTATCCTGCTCCGCCTGTAACAAGGATGTTCATGAATGCTCCTGAATGAAGGGATTATAAGCTTTCTATGTTGTTGCGAGGAGAGAGATCTTCTCGACGAAACAATCTCCTGTTTGTTGAGAATCGCTTGGTGATAGGAGTTAGCCAATTAGATGGAGATTGCTTCGCTTCGTTCACAACGACATTTATTGCGGATTATTCCATTGCCCTGCATACCAGCTCATATATTCTTCAATATGAGCGCTCCAATATTCCTCGGTATGTGCGCCGCTATATAGATGCCATTCATGGAGGATGCCCGCCTCGCTGAACAAGGACTCGACTCGCTGCGCGCTGGCCAATTCCTGGTCGGCGTCACCGATATCCATGAAAATCAGTGGACGCGAGGAAGCAGGGATCGCCTCCACCCAGCCGTTGATCTTCGAGCCATCCTTTTGGAGCACAGCCAGTGAATGGAGCCCGATCGCTCCGAAGAGTTTCCATTGTGTGAGTCCGATGCGCAATGACCAACCTGCGCCGCGTGACATGCCTCCAATGGCGCGGTGATTCCGGTCGGGCAGGGTACGATAGGTGGAGTCAATGTAGGGAATCAGATCGTTGACCAACCGGTTGCCGAATTCGAGCTCGCTTTGCTGGTTCCAGTAACGATTATCAGGGAAGACGATAATGAACGGACGCGATTCATCGGAAATGGTCAGTTCATCGGCGACGCGTGCCGCGCCGAGACGGATCCACTGGTCATCGGTGTAGGTTTGTCCATGCAGGAGGTAGAGGACGGGATAACGCTGGTCTGGGGTTTCATCGTAGCAGGGAGGTAAATAGACGAGGAAATCCTGCGGCGGTTTAAGTGAGTCCAGACTGCCCTCTTCGATGCGCCCTGGCTGAGTGCGGCAAAGCGA
The DNA here is from genome assembly GCA_964555335.1 of uncultured Anaerolinea sp. Taxonomy (GTDB): domain Bacteria; phylum Chloroflexota; class Anaerolineae; order Anaerolineales; family Villigracilaceae; genus Defluviilinea. The sequence continues at coordinate 34,907 of CAZKSG010000010.1, forward strand.
GGGGGTGACCGTCACCGTGGGGAGTTCGGTGAGAGTCGCTTGTACCATAATAGGAGAGGAAATGGATGAAATACGCGTGGGCGTGGGAACAGGCGGGGTCAATGGCGAACAGGCTGTGAATGTAGCAAGGAAAATAAACAGGGTCACAAGCTGTTTTGTCGCTTGACGTGTATTCATCCTTCGCATTATACTCACAGACCAAGTGACCGACCTTGGTCAAAAATCAATATCGGGGCGTAGCGCAGTCCGGCTAGCGCGCTTGCTTTGGGAGCAAGAGGTCCCGGGTTCGAATCCCGGCGCCCCGACAGATACACAAGAAGACTCCCCTGGCAGGAGTCTTCTTTTTCCAGGTCTGGGTTCCTTCATTGAGAAGGTGGCACGAATCCCGGCGCCCCGACAGATACACAAGAAGACTCCCCTGGCAGGAGTCTTCTTTTTCTAGGTCTGGGTTCCTTCATTGAGAAGGTGATACGAATCCCGGCGCCCCGACAGAATGTCTCGCATATGCGGGGCGTTTTTATTTAAGATATGACCCTAACGGTTTACTCAACTTTTAGGGTCTCTTTAATGTTTAGTGCTAAAATACCCTACGGAGGCAAAATCGGTATGGCAAAGAAGTTCGATGGTGTCATTGAAGCAGTCCGTTATAAGAACGGACAGATCGTAGTGGTCCGTGCATTCGAGCGGCGAGGTTCGGCTTTTTCCGACCGGGTATTGATCGATCGCAAGGATCTATTGGAGCGTCTCAAGGATGGGAAAAAATTTGTCGTCGGCAAACGCAAGGAATTGATGGCCGGCACCTTCGAAGAAGGCAAACCCGTGCAGGTGGTCACCCGTGATGGCAAGGACCTGATTGCCACCAGCGCAGCAGCGGACCATGACGAACTGGAACAGGCCCCTGTTTTCTAAAATCCCATGAAGATCATCGATCAAACCCCTTTCCTGGATGAAAAAGGACAACTTGGCTTTGCCCAGCGTATTCAAGGCATGATGAAGTTCGGCTTTAATTGGCTGAATGAATTACAGGCGCAGAAAGCCATCATCACCTATTTCGACCGCCAGTTGGAGAAAGGGTATACGCTCATCCATAACGTTACGTTGGGACAAAGCGGCATCATGGTTCCAATCGTTTTGCTGGGACCGACAGGCATCTACGTGATCCAGATCTCCCTTTTGAAGGGACGATATGAGGTCAAAGGCGATTCCTGGAGCGTGGCCGAAGGTGAGGGATACAAACCCGCGCCGGATAACGTAATCCGGAGCACGATCCGCATGGCGAATGCGGTCAAGGCCTTCGTGGAGCGTCAGGGTGTGAAGATGCCGGTGGATCCCGAGCCAGTGCTGATCGCCGGGGACCCAGGGCTGCATGTCGAATCAGTGCGCCCCGCCATCAAGGTCCTGATGATCGATGGAATCAAATCCTACGTTGCCGGGTTGGCAACAGCACGCCAGGTTCTGAGCACCGAGAGCATCTTCGAGATCTCCGAGCGGATCGTCAACCCACGCCCATCGAAGAAGGCCGCACCTGCTTCAATCGTTTCGGCCCCGGCGGCCCCTATACCGCAGGAGCATACGTTCGAAGAGTCATCTCAACAGGATGCCTCCCGGGCACGCGCCATTTTCAACGCATCGCAGGATGCGAAACCCTTTGCCCCTGCAGATTTCGATTTTGCGATGGATGAGGAACCTTCCCTCGATGTTCCATCGTCGGAAACCAGAACCAACATCCAGGAGTCAAGTCCGGCGCAGCCGTTACCGCGGCCCAAACCACGCGGCAGGCGAATTCTTGGCATGACACCCGGCCAGCTCGCGTTCATCGCTGGGTTGGCGCTCCTTCTTTTGTGTACCCTGGCGGGACTTGCATACTACATCTTTGTATTATCTTGAACAGCAAAACAACGCCTTTTCTTTCCATCGTCATCCCTGCTCATAACGAAGAGAATCGCCTGCCCGATACTCTGGAGCAGACGTTCGGTTTTCTGAGCCAGCAACGTTTTACATCCGAAGTCATTATCGTTGAAAACGGGAGCAGCGACCGCACATACGATATTGCCTGTGAATTCGCTGCAAAGTATGCGAACCTGCGTGTCATCCGCAATGACAGACGCGGCAAAGGGCTGGCGATCCAGCGTGGGGTGCAGGAGGCGAACGGCGAGTATATCTTCATGTGCGATGCCGACCTCTCCATGCCGATCGAGGAGATCGGAAAGTTCCTTCCCCCTCAATTATCAAACGTGGATGTCGCCATCGCCTCGCGCGAAGCGCCCGGCGCAGTCCGCTACGATGAGCCGCAATATCGTCACTTTACTGGGCGGGTCTTCAATACGTTGATCCGTTGGCTGGTGCTGCCGGGTTTGCAGGATACCCAATGCGGGTTCAAATGCATCCGCGCCGATGTGGCACGCGAGATCTTCCCACTCCAAACGCTGACTGGCTGGGCGTTCGACGTCGAACTGCTCTACATCGCACGGCACCGCGGCTATCAGGTTATTGAGATCCCCATCGACTGGTACTTCAATGCCGATAGCAAGATCAGTGTCCTGCGCGATTCCCTGCGCATGTTCCTCGACCTGCTCGTCATCCAGCGCAATGCATGGCGTGGATTGTATGATCCAAAACCCTGATCTCACCTACGAAAACAATCTCTGGTCTCACTACAAATACATAGCCGGGTTGGATGAAGCCGGACGTGGAGCGCTTGCCGGCCCGGTCGCGGTGGGAGCGGTGATCCTGCTCAATGGTGATTCATCGCGTCTATTCCAAGCCCTGGCAGGAGTCCGCGATTCCAAGCAGATGACTCCCCTCGAGCGCGAATCGCTTGCGCCGCGCATCAAAGAGACCGCGCTGACCTGGTGTGTTGCCTTCGCCTCCGCCGAGGAGATCGACTCGTTTGGCATCGTCCCCGCGACGAGGCTGGCCGCACTCCGCGCCCTGCAGGGACTTTCCTTTCATCCAGAATATCTGCTCACCGACTTCCGACTCGAACTCCCTCAACTCGATATTTCGCAGACTGCGCTCGTCAAAGGCGATGCGTTGTGCTTAAGCATCGCGGCTGCCTCTGTATTGGCAAAGACAGCCCGCGATGAACTCATGTGCGAACTGGATTCGCAGTATCAAGGCTACGGGTTGGGGAAACACAAGGGTTACGGAACGCAATTTCATCGTCTCGCCATGAAGCGGATGGGAGTCTCGCCCATTCACAGAAAATCATTTCAAGTTAAAGAATTACGGATTACGTAACAGCACGTAATCCGTAATCGGTTTAAGTGGCGATCTGTAACTACGCTAGCTGGCTTTGCCCACCCGCAAAAAGAACTTGGTGATCTCCTCCGCAACAGCAGGAAGGATTCCCAACCCGAGGACCACTTCCCATTCACGGAGGGTTAGGAAGTGCGTGTTGAAGATCGGCTGCAGGAAGGGGATAGCACAGACCAGCAGCAGCAGGACCAATGAAAGTCCAACCGCATATTGCATGTAGCGATTCGAGAACACGCCGATCTTGAAGATCGAAGCGCGCTCCGAACGGACGGTGTAGGCACGGAAAAGTTCGCACAACGAGAGCGTGACAAATGCCATCGTCTCTGCGCTTTGCACATCAATACCCTGCCAGTCATGCTGCAGAACATAGGTTAGCGGATTGCCAACGACGCTGGCTCCCGCTTCGAGGTGCCAGATCAAGCCAAGTATAAAGGCAGTGAGAACGGCGCCGGTCTGGGCCACAGTTTGCACACTCAGTCCCAGCATCATGCTGCGATTGATGATCGGCTCCGATTTGGCGCGCGGTTTTTGCTGCATGATATCGGGGTCGCCTTTTTCCACGGCGAGCGCAAGCGCGGGAGCGCCATCGGTGATCAGGTTCAACCATAACAATTGGATCGCAGTCAGCGGAGCGGGGAGCCCTGCCAGCGTGGCGAGGAAGATGATCATGATCTCGGCCACATTTGACGATAGCAGGAAGAACACAAATTTACGAATGTTCGAGTAGATGATGCGTCCCTGCTCAACAGCCGAAACGATGCTGGCGTAATTGTCGTCGGTCAGCACCATGTCGGCGGTTTCCTTGGCCACATCGGTGCCGGTGATGCCCATCGCCACACCGATGTCAGCGCGTTTGATGGCGGGCGCATCGTTGACACCGTCACCGGTCATGGCGACGATCTCATCATTGGCCTGCAACGCGTCCACAATGCGCATCTTGTGCTCGGGAGAGACGCGGGCAAAGACATCGGTGTCTTCGATGACGTTGCGCAGTTCTGCATCGCTGATCGCATCGAGGTGTGCACCGGTCATCACGTTCTTGCCGGGGCGCAGCAACCCGATGGTCTCGGCGATGGCGCGGGCAGTGTTGGGATAATCGCCCGTGATCATCACGGTGCGGATGCCTGCTTCGCGTGCATGTGCCAACGCTGGTTTCACCTCCACGCGGGCGGGGTCGATCATGCCGGTCAGTCCTACAAAGACGAGGTCCTGTTCCAACTCTTCTGTTTTGATGTTTTCGGGGTTGTCGGGCACATCCCGAACGACACGATACGCAAGCCCCAGCACACGCAAGGCGCCTTTGGTCATTTCGTCGTTGGCCGCCAGGATGCGTTGACGTGTCTTCTCATCCAGTGGATGCGGTTGGTCGTTCATTCCCTGATATTGAGTGCAGAGTTCCAGCACAACATCAGGAGCACCTTTGACGGCGATCACATCCCAATCTTTATGTCTATCATTCGTGAACGGGGATGGGTCCTCCGGACGTGGTGCAGCTACATCATGGATGGTGATCATACGCTTGCGTTCGGAATCGAACGGCACTTCGTTCTCGCGCGGATACGCCTCCCTGACCTCTACATGAGCCGCACCCGCCTTGGCAGCCGCGACAAGCAACGCACCCTCAGTTGGGTCACCAACGATGCGATAGGTCTTCTGCGAATCCTCCTCGCCGGTGGTCTCAAGCGAAGAGTCGTTGTTCAAAAGTCCAAGCCAGAGGGCGGTCAGTACGGCGGGATACTCGGCGATCTTGACGGTCTTGCCATCCACTTTGAAATCGCCGAACGGCGCGTATCCCGTTCCGGTCACATCCACAAATTGCCCATCTGCCCATAAACGGGTGACGGTCATTTCGTTCTGGGTCAGTGTGCCAGTCTTATCAGAACAGATCACTGTAGCAGAGCCAAGCGTCTCCACCGAGGACAACTTTCGGATGAGCGCATGGCGCTTGATCATTTCGCGCATGCCGAGGGCAAGGGAGATCGTCACAACCGCGGGCAGTCCCTCCGGGACGGCGGCAATGGCAAGGCTGATGGCGATGATAAAGGTTTCGGTGATCGTCTCAACGTAATTCTGAAAATATTGCAGTGGACTGGTGAACAGCTCGCTAATAGTGGTGTTGTTAACGAGTGCAACAATAAAGACGATGGCAACCAGAAACAGAGCAGCGATGCTGAGGGATTTTCCAAGCTGGTCGAGCCGTCGCTGCAGGGGAGTCTCCTCCGCTTCCACGTTCTGGAGCATGGAGGCGATCAGTCCAAGCTGGGTGTACATACCTGTGCTGGTGACCACGCCGCGCCCGCGTCCATACGAGACGACCGTTCCCATGAAGGCTGTGTTCTTGCGGTCACCCAACGGGACATTTTTATCAAGCACCGTTGCAGCGTTCTTTTGAACAGCCAGAGACTCGCCTGTCAAAGAGGCTTCTTCCACGCGCAGGTTGACTGCTTCCAGCAGGCGGATATCGGCTGGAATGAAATTCCCGGCTTCGAGGAAGACGATATCTCCTGGAACCAGTTCATACGATGGGACCGAAACCCGATGTCCGTCGCGGATCACCTGGGCATCGGGGGCAGCCAGTTTCTTGAGAGCTGCCAATGCCTCCTCGGCGCGGCGTTCCTGCACGATCCCCAGAATGGAATTCAGCAGCACAATGGACATGATGGCAGCCGCTTCAACGTAATCTCCCAATAACGCTGAGATCACAGAAGCCACGATCAGAAGGATGACAACGAAATTATTCAGCTGCTCCCATAACATCTGCAAAAAGGTGGGACGCGGCGCCTCCTTTAATTGATTGGGACCGTATTTTTCAAGACGTTTCTTTGCTTCTGCTATCGTTAATCCGTTTCCCTCTACCTTTAAGTGGCCAAGGACTTCTTCTGTGTCGAGGGCATGCCAATCATGTTGTGCGAACTCTGCCTTGCCATTTTTTTCCAGTGTCATACAAAACATCTCCTGAGTGATGTATACCCTTCGCGGGTATGTATGTGGCAGTGATAAACAAAAAGACCACCACACCTGTGGTGGTCTTGCCAACGCCTGAGAGCGCATGGATCACCGATGACACGTTTTGAGCGTCAATGGGTTGACGATGATCCACTGGCGTCTCGTGAAACAGGGTCGAATGAGACACCACGGCTACTCCCCATCCGCTTTCAGTGTACTCCTGACATTAAGGGAATGTCAAGCGATGCGCCAAATACTTTTGTTGGGCACAACACAGACATTTGCAAGGGTCTTCAGCTAGGATAACGCCTTTTCCATCCAGACCAGATGCGTGGTCCCGATATGAGGCGTGGGGATGCCCGCCACGCGGAAACCAGCCCGTTCGAAATACGCCGTCGCCGTCACGCGGGACATCGTCCCGATGATCTTGAAACCGCGTTCCCGGGCCCGTTTTTCCACCGTAGTCAACAAGAGGTGACCGATTCCCTTGTGCTGGCATTCGGGGGCAACCGCCAGATGCGAGATGTGGCCGACGCCATCTGCTTTTTCGTAGAGTTTGGCAACGCCCACCACTTCGCCTTTGTCGCCAACGGCCATGAAGTGTTCGCTGATGGGTTCGTAATCATCCTTCTCTGTGCCTTTGGGATGTCCCCACGGTTCGCGCAGGACCCGGTACCGCAGGGCATAATAGGATTTGAAATCTTCGCGGGTAGTTGGTGTTTTGACCGTATACATGGTTTCTCCGATCTAGGATGCAACTGTCGGTTCGGATGATCTGAAGAGGTCGGCAATGACGCGGACGAGCCCACGCACGGGTGCAAGCACCCAGTCCACGAGTTCGTTAATAATGCCAATTCCCTGTGCCAGCCAGACCAGCACAAAGCGGAAGCGCTGCAGGAACGTGCTATGAGCATACGCGATCGCCAGCAGGATCGTCGCCATGGAAATCCCAAAACGGACAAGGTCGGAGATCTCCACATGCCAGACCTGATCAAGGATCAATTCCACGCCGATGTTAAGTACCAGCACATAAGCAGCCTGCTTGAGGATCGGCTCGCGCTCCACTGCGTAAGAGAAGACACCCGCAGCGAAACGCATGGTTAGAATGCCGATTCCCACACCAAGCATCACCACCCAGATCTTATCTGAAAGTGAGACAGCCGCAACGACATTGTCAATACTGAAGATCAAATCCATCGTTTCCACGGTCAGCACCGTTGCCCAGAACGATTGGACTTTGATGGGTTTGATATCGCCATCCTCTTCGCTGCCGCCACCGGTCATATCTTCCAAATTATCGAAAGCGAGATGAATGAGATAAACCGCGCCGATGATTTTGATCCACGAATTGTGGATCAGGAAACTGGTCAGGAACAGCATCGCGCCGCGTCCCACGTATGCACCGAGCAATCCCACGCGTAACGCAGCCATACGCTGATTTCCAAGGACCGGATGCAGCCACTCGCCAAAGCGTTGCAGCGCCTTCGGCCACTCGACATGTTTATCGTTCGGCAGCGGCGAGACCAATGCACCGATCACCGCAGCGTTATCGATGGAAAGGATCCCTTCCAGGAATATCAACTGTAAAACGATGATGAAAATCGGCCAGACTTCGTTCATAGCATCTCCAAAGAAGAATTTATCGGCAGCAAATAAATAAGCCGCCACACCCCCGCATGACGGCTTGTATGCTCCTTGGACTGTGTGAGTCTACGCCTTGCCACAGCCTCTGTCAATGTGACATAAATAAGTGATGTTTGTCCGCAGCTATGCTGGTTCGATACACGTCCCAGCCGGGATGACCGTATCCTTGGCGATCACCACGATCCCATCGCGCACAAAGTACAGTTCATGGTCCATATCCTTGTGATTGGCAAACGACTTGATGACCACGCCATCACCGATCTGTACGTTCTTATCGAGGATCGCCGATTCGATCCGGCAATTTCTGCCAATGCCTATGGGAATCTCAGGATGCCGCTTGGGCATGTAATAATCTGCGCCCATGATGATGCTGTCCTTGATCACACACCCTTCTGCGATCTGTCCGCGAACTCCCACAATGGAATGAGTGATGTCCGACTTGCGAATGCGGCTGCCCTCGGCGATCAACACATCCTGCAATTTGCTGTCTTCTACAATCGAGCCTGGCAGATAACGGGCATGAGTGTAGATCGGTGCCTTGGCATCATAAAAGTTGAAAGGCGGGTTGGAGCTTGTCAACTTCAAGTTCGTTTCATAGAACGAACGGATCGTTCCAATGTCCTCCCAGTAACCGTCGAAATCGAAACCATACACGTTCAAGGATTTGATCGCTTCAGGAATGATATCGCCGCCAAAATCATCATAGTCAGGGAACTTCATCAGCAGGTCAATCAACACCCTGGTCTTGAACAAATAAATGCCCATCGAGCCCAGGAACGGTCGTTCTTCATCATGGATGCGGCTGATGAAATTCTTTTGGACCTCGGGATCCTTGGGCTTCTCCACGAACGCTGAAATGCGCCCCTCAGATTCAACCTTCAGAATCCCAAACCGGGATGCTTCGCCTCGCGCCACGGGCTGGACGGCCACCGCTATATCAGCCTGTTTCTCCCATAGGAAGTTGGCCATCTCGCGGTAATCCATGCGATACAGATGATCGCCCGCCAGGATGAGCACATACTCCGCGCCTGTCGCCTGGATCTCGAACACCTGCTTGCGAACAGCATCTGCCGTGCCCTGGTACCAGTCCGCGCGTTCGGGGGTCTGCTCCGCGGCAAGGATATCCACCCAGCCAGTGTGGAAGGTGTCAAAGTTATAGGTTTGAGTGATATGTCTGTGGAGCGAAACAGAATTGAATTGCGTAAGGATCGCCACGCGGTAAATCCCCGAATTGATACAGTTGCTGATCGGAATGTCAATGAGACGATACTTACCGGCGATCGGCACAGCCGGTTTCGAACGCATCTTCGTCAATGGGTGCAACCGTGACCCACGTCCTCCTCCCATGATGATTCCCAAGACATCATTCATTGATGGCATGACGGACCTCCGTGTGGAAGGCGACAGTCATCTGTCGATCCGCGACCGTCACCGGTAATTTGGAATAATGCCATTATCTCTTAATTCTTTGAAATTGTCGCACTTTCCTGCGGCAAAAACGAACACAATGTCAACAGAGGAGATGAGAAGGCCGCTATAACAAGACATCCTCCGCACGCGAGGATGTCTGAAACGAAATCAATCTCATGTACCGGCCTGGTTCATGATCTGCATCAACGCGTTTTTGAATACTTCATACGGTTGCGCACCCACGACGGCATAGCGGTTATTGATCACATACGTCGGCACACCGCTCACGCCGATTTGTTGTGCCCAACGGACTTGTTCGGCCACAAGTTCGGTGTATTTATTGCTCTCCACAAGCTGCTGCATTTCGTTTGCATCCAGGCCCGTCTCTTCCGCAGTGGAACGAAGCACATCCCAACTGCCTGGGTCCTGTCCCTCTGCGTACACTTTGCGGAAGAGCGCCTTATGAAATGCATTGGCCTTGCCATGTTCGCGCGCATATTCGGTCGCTTCGTGGGCAAGCCGTGTGCTGTAAATTCGCGCAGTAGACTTGAACTCCATGTCATACGAGTTGGCAATGGATGCCAGGCGCTCCTCCGATCCATTGGCACGGGCGCGTTTCACATACTCAGGCAGTTCAACTCCCTCCATAGGTACATCCCAATACAAATAGAACGGGCGCCATTCCAGGTCAATGTTGTATTCTTCTTTCAGCTTCTCGACCACACCCTGGCCGACATAACACCACGGTCATATGTAGTCAGAAAAGATGGTCAGTTTGAAATCCATGTGGGTAACGATGTGTACTCCAATGTTGCTACGACACGGAACGGAGGGAAAGCATCACGCCATTCTGAGAGGGATCCTGAACCAGCAATCCATCCTCCGTTTGGTTGGAGGGGATTCCCGCCGCGTCGATGCGGGCGATGACCTGGTCGAGCGCTTCCTGATTCGGAAGTTCCACAGTGAAATAACGGAGTCCCACTGCATCGGGCGGAGGAGGAGGGGCACCTTCACCCTGCCAGGTGTTCAAACCGAGATGGTGATGATACCCGCCCGCGGAGACAAATCCCATGCGGAAGGCTTTCGCTACACCCATCACATCGAAGCCGATGATGCCGTGATAAAAATGTACAGCTTCATCCACATCGCGCACATGCAAGTGAACATGTCCCACGCGTGTCTCTGGCGGAATTCCCTGTTCCAGGTTGTCATCATCGGATAGATTCTTGAACAGCTCGTTGACATTGAGCGGTTCGCGCCCATTGCTGAGCGAGCCATCTTTACGGCGGGTGATATATTCGCCGTTCGCCAGCGACCACGTTCCATCTTCGGGTGACTCGGCATAGAGTTCGATGCCGTTGCCTTCCGGGTCATCGAGATAGGTGGTCTTGGTCATGATGTGATCGGTGGGGTAGTTCTCGTAACGGATCGCAAAGAGACGCGCCATCGCCCGTGCCAGTTCCTTTTTGTTTGGGAAAAGCACGGCAAAATGATACAAGCCGGTCGTGCCGCGGTAACGCTTGAGATTCGGTTCTTCAGTAAGACGAAGCAGATCGGCTCCGCCGGCACCAAGCCCCGCTTTATTCCCTTCCCGCCAGTGGAGCTGGAAGCCCAGCGCTTTTGTATAAAACAGGATCTGGTTTTCCAAATTGGCAACCGTCAACGAGACATGTCCCATTAATGTGGCGGGGTGGATGGAGAAATCTGTCTTGCTTTCGGTCTGTGTTTGATTCATCATTTTTCTCTTTCTATAAAACCACTTCAAAAATTGGCTACCGTATAGACTACGTTGCGGCGCTTTCCCTTTCGCTAGAATCCCAATTCTTCCTTGACGAGGACCACCGTGATGCGACCTGGCATATCACGATTAATGATCAACGTTTTGTTGATCACGCTGTGAGCATGGAACATCTCCAACATGCGTGCATCCTCCAATGGATGACTGTACTCTTCGATGCGCCGGAAACCTTCATCCAGGTTACGGACAATCTTCTGCGTACCGACCACCCAGATGACCTTTCCCGCACTGTAGGTATAGGCTGCCAGCTGACTCCCAGTGCCAGACGCGGTCAGCACCTGACCAGACTCAGTAATGGCATGGACACTTCCGACAATGTAATCGGGAATGGAACGCAGCTTACGAATCTCATCCGCCTGGGTCTTGCGGTCCAACGACAGCACTTTCGGTCTCACCGCGTTGTAACGGCCGGACTTGTCGAACTCGGCAGTCAAGCCGATCTTTTCCAGGGTCTTCGATTGATTGGCATACACTTCTGCGCCCTGCGGCACCAGGTCGAGCACCAGTTGCCTTGCTTCTTCACCATTTTCTGCGACCAGAACTTTCATGCCGTTGGCTTCGAGTGCCTTGGTCACACGTTGAATCTGCGCGTCAGTAGCCAGTTTTGCGAATTCAGTATTGGGAACCAATGTGATGGTTGTATCAAGTACAGACATACAATTCTTTCCATGAGTATCATCGCCCTGGGCAAGGAATCTCCTTCGCCCAGGAGCGATTGTACAAACTTATCCTAAAATCTTGATCGCGCTGCCCCAATTGGTGCCGAGCGTTCCCTGGGTGACGATGTGCAGCAACTGCATCCCTTCGATCTGGCGGGCGCGGCTCAGCGGACCGGTGTCGACAGCGCGCATGCCGCCGTCGGTCACGAGCTGTGCAACCTTGGCTTTGGCATCTGCATCGTCGCCGGCAATGAAGACATCCAGCGGCTTCCCATCCACCTGTCCCGCGATGAGCGTGCCAGCATAGGTGGTATTGAAGGCTTTGACGACTTTGGCACCTGCAGCGATGGACCTGGCGAGATCTTCCGCAGAGGAAGAATCGGGAGCGGTAGCCAATCCATCGTAAGTGGAGTTCAGCGGGTTGGCGATATCCACAACCACTTTGCCAGCGAGTTTGCTGCCCAGTTGTTTGGCGATCTCGATGTTCGTACCATACCAGACGGCAAACACCACTACATCGCCAAGTTTCACATCACCCAGGCTGGATGTGGAAACCTTCGCACCATTCTTCGCCGCGGCTTTTACATCTGCGGCTGTCTTTTCTGCCACTTCGGGGTTCGCGTCCACAAATGTGACCGAGTGTCCGCCTGCGACGGCGCGGGTTCCGATCCCACGTCCCATGTTGCCAGCACCAATGATTGTTACGTCCATTTTATGTTTCTCCTATTGAAATAGATTTATGAAAAAAGTGTCCAGCGCCCGATGACAACGAATATGGCGAGCGCCAGTAATACGATGTTGACCGGGATCACGTTATATTCCTTTTTTGGCAGATGCTCCTGCAAAATGGCGAGCACCTGAATGATCGTCAAGCCGGCCGCTGCCAGCGGCGTCAGCCAGGGCAGGATGCCTGTGACGAGGGGCAGGATCAGCCCGAGCGCGCCGAGCAGTTCCGAGATCCCCACGAAGCGCACGAATGTGTCCGAGCGTCCCTGTGTCCAGGTCATGTTCTCTCTGGCTTTCGCCGTTTGAAAGGTTTTCATGGTTCCAGCCATCAGATACAGAGCGGCGAGCAATCCTTGTGCGATCCAAAGTACAATGTTCATCTTGACTTCTCCTACAACTGTATGGTAATATACATATGTATTCTAAACAACAGATGTTGTATAATTTACCCGCCTTACCTTTTCAAGTCAACCATCAATCTCTTGAATCTGTTGGATAAGCAACACTGGAGCAAAAATGTTGTCTACTTTCCCCGAAGAAAAACTGGACCCCCGCGTCAAACGGACACGGCAGTTGCTAGAGCAATCCTTTTTGGATGTAGTGTCCGAGAAGGGATTCCAGGCTGTTTCTGTGCAGGATATTACTGAGAAGGCCGGCGTCAACCGCGCCACCTTTTATGCTCACTTTCCCGATAAATATGCGCTGCTCGATTACAGCGTCCGGCAGGGATTCCGCCAGGAGATCGAAAAACGCATGCTCAACGTGTGCAGTTTCAGCATGGACAATTTGCGGGCGCTGATCATTGCTGTCTGCGAATATATTTCGGTGGCCAGTTCGCATTGCAATCCCCCATCACCACAGTTTGAACAAGTGATGGAAACACAGGTCAAATTACAGATCCAGGAACTGCTTCAGAAGTGGCATGAAAAACTGGATACCGATGTTGACCCAAAGATCGCCACTACAGCCGCGAGTTGGGCCATCTATGGACTCGCAGTGCAATGGAGTCGCGACAAAAAGCATTCCTCCGCTGAAAAGTTTACCGATGAAGTCCTGCCGTTGATCGTAGGGAATCTTCGGCTTACACAACCTGCCTGATAACATGACACCACGCGCGACATTCCCCACCACCGTCCATTTGTTTTTCTTTCGTGGAGATCAGGTCCTTCTGATCCGGCGTTTCAATACCGGCTTTGCCGATGGAAAGTACAGCGTCCCCGCCGGGCATTTGGATGGCGGGGAAACGGTCATTGCGGCAGCCGCGCGTGAAGCACAGGAGGAGGTTGGAATTCGGGTTGAAGCGAAGCATCTCCACTTCTCACAGGTGATGCACCGCATGGATGGTGAAGAACGTGTGGATTTCTTTTTGCGTGTCGGCGCATGGGATGGCGAGCCCATCAACGCGGAGCCCGACAAATGTGACGATATCCGTTGGGTAAACCTGGATGAGTTGCCAGAGAATACGGTCCCCTACATTCGGCAGGCATTGGAGAATCATCGCAAGGGAGTCAACTTTGACGAGTTTGGCTGGTGAGATGGATCGTCCCGAAGTGCAACACTTCGGGACGATTTTGTTATTCGATGCTGTTAAAGAAATCTTCCCTGCGACGGCGATGATGCAGACCTTTGTTCTTGTACATCTCATTGTCAGCGATACTGATAACCTTTTCCAGCGATAATCCCGGTCCACTGACCGCCGCACCCAGCGACAGGCTTAATTCCGGGTCGCGGTAATATTTGTTGTTCATCACTACGAACGACTGGATCCGTTCTATCAACTCCTCAGCCTCAGCCAATTTTGCATCTGGCATGATGATGATGAATTCATCCCCACCAATACGTGCAGTCACATAGTTTTTCCCCACGCTCGCGCTCAGCACTTCTGCCGCCCGCCGGATCAATTTGTCCCCAACATGATGACCAAACACATCGTTGACCGGCTTCAAGTTGTTGAGATCAGCAATGATAAAGCTGATCGGGTCATGTCGCTTGGATTCCAGTTTTTGCAGGGTCTCTTCGAAGAAAGCGCGGTTATAGAGTCCCGTCATCACATCGTGCGTGCCGAGATAGCGCAGATACTCCTCTGCCTTCTTGCGGGCGGTAATATCCTGAAGGGCAACCAGCACCCAACCGAAATCCTTTTCTGAACCGGGCATCAACGTCCATGCAAGCTGCACATGGACTGGATCACCTGACAGGGAATAATTCACACCTTCGCGCTCATAAAACGTTTTTCCATCCCACATATCTACGAGCTCGTTGGCAAAGTGCGACCGCATTTCGTCGCGGAACACCTTGTCGAGATTTGCAAGCAACATCTCCTTGTCCATTGCCTGAAACAGATTGAGCGTTTTCTCGTTCACATCCAGAACGCGGATCATCTCAATGAAATGGTCCACTACCTGTGGTGACGAAGCAAGATACGCTCGCAGATCGGTCACGCCTTGTTCGCGCAGCCGATCGAACTCCTGCTTGATCGCGGTGTAATCCTCCTCCCACAAGGAAATGGGAGCGTGGGTGAACAGGTTATGGAAACGCATCTCCGCTTTTTTGAGGGCAGTGATGTCTTCGATGGAAACCAGCACGCACTCCCATGTGGATTCACATTCGGGCAGAATGCGCCAATGCAGGCGAATGTAGAGCGGCTCGCCATCCAGCCGGTAATTGACTCCGTCTCCCGACCATTCCTTTTCCCCGTTCCATAACGCCGTCAACTCCGAACGGAAGTGTTCGCGCATTTCGTCGCGGAAGATCTTATCGAGATTCAACAGCAGTTCCGTCACCGATGTTGCGCCGAACATGTTCAACGTCTCACGGTTGACGTGATTCACCTTGATGCGGCGCATGTTGCTTTCGATCTCTTCCGGGTGTGTATCCAAATAGTGAGCGAAATCCGTCACGCCATTGGCTCGCAGTGAATCGAGAAAAGCCTTGATGCCGCTGTAATCCTCCTCCCACAGCGACACAGGCGCATACTCGAACAAACTCTCGAAATGATCTCCGGCTACATCGTTGGACATACAACCTTCTCCTTAGACGGAATGGATACATTATACAACTCGCATAATTTTTAGCTCGTGCA